>CAYMJJ010000001.1:0-5909 GCA_964390445.1 uncultured Anderseniella sp.
TGTGAGAAGGGCTGGTGGGCCATCCAGATGGAGGGTTTTCCATGGCCGCCGATTATCACGACGAATCCCGCTCCCACCCGCCGGAGTACCGGACGCGGTCAGGGTCTTCAAATGGCTGGCTGCTGGCGCTCGCTGCCGCAGCACTGCTGGGCTTGCTGGCGTTCTTCACGTTCTCCGGTGCTGAACAGCCGGACACACTGTCGACAGCACCGCAATCGCAGCCCGAAACCGTGGCGCCTGCCCCTGCCTTGCCAACACCGGCTCCGGCACCGGCGCAATAGCAAGGTTCAAACCGCAGACTGACGCCACCCTGCTTCACCCTGCCGGATTGTGCGCCGACGCAAGCGCCAGTCCGGCAGTCTTTGGCAGCGCCGGGCCGTCAGCCGGGCTTGTGCCATAGCATGTACAGGCCAAGCGGCGGCAACGCCTCGGCAGTCTCGAGGTCTTCGCAGAAGTTGGAAATGTCGCGGCCGACCTCGTCCATGAATTGCAGTTCCAAGCCCGCCATAATCCCCGCGTTGACCAGGTCGCACATCTTGTGCGTGAACGAGTAATTCGGCGTCGAGTCATATGCCTCGTGGCCGTAGTAATCGAGCCCTGCAGTTTCCTTGAACGGCTCCGTCCGGAAATAGGAATGCGTCAACCGCGACGGACCGCCGCCGGGGTCGGGTTCATACATCATCAGCACCGGGTGCATCTCTTCCATCACCCAGTGGCCACCCGGCTTCACCAGCGCCGCCACCGCCGCGAAGAACCCCTTGATGTCGGGCATCCACCCTGTCACGCCGATGGTGGTCATGACGATGTCGAACCGGCCAGCGAGTTCCGCCGGCAACGCGTAGACGTTAGCTTCCAGGAAGCTCATGTCTGCACGACCGGCTGCCATCGCCAGTTCGCGTCCCTGTTCGAGGAACGCCGGAGCCTGGTCAATGCCGAGACACTCGCCTGCCCCCATGCCCTTGGCTGACAGCAGGTCGAGGCCATTGTTGCAGCACACCTGCACCACGCTCTTGCCGCTGATGCCGACCCGTTCCAGCATCGCGACGTATTCATCCGACAGGTGGTTGTAGCCACCTGCCAGAGATGCTTTCAGCCGTTCCTGGTTGTGCCTGGCATGGCGTGGTGCGGCCTCGTTCCACGCCTCGCGGTTGGCCGCCACATAGTCTGTAGTGTCTGGCATCTCAGCCCCCTGCTAGATCATCTCCAGCGGCACGTCTCCGCTGCCTGCAATCATCTCCAGTCCGCCCTCGCCCAGGTGATACGTGCCGCCCATGATGACGCCAAGCCCCTCGTCCAGCAATTGCAGGTAACCGTGCAGCACGAACACCATGCCCGGCTGCATCACCTGGTCCGACCCGCGCGCAATCTGCAAGGGCTCCAGCCAGATCGGCGGATAGGCGACCCCGATACCATAGCCGAAGCGCATCACTGCAGCGTCTTCCAGCCCTGCCTTGCGCACCGGCACCAGAGACGCCTCCTCGACCTCTGCCACCGGCACGCCGGGTCTGACCGCCGCGATGCCCGCTGCCAGCGATTGCCGGCAGACCTCATACACCTCGCGCGCCCGCGCAGATGGAGTACCGCAGGCAAACGTATGCACCGCCGTGGCATGATAGCGCCGTTCCACCCCGGCAAACTCCAGGTGCACCAGATCACCGCGCTGTATCACCCGTTCGCGCGGCGTGGCGTGCCCGCCCGGCGTGCGCTCACCAGACGACAGCTCGGTCGGTATTGACCAGTAGTCGCTGCCTGACGACCGCATGGCGTGTTCAATCACACCCGCCAGTTCGATCTCCGTCATTCCAGGCCGCAGCGCCGCCCGGGCCGCCGCAATTCCCTTGTTGGCATGGACACCTGCCTGGCGCAGGTAGACCAGTTCAGCCGCCGACTTGATCAGCCTGGGCTGGCCCATGATCGCCGTCACGTCCACGATCTGTGCCGGCGCAACCGCCCGGGCAATCGCCTCGCCCAGCGCGTGGGTCACGGCGTAGGACTGCGTCTCGATACCCACCTTGCCGCCAGTCAGACCCTTCTCGCGGGCAACCTGTGCAATCAGTCCTGGCACGTCGTCCGCCATGAGCCGGTAGACGCGCAGGTCCTTCACCCAGCTTGATTCCCGCGCGAGCAGCACATCGGTGTCCCGAAGCACGATAGCCGGGTCATCACCGCTTACCGCAAACACCAGCGCCTGCGGACTGTTGACGCTTACCCACGAGTCGTAGCCGCCATAATAGTAAAGGCTCTCCGGTGCCATCGAGATGCACACGTCGATGCCGGCTTCGGCCAACTTCACGCGCGCTTCATCGAGCCGGCGCCGGTGTTCTGTTTCGCTGAAACTGGCATAGGGGATAGTGTCTGACATGGGTCTGGAAACACTCGTGATGCCGCTGGCAAGGCCGGTCGGCGGGTTGTAGGCTCGCGGCCATGATACCTGCAGACTTCACCCTTGCCCACGCCATTGCCATCGCGCTGCTGTTTGCCGCATGGACGCTCTATTCGCCCCTGCTGCGGCTGTTCGGGCGCGGCACGCTCAATGCCCAGCTTGGTGCCGTCCGCCTGCGCTGGATGACGCTGTCGACCAGCCGCCAGAACCGCACCTTCGATGCACTGTTGCTCAACCAGATCATCAACTCGGTGTCATTCTTCGGGTCCGCAACGCTGATCGTGGTGGCAGGCCTGCTCGGCACTTTCGCCAACGTGAAGGCGGTGAACGAGGTCATCTCCGGACTTCACTTTTTTGCACCCATGAGCGTTGAACTGCTGGCTGTCAATCTAGGTGTGGTAGTGCTGGTGCTCGCCATCAGCTTCTTCTCGTTCACCTACGCACTCAGGAAGCTGATCTATACCGTCGCGCTGACTGGCGGCTTGCCCGAACAGGCCGAGCAGACGCCGTTGATCAAGGCACAGATCGAGGCCACGTCCGTGGTGCTGTCGGAGGCCATCCGCAGTTTCAACAACGGCATCCGCGGATTCTACTATGCCGTCGCTGCCCTGTTCCTGCTGGTTGATCCAATCGCCTGCATGGTGGCCACCTGCGCAGTGATGGCGATGCTGTTCTGGCGCCAGACAATGACACCGACCGCACGCGCCATCGGTGCCTATGTGGACGCATTGACCCGGGATCACCAGCAATGACCAGCACGCTTCACCGACCCACCTGACGATCAATCAAGAGGATCACCCACATGCCCATGTTGACCAGTAGGCAGGTTGCCGACTTTGAGCGCAATGGCTGCATAACAGTGGAAGATGCCGTAACACCACAACAGCTCGATGGCATGCGGGCGGCCTTCGACCGCTGGGTTGAGGGGTCGCGCCAGCATGCCACCCCCTATGGTGAACAGGCCGACGGACGGCCCCGATTCGACCTCGAACCGGGTCACACGGCGGATCGGCCCGGGCTGCGCCGCGTCGCTTCGCCCACCGAGCTGGAGGACATCTTCCTCGACGTACTGACCAATTCCAGCATGATCGCCATGTTGCAGGACCTGATCGGGCCAGACATGCGCCTGCATCATTCCAAGCTCAACTCCAAGCTGCCCGGTACCGCGACCACCGTGAAGTGGCATCAGGATTTCACCTACGACCCGCACTCGAACGACGATGTCGTTACCTGCCTCGTGTTCCTTGATGACGTCACCGAACTGAACGGCCCGTTACGGGTGGTGCCCGGCTCGCACAAGGGGCCACTTTACAGTCTGCGCCAGAACGGCAGGTTTACTGGCGCCATCGCGGAAGAACACGTCGCAGACATGGACGCGCGCGCCATCGCCCAGATGGGCAAGGCCGGGTCGGCCTGCCTGATGCATTCGCGGGTGCTGCATGCCTCAAGCGCCAACGCATCTGACACGCCGCGCACGCTGTTCATCGCCGAGATCGCTGCTGCCGATGCCATGCCGCTCACACCCAACCCGTTGCCAAGCCGCCATGCCGGGCTGCTGCTGGCTGGTACCGAGCCTGGCCGCATCCGCGCCACCAGCTTCGAAATGGAGATGCCGGAAATCCCCACCGGTGCATCCTTCTTCGATCAACAGACCGCAATGTAACAGCTATCCAGGCCATGCTGATGTCCCCCGAAACAGCCTTCACCATCATCAACACCGGCATCCTGCCAGCATGGTTGCTGCTGGCACTCGCCCCGCGATGGCAAGTGACAATGACCCTCATTCACGGCGGCTGGTATATCGCTGCCTACTGCGTGATTTACGTGGCAGTGCTCATCTATGCCATCGGCTTCACGCCCGGTGTTGAAGGAGCAGGCTTCGACAGTCTGGGAGCCGTCAGCCTGCTGTTCTCGACGCCGCTCGGCGTGCTGATCGGCTGGGTGCACTTCCTGGCGTTCGACCTGTTCGTCGGTGCCTGGATTGCACGTGACGGCCACCGCCGCGGACTATCACACTGGCTGTTGCTGCCATGCCTCGCGTTGTCGTTCCTGTTCGGGCCTGCGGGCCTGCTGGCGTACCTGATCCTGCGCCTCGTCCGCATCCGCAGGTTTTCAGGGCTACAGGAAGTTGCCAGCTAGGGTCAGGACTCAGCCTGCGCCAACTGCTCCAGATGGCCGGCAAACGCTTCCGCTGCGGCCTTACCAGCGGGCGACAACGCATAAATTCCGCGCTCGACCCGGACGAACCATCCATAATGATTGTCCGCCATGATGGTGCGCGCCCGCAAAACGCCTACTGCCGTCGCCACGCTGGCAGCCTTCGCGGGCCCGGTATCACGCAACACGCCCAGGCAGCGCAACGCATCCTGCCGGTAAGATGTCATCAGCCTGGCACGGGTCTGGCCCCCGGTATTCGGATCACCGGTGCGCCGCGCAAATTCCCTGAGCAGTTTCTGGCGCGGACGGCTTGCCTTGCGCGGACGGGCCGCCAACGAGTCGGCCAGCACGTCCACGGCTGCCGTTGCGCTACACACCGTCATCACGCCGATGCCGAGGCATTTGCACAGCTGAACGTTGCGGCGCAGGGCTTTCGCATCGGCCCGGCCTGAGCCTGCAGGCACCGCGACATACACGAGGTCGGTCAGCTTGAGCCGTTCGACGGCCTGGTGAAACAGCGCCAGGCTGAACCCGGTTTTCAGTTCAACGACCAGCGGCTCTTCACCGTCGCGGCACGCCACGATGTCGACCGCGCCGACCTCGGCCTTGACCACATAGCCCCACGCTTCAAGCAGCCGCTTGACCGGTTCATAGAGATCGGTTTCTCGCACACGCTGGACAGCCATGCCATCCTGCATAGACGCAGTGCCGTGAGTCTTGAAGCCCCCGCAGGCGCGCCCGGCCGTCAGGCTGCGACAGCTTCGGTCCGCTGGCTTTCGTTCAGCAGGATGATCTCGATGATCTGCGACTTGGCGACCAGCGAAAAATCGCCGTTCTCGTGCAGGAACTCCACCACGGCACCATCGCCGCCAAGCGCACGGCGCACTTCACTGGTGACAGGCAGCATCAGTGTGCCGGACACAACGCGTCCGTCTGCGAGCACCAGCTTTACTGGCTCGGTCTTTTTCTGGTTCGGATTATTGAACATTGAGGGGGCTGTAACTCCAAGGGGCCTTATCGCCTGCCTTTTTACCCACGCGGATTTAAACTTCTGGCGTTAACGGTCGCGAAAATTGATCCAAATTTTCAGCAAAGTTTTCGCCGGTTAAACCCGGATTCAAGCCCGCGCCATGTAGGCCGACGTGGTGGTCTGCCCACCCAGACCGCGCTGCTGCGGATGCGGGCGTTCGCGCAGCATCTCGATCAGCGTTGCATCGTCGGTCCCATCGGCCAGTTCGTGTGTCCACACCCGGAACATGGTCAGCTCGTAGGCACCAAACGATGTGACCATGGCCACGTCAGATGCGTCGTCGCCCCGCACCATCAGGATGCGGCCGATGCGAGGCACGTTGTAGCGGGCATCGAACGT
>CAYMJJ010000001.1:6009-101559 GCA_964390445.1 uncultured Anderseniella sp.
CCCGCACCATCAGGATGCGGCCGATGCGAGGCACGTTGTAGCGGGCATCGAACGTGTGCCACCGGCCGTCCAGGTACACCTCGAACCAGGCGCAGAAATCGTCAAAGCCCGCATCCGGCACGCCGATGTCGCCGAGGTAGCCGCTGCAATAGCGCGCAGGGATATTCATCGCCCGGCACAGGCTGATGGCCAGGTGGGCAAAATCGCGGCACACGCCCGTCTTTTCCGCCAGAACGTGACCGGCGGTCTTGTCGGGTCGGCCGAATTTGTAGTCGAAGGTGACGTAATCATGGACAAAGTCGCAAATGGCCTGCACCCGCGCCCAGCCGAGCGGCGTCTGGCCAAACTGCTTCCACGCAAACTCCCCGAGCGTGTCTGAATCGCAATACCGGCTGGCCATGAGAAACCGCAGCGTATCGTCGGGCAGCTGCGGTATCTCGAGTTGCTTCGCGTCCGGCACCACGGCATCAGGGCGCGCATCGAACTCGACAACGCAATCTGACCAGTAGGTCGACTGACCTTGCGGCGCGGTGGTGCGGGTGATGCGATTACCGAACCCGTCGACATACTCGCGAACGTCATCACCTGCCGTGCAGCGAACCCGGTCCTCGCCAATGAACCGGCCGGTGAAACCGCTGTGCACCGACAACGCCAGCAACATCGGCACCGGCGCCGGGCATGACACGGCAATTTCAAAACCGATGCGGATGAGCATGGCGGCAATCCTTGTGTGGAAGACGATGAGTGACCATGTTGACAGGGCTTCTCCCGTCGGGGACACAACCCATCTACGGATGGGCGCGCCAAAGGTTCCAATGGTCACAGCTGTTCGCATCCAGCATACCACACGGTATCGCTACAATCAGCCTGTCATGTTCGGTGATCACCGCATGCTGCTGCGTCCGCGCGACGGCCATGACATGCGGCTGGTGTCGTCAGCGATCTTCATCTCGCCGGAGCCAAGCCTACGCTGGTACTTCGACACGTTCGGCAACTCGGTCGCCATCGCGTCGTTCCCGGACCCGGCTGATACCCTTGAAATCCGCAGTGAACTGCTGGTGCGGCGGTTTTCCCACGAGGACTTCCTGGTCTCTCCCGATCGCGTCGGGACAGCCATGCCGGTCACCTATGCGGATGAAGACCGGGTGGACCTCGCGCCCTTCATGCAACTTGAAAACCCCGGCGACCGGGAGGTGCTGGCCAACTGGCTCGACGGTTCGATGACCAACAGGCCGGACGAGGTGCTGGCATTCCTGCGCCAGCTGTCGGACCTGATCCACGCAACCTTCACCTATCAACGCCGGGAACCACTGGGCACGCAGAGTGCCGCAACCACCATCCAGCGAGGCTCCGGCACCTGCCGCGATTTTGCGCTGCTGTTCATGGAGGCCGCCCGTCACTTCGGTTTCGCGGCGCGATTCGTGACCGGCTACCTCAATACCGCCCGAAACGGCGCACCCGACCACCAGGGCGGCGGTTCAACCCACGCCTGGGCGGAAATATACCTGCCGGAAGAAGGCTGGATCGAGTTCGACCCGACCAACCGCATCGTTGGCAGTTCAGCGCTGATCCGCATTGCCGTAACCCGGACACCATTCCAGGCCACACCGATCTCGGGCACCTATGTGCACACGCCCGGCACCGAATTTCTTGGCATGGACGTATCGGTGGACGTTCGCACGGAAGCCTACGAGCGTTGACCCTCAACGCCACCGCACGTTGCTGCTGCACCGGCTCATACACCAATTCTTAGGAATACCATGAGACATTGAGCGCAGTGGAAGCCCCGCCGGGCCCTGCTGCGCTGCGCCCTGCCGGGCCGCGCATATGTTTATAGCGTACTGTGTGGATTGATTGATGCAGAACGACAAAACGCCTTGCAACGTGTACGAAGCCGCGGGCCGCGAGGAATGGACTGCGCCCAGGCTTCAGGTGCACTCGATCAGCCAGATCACCCAGCTCGGCTTTGCCACCAATTGCGATGGCGGCTTCGGCCTGCCCGCCATCGACGGTGATGCCGTCTTCTGCCGGCGGCGTCGCTGACGGCTCGCTTTTCCGGCAATCGGTTTGCGCATTTCAGGATGACAAACCTGACGGGCATCGCTAATTTGCGGCCCAATTCATCACCGGCAATGACCTTGCTCAAGTCGTCTTGCAACCAGCAAGGCGCATGACCGGCAAATGCCTGACGCATTCGAGGAACAGAGATGGCGGCACCACGCACCCTGTATGACAAGATCTGGGACGACCACCTGGTCCACGAGGCAGACGACGGCACCTGCCTGCTCTATATCGATCGCCATCTCGTGCACGAGGTCACCAGCCCGCAGGCTTTCGAAGGCTTGCGCATGACCGGCCGCAAGGTGCACGCGCCCGAAAAGACCCTCGCGGTGGTCGATCACAATGTGCCGACCACCGACCGCACCAAGGGTATCGCCGAAGACGAAAGCCGCATCCAGGTGGAGACGCTGGCCCAGAACGCCGCCGAGTTCGGCATCGAGTACTTCTCCGAGACCGACAAGCGCCAGGGCATCGTGCACATCATCGGCCCTGAGCAGGGTTTCACCCTGCCCGGTACCACCATCGTGTGCGGCGACAGCCACACCTCGACGCACGGCGCATTTGGCGCGCTGGCCCACGGCATCGGCACGTCCGAAGTCGAGCACGTCCTGGCCACACAGACGCTGATCCAGAAAAAAGCCAGGAACATGAAGGTCCAGGTGGACGGCAAGCTTGCCAGGGGCGCCACCGCCAAGGACATCATCCTCGCCGTCATCGGCGAGATCGGCACCGCAGGCGGCACCGGCCACGTCATCGAGTTTGTCGGCGAAGCCTTCCGCGACCTGTCGATGGAAGGCCGCATGACGGTCTGCAACATGACCATCGAGGGCGGTGCCCGCGCCGGCATGATCGCCCCCGACCAGAAGGCCTACGACTACTTGAAAGGCCGCCCCATGGCACCGGCGGGTGCCAACTGGGATGCCGCCATGAAGTACTGGGAAACGCTGTTCACCGATGAAGGCGCCCATTTCGACAAGATCATCACACTGGATGCAGCGTCACTGCCGCCGATCGTGTCTTGGGGCACTTCGCCCGAAGACGTCATTTCCGTTTCCGGTGCCGTGCCTGACCCGGCCAGCATTGCTGACGAGAACAAGCGCGCCTCCAAGATGCGCGCCCTTGAGTACATGGGCCTGACGCCTGGTACGAAAGTCACCGATATCGGTCTCGATGTGGTCTGGATCGGCTCGTGCACCAACGGCCGCATCGAGGACCTGCGCGAGGTTGCGCGCATCGTGGAAGGCAAGAAGATTTCCGACCGGCTCGACTACGCGATGATCGTACCCGGCTCAGGCATCGTCAAGGCGCAGGCAGAAGCCGAAGGCCTTGACGCGATCTTTACCGCGGCCGGCTTTGAATGGCGAGAGCCCGGTTGTTCGATGTGTCTCGGCATGAACCCCGACCAGCTCAAGCCCGGCCAGCGCTGTGCATCCACCTCGAACCGTAACTTCGAGGGCAGGCAGGGCTTCAAGGGCCGTACCCACCTGGTTTCGCCTGCCATGGCAGCGGCTGCGGCCATCGCAGGCCACTTCGTCGATGTCAGGACCCTGGGCTGAGGCCACCAGCCCTGTGCCTGCCGGCTCATTGACGCCAGATATTGACGCAATGTCGGGTTTTGCACTTGCAGCGCAGTGCAATTTATGGTGTAGCAACCGTTAACCGGGCTGAAACAACAGCCCTGTATACAACCGTGAGCATCCCCCATGCAGGGGATGGTCAGTAAGCAGAGTTCGCAGGGGGATTACCATGACAACCGCAACCGCTGACACGCGTTTCCTTCGCCGCGTGCTGGTGTTCCTGATTGCCGCCACGCTGGCCTCCGGTGCCATCATGGCCTACGCAGCCACCGGCCTTATCCACTAGAAGGCCTGCCTGTCCTGAAGCCGTACCGGCATTGCAAACACCTGATTTCAGGACTGGTGTTCAGGCCCATAGGCTGGCAAAATCCCGCCCATGAGTCCCAACTTCAACAGTGACAGCCGCTGGGCGCACATGTGTGCGCCGACGGCTGGCGATCTATCATTGCTGGCCCGCAAGGTGTGGGACGCAGTGCCCGTTGCGCTGCGCGACCTGACCGGCGAGATTGCCATCGTCGTGGAAGAGTTTCCCGATGAGGAAACCCTTGACGAGACCGGTGCCGAGACGCCGTTTGACATCATGGGCCTGCTGCGCCGTGCCGAGGACGACCAGCCCGTACTGGTGATGTACCGACGCGCGGTACTCGACTACTGGGTCGAAACCGGCGATGAACTGTCAGCCGTCCTGACCCATGTCATGGTGCACGAGACTGCGCATCAGCTTGAACTGTCCGACGAGATGGTGGCCCAGCTGGAAGCCGAGATCGAGGCTGCCACGCCGCTGCCGCGTACCGTGCAGTGATTGTGACCTGGCATGGCTAAGCGCAAGTCCACCGGCAGGTCACGCGACGACGAAACCGTGGCGCGCGCGCAAGCCGACCTCAAGCGGTTGGGCGAGCAGTCCGAAAAGCTGCTCGGCGCGGGCCAGTCCTCCGAGGAGGACGATGCAAATGATCCCGTGGTGATCTGGGGCAAGCGCATTGGCCGCTTTGCCACGGCGTTGCTGGCGCTCTATCTCGTCTACTGGTTCATCAGTCAATACGGATAGGCCTTATTCTCATGAACTCCACACCTGCAAAGGTCTGCCTGGTCACCGGCGGCGCTCGCGGCATTGGCCTGGAGACGGTCCGCACCTTCCTCGACTATGGCTGGCGGGTCGCCACACTCGACAACAACCGCGAGACGCTGGCTCAAGCCCGCGCAAGCCTGCCGGCCGAGGTTCTGTGCATCGACGCAGACGTATCCGTGCCGGACGACGTGCAGCGCGCCGTCGACCATACCGCCGAACACTTCGGCCGCCTCGACGCACTGGTCAACAACGCCGGCATCGCCGACTTCGGCCCCATCGCCCAGACCTCCTACGACATCTGGCAAGCCATCATGGCCACCAACCTGACCGGCACCTACCTGATGGTGCAGGCGGCAAGCCCGGTCATGCTGCGCACGGGCGGCGGTGCCATCGTCAACATCGCCTCGATTTCCGGCCATCGCGCATCGACGTTGCGCACCGCCTACGGCACCTCCAAGGCTGGCGTGATCCACCTGACCAAGCAACAGGCCGCCGAGCTTGGCAACCAGGGCATCCGCGTGAACTGTGTTTGCCCCGGCCCGGTCAACACGGCCATGGCAATGAAGGTGCATGATGATGCGATCCGCCAGAGCTACCACGACTCGATCCCGCTCAACCGCTATGGCACCGAGCGCGAGATCGCCGAGGCGATCCATTTCCTGATTTCCGCCAAGGCCAGCTACATCAACGGCCAGGTGCTTTCGGTGGATGGTGGCTTTGAATCCACCGGCATCGGCCTGCCCGACCTGCGGGCAAGGCAGGGCAACGCATGAATCACCTCGCACCTTGACGCTGCCGCATTGACGCGGCACACATCACCCGGACGATTCTTGAGGTTTAAGGAACCTGATTGATGGACAAGTTCACCACGCTTACCGGTGTCGCAGCGCCCCTGCCGATCACCAATATCGACACCGACATGATCATCCCGAAGCAGTTCCTCAAGACCATCAAGCGCACCGGGCTGGGCAAGTCGCTGTTCTTCGAGATGCGCTACGACGATGCCGGCAAGCCGAACCCGGAATTCGTACTCAACCAGCCCGCCTGGTCGGGCGCGCAGATCCTGGTTGCGGGCGACAACTTCGGTTGCGGCTCCTCGCGCGAGCACGCTCCATGGGCGCTGCTCGATTTCGGCATCCGCTGCGTCATCGCCACGTCATTCGCCGACATCTTCTACAACAACTGCTTCAAGAACGGCATCCTGCCCATCATGCTGTCGCAGGAAGACGTCGACAAACTGATGGACGACGCCCGCCGTGGTGCCAATGCCACCGTCACCGTGGACCTGGAAGCCCAGCAGATCAAGGGGCCGGATGGCGGCGTCATCTCCTTCGACATCGACCCGTTCCGCAAGCACTGCCTGCTCAACGGCCTTGATGACATCGGCCTGACGCTTGAGAAGAAGGCCTCCATCGAGGCCTACGAAGCCCGGATGGAAACTGCTCGTCCCTGGGCCTGATCACGACAAACGGAGACCGGACCTGATGCGCCTTGCTGCTGCCGCCCTGACGTTCACCGTGCTGGCGGCTACGCCTGCACAGTCGCAAGTCTCGCCCGCCTGCATTGCCGGCCTCAAGACCAAGGTCATCGCTGCAGGCATTCCTGCGTCTCTGGCATCGAAGGCACTGGATGGCGCGAAATACAACGAGAAGGTGGTGCGGTTCTCCCGCACCCAGCCCGAGTTCCGCACCCCGATCTGGGACTACATGGCCTTCCTGGTGGACGAGCCCCGCATTGCCGACGGCAAGGCCAACATGCAGAAGTGGGCCAAGACGTTGGCTGCCGTCGAACAGAAATACGGCACCGACCGCTATATCATTGCGGCCCTTTGGGGCATCGAAAGCGATTACGGACAGATTCGTGGCGAGTTCTTCCTGCCGCACGCCATGGTCAACCTGGTTTGCGCCAACCGCAAGAAGGATCTGTTCACCCGTCAGCTCATCGCCGGGCTGAAGCTGGTGCAGGCGGGCGACATCAAGCTGGACGACCTGTATTCGTCCTGGGCGTCGGCGTTCGGCCAGACCCAGTTCATTCCCGAAACCTATCGCCGCCTTGCCGTCGACTTCGATGGCGACGGCCGCCGCGACCTTGTCAACTCGGTGCCCGACGCCCTGGCGTCTACCGCCAACTTCCTGGTCAAGGCCGGTTGGCGCTCCAATGAGCCGTGGGGTTTCGAGGTCAGGCTGCCGCGCGGCTACAACGGTCCGTCGGGCCGCAAGAAACGCGCCAACGTGCAGGACTGGGCGCGTCGCGGCATTACCAATGTCGATGGCTCGCTATTGAAATCGAATTTCTCCGCCGGCCTGCTGCTGCCGGCCGGCGTCAACGGACCGGCCTTCCTGGTCGGGCGGAACTTCGATGCGCTGTACTCGTACAACGCAGCTGAATCCTACGCGCTGGCCATCAGCCACCTGTCCGACCGGTTGAAGGGTCGCGGTGAACTGTCCGCGCGCTGGCCTACCAATGACCCTGGCCTAAGCCGTGCCCAGCGGCTTGAATTGCAGAAGCTGCTGCTCAAGGCCGGCTATGACATCGGCGAGGCCGACGGCAAGATCGGACCGGTCACCACCCGCGCCATCAAGCAGGTGCAGGAAAAGAACGGCATGAAGCCCAACGGCAGGCCTTCCATGGCTGTCTACAAGGCGCTGGGCGGCCAGTGACTTCCCTGCCTTTTCTCATCCTTCAGTTGCGGCCTGAAACCCCGGCCGCTGACAACGAGTACGAGGCCATGCTCGCCAAGGGCGGCCTTGCTGAGCGCGACACGATCCGCATCCGGATGGAGCGCGACACCCTGCCCTCCAGTCTCGCACTTGACCAGTTGTCCGGTATCATCGTCGGCGGTGGTCCGGGTTGTGTCAGCGATGCACCTGAAAGCAAGTCACCCGCAGAACAGAAAATAGAAGAAACCGTGCTGTCGCTCATGCCCGCCATAACTGCTCGCGACCTGCCCTTCCTGGGCTGTTGCTACGGCATCGGCATCCTAGGCCATCACCTTGGTGCACCCGTCGGCAAGGACAGGTATGCCGAGCCGGTCGGGCCAACGACCTGCAACCTGACGCCCGACGGCCAGTCAGACCCGCTGCTGCAAGACCTGCCGCACAGCTTCGAGGCCTTCGTCGGTCACAAGGAAGCCGTCGAGGCGCTGCCGTCAGGGTGCGTCCACCTGGTGGCGTCGGACCCTTGTCCATTCCAGATGATCCGCCATGGCCGCAATGTCTATGCCACCCAGTTCCACCCGGAGCTTGATTCCGACGGGCTCGAAGTCCGCATCAACATCTACAAGGATCGCGGCTATTTCGCACCTGAAGAAGCCGGAACCCTGATCGCCCAGGGTCATGCGGCCAACGTCCACGCGCCCGCAACCATCCTGCGCCGGTTCGTCCGCCACTACCGCAGGTGAAATTTTAAACGGCCAGAATTCCGGCGCAATTCATCCACCAATCCGCCGTGAATGCCGCGCAGCTTCAACTCGTTTAACGCGTGCTGGAAGGAGCGCATGAATTGGAAAACGGATACCTCGGCGGCGGCATGCTGGCGGCAACTTTCCTGGTGATGGCATTTGCCTACAGGCAGTTTCGAATGCCCGGCATTGCCGCAATTCTCGACAATGAAATCGCTGCAACCATCACCGGGTGGTTGATGACGGCAGCCCTGGCCGCGTCATTGACCGTATTCGCCGGCAATGTCTATATCACTGACCAGTACAGCACCATCGTCTCCAGTGCACTTGCAGCTGGTGCCCTGCTGGTGCTGATCCTGGTCATCGCGCGCACCCGCACCGAACCAATGACAAGCAAGGCAGAGCCTTACAATCCGGCACCGTTCACACCCGAAACGCCGGCCGCCAACACCAACAAGCCGGCACCTGCCCGCCGCGCCCGGCGCAAGGCTGCCTGAACCTGCCCGGCTGCATCGTACCCGCAGGGCGGCAACAGTGCCGCCCTGGTCTTGCGTTTGTTGAAATCTGCCATTAGGCAATCGCCTTCCATTTCATCACATGCGCAAGAAGGCTGAATCCTCATGGCAACGTACAAGCTTTTCCTCCTCCCCGGCGACGGCATCGGTCCCGAAGTGATGGCCCAGGTGCGCCGCGTCATCCAGTGGTTCGAGGACAGGGGCGTCGCATCGTTCGAGCTGGACGAGGGTCTTGTCGGTGGTGCAGCGTACGATGCGCATGGCGAGTCGATTTCCGATGACGACATGAGCAAGGCCATGGCCGCAGACGCCATCATCTTTGGTGCCGTTGGCGGGCCACAGTGGGACGCCATCCCGTACGACAAGCGCCCCGAGGCCGGCCTGCTGCGGTTGCGCAAGGATCTGGCGCTGTATGCCAACCTGCGTCCTGCCATCGTCTATCCGGCACTGGCCGATGCCTCGTCGCTGAAGAAGGAACTTGTCGAGGGTCTTGACCTGCTGATCCTGCGCGAACTGACCGGCGGCGTGTACTTCGGCGAACCGAAGGAAATCACCGACCTCGGCAACGGCCAGCAGCGCGCCGTCGACACGCAGGTCTACGAGACCTACGAGATCGATCGCATTGCCCGCGTTGCCTTCGAACTGGCCCGCACCCGCGACAACCGCGTCTGCTCGATGGAGAAGCGCAACGTCATGAAGTCCGGCCTGTTGTGGAACCAGGTCGTCACCGCCACCCACAAGGACGGGTTCGAGGACGTCGAACTGTCCCACATGCTGGCCGACGCCGGCGGCATGCAGCTGGTGCGCAACCCCAAGCAGTTCGACGTGATCGTCACAGACAACCTGTTCGGCGACATCCTGTCCGACGTTGCCGCCATGCTCACCGGTTCGCTTGGCATGCTGCCGTCCGCCTCGCTGGGGGCTGCCGACGAGAAGACCGGCGTGCGCAAGGCCATGTATGAACCCGTTCATGGCTCTGCCCCCGACATCGCCGGCAAGGGCCTCGCCAACCCCATCGCCATGATCGCCTCGTTCGCCATGTGCCTGCGCTATTCGTTCGGCATGGGCGAGTGGGCCGGCAAGGTCGAGGCAGCCATCGCCAGCGCGCTCGACAAGGGCTACCGCACCGGCGACATCATGCAACCCGGCATGAAGCAGGTTGGCACCACCGAAATGGGCGATGCCATCCTGGCTGAACTGGACGCTTCTGCTTGAGGTGAACGGTCAATTGACTGTTCACTGAAAGCTGGTACAAGCCAGAGCCGCAACTCCTGAACCCGAGCGCGATCCATCGACCGATGCTGTTTGTGACCGACATTGCCACTTCAAGCGCCGCTGCCTTCACGGGCGGCGCGGCATCTGTGGTCATGTCCAAACGCACCCCGATGAAAACGGTCAAGACGACCGCCTGATCGCGCTTGCTCCCGGCTCACGTCTCCCGCGGGAGGCGCGCTGAAGCGAACAGCCCGGAAAGCGCTGGCAATGCCAGGCGGGAGCGGGTGTCAAACGAAAGAAGAGAGCCTCGCCATGAGCTACTCAATTGCAGTCGTCGGTGCTACCGGCAACGTCGGCATGGAGATGATGAACATCCTCGCAGAGCGCGAGTTCCCGGTCTCGAAGCTGCACGCCATCGCCTCACGCCGTTCGGTTGGGCGTGAAGTGTCGTTCGGTGACCGCACGGTGAAGTGCGAAGACCTCGAAACCTTCGATTTCTCCAAGGTCGACTTCGTGCTGATGTCGGCGGGCGGTGCCATCTCCAAGGAATGGTCGCCGAAGATCGGCCGCACCGGCGCCATCGTCATCGACAACTCGTCGGCCTGGCGTTACGACCAGGACGTGCCGCTCATCGTGCCGGAAGTGAACGCCCACGTGCTCGAAGCCTACATGGCGCGCACCGAGCGCAAGAACATCATCGCCAACCCCAATTGCTCGACCGCTCAGCTTGTCGTGGCGCTGAAGCCGCTGCATGACGCAGCAAAAATCAAGCGCGTCGTCGTGGCCACCTATCAGTCCGTGTCGGGTGCCGGCAAGGAGGCAATGGACGAACTGTGGACGCAGACCAAGGGCATCTTCGTCACTGATGCTCCGACGCCGCAAAAGTTCACCAAGCAGATCGCCTTCAACGTCATTCCGCACATCGACGTGTTCATGGATTCAGGTGACACCAAGGAAGAGTGGAAGATGGTCGTCGAGACCAAGAAGATCCTCGATCCCAAGATCAAGCTCACCGCGACCTGCGTCCGGGTGCCGGTGTTCGTGGGTCACTCGGAAGCCGTCAACATCGAGTTTGAACGCCCCATCAGCGCTGATGAGGCCCGGGACATCCTGCGCGAGTCGCCCGGCGTGCTGGTCATCGACAAGCGCGAGGACGGCGGCTACGTGACACCGGTCGAGTGCGTCGGAGACTATGCCACCTTCGTGTCGCGCATCCGCGAGGATGCCACCATCGACAACGGCCTGAACCTGTGGTGCGTGTCGGACAATTTGCGCAAGGGCGCTGCCCTCAACACGGTCCAGATCGCTGAAACGCTGATCAATCGCGGCCTCGTCAAGCCGCGCGCCGAAGCCGCCTGAGCCGTCATTGCAAACCGTGAGCCCCGGGCGTGTGAACCCCGGGGGCTTACGGCCCTGATCCACCGTCGCGCCGTCCGCGCGCGGCCTCCCGCGAACCCTGGATCTGCTCGGCGTCGAACACCTTGCCCAGGCCAAACGACGGCATGTTGACATAGATCGACTCCCACTTGCCCGGATCGATCTCGTAGGTTTCGTGCCACACCCCGACGTCGGGCGAGGTTCCCCGCAAGCGGTTGAACTTCGCCCAGGCCGGCAGGTGCAGGTGATCGGGGTTGCGGGCATAGGCCTCGAGGCTGTCGAAGTCCTTCCAGTATTGCACGCAGATGATGGTGCGGCCGATCCAGACGTCGCCGCCCAGGTAGCCAAGGTGCGGTTGCCGCGACAGTTCACGCAGCATGTTCGGCATGGTGGGCAACACAGGTGCCCAGGTCCACGGCTTCCACAACGTGTTGATGCGCATGCCGATCAGGAACAGCACGAATGGCTTGTCGCGACTTGCAGTCCAGCGCCCCGGACGCACTTGCCGGAACAGGTCCGGGCGCACCCCTGTCACTTGCTCGATGCTGTCAGCCATATACCTGCTGCATGAGTTTCGACAGCCGCCCGGCAAAACCTGCCGGGTCCTGTGGAGCCTCACCTTCCAGGATCAGCGCCTGGTCGAGCAGCAGGTCTGCCGCGTCCGACACATCCTCGCCTTTCGCGTGACGCTCAGCCAGCCGGGCGATCAGCGCATGGCCGGCGTTCACTTCAAGTACGGGTGCAGAAATGCTGGTCTGGCCGTGCTGGCGCGCGAGATACTTCTCCAGCGTGCGGTCAAAGCCGTGCTCACCGGCGGTAATGCACACCGGCGACGACGTCAGCCGCTTCGATTGCCGGACATCCTGCACCTTGTCGCCCAGCGCAGCCTTCAGCGCGGCCAGCAGGCCGGCGGTTGCCGCATCGTCCGTGCCGGGCTTGTCCTCGTCCCTGTCCAACGGTGCAATCAGGTCGAGATCGGCCGAGCCTTGTGTGACCGAGGTGAACGGTTTGCCATCATAGCCCAGCGCAGTGCGCACCCAGAAGGCATCGATCGGGTCGGTCAGCAACAGCACCTCGATGCCGCGCGACTTGTAGCCTTCAAGCTGCGGGCTGAGCTCTATCTTCGCAACATCCTCACCGGTCAGGTAGTAGATCGCCGTCTGGTTTTCCTTCATGCGGGCCACGTAGTCGGCCAGCGTCACGGTTTCGGCACCCTCGCTCGCCGTGGACCGGAACCGGCAGATCTCGTAAAGGCCGTCGCGCCGCTCCATGTCTTCGTAGAGGCCCTCCTTGATCACCGGGCCAAACGCTGCCCAGATCCTGTCGAAGGCTTCAGGCTTCTTGTCGGCGCACTTTTTCAGTTCGCCCAGCACCCGCTTGGTCACGGCAGCCCGGATGGCATGGACGGTCGGATTGTCCTGCAACATTTCACGGCTGATGTTGAGGGGCATGTCCTCGCTGTCGATCACGCCGCGCACGAAGCGCAGCCACGACGGCAGCATGTCTGCCTCGTCGGTGATGAACACCCGGCGCACGTACAGCTTCTGGCGGCCCTTGCGCTCCGGATCGAACAGGTCGAACGGCTTCTCTCCCGGCACGTACAGCAGCACCGAGTACTCGTGGCGGCCTTCCGCCTTGTAATGAATGGTCAGCGCCGGATCGCCATACATGCCGGCAACGTGGGCGAAAAATTCGCGGTGCTGCTCATCGCTCACCTCAGACTTGGGCCTGGTCCAGATGGCACTGCCGGAATTGAGCTGCCGGTCGCCCAGATAAATCGGGTGGCTGACGTGATCGGAATAGGTGCGCACGATGTGCTCAAGCCGTGGGTCGTCCAGGAACTCTTTCGCGTCCTTGCGCAACGACAGCCTGATGCTCGTGCCGCGCACGGGCGCATCGTCGCCATCGTAGGCGTCAACGGTAAATGTACCGGTGCCGTCCGAGCTCCAGATGTTTGCTTTCTTTGCACCGGCCTTGCGCGAGATCACGTCGACGTGGCCAGCAATCATGAAGGCCGAGTAGAATCCCACGCCGAACTGGCCGATCAACTGGACGTCGTCTCCACCGCCCTTGCCTTTGGTTTTTTCCTTGCCGTCTTCAAGCTGTTCCATGAACGCTTGCGTACCGGAGCGCGCAATGGTGCCGAGATTGTCCGTCAACTCCTTCGCATCCATGCCGATGCCGGTATCGGATATGGTGAGCAGGCTGGCCTTCTTGTCGACGTTGATATCGATGCGCAGCTCACCGCCATCGGCCATCAGCTTGTCGTTGCGTTGCGCTTCGTAGCGCAGCTTGTCACAGGCGTCGGATGCATTGGAAATCAGTTCGCGCAGGAAAACCTCGCGCTCGGAATAGACCGAATGCACCATCAGGTGCAGCAGCTTGGCGACCTCTGCCTGGAACTGTTTCGGCTTTGCGGTCGCGACGGCTTCAGCTTTCGCCATGGCCTTCTTGCCTCCTCAAGACCCCGGACGGGGTACACAGTGATTCGATGACCGGGATATTGGGGACTTGGCCAGCCAGATCAAGATCAAGGTGGGCACATGCAAGCAGCCGATGCAAAAGAAAACGGCGGCCTGGTGAGGGTCCGCCGGATGACGAGTACTTACTTGCGATTGTACCGGTTTTGAGCGCCGGTTGCCGCCATCGCTACTTACTCACTAACAGATTGAAAGAGGTCCGGCTCCTAATGCGCCACGGGGGGCTGGGGGGCTGAGATATCCGAAACGGTTCAGAGCCGGACCTTGAGGCAACGAATGCAGATTGACTCGTCTTATAGTCGATTCTTTGAAGGCTTTATGGCTGGAATTGGGCATCTGCCGTGAACGGAGTGTCCAGCGAATACCCCTGCAAGTGCCAAGCGGATGGGTTGAAACCACTCTCAAATGACGCCAAGATGACATGTGTTCCGTTTATCCACCGTCAGGATTGCAGTTGACCGAAGAGCCTGAGATTGTCGCGCTGCGCACCCGCAAGCAATGGCAGGACGCAGACCCGCCAGACACCGGCCAAGCCCAGCAAGCGGTGGCACCCGTTGCCCCGCAGGTGGTGTTCAACCGCGTCGAACTGGCGACAATCCTCAACCTGTACGGGACCAAGGTCGCGTCCGGCGAATGGCGCGACTATGCCATCGACTTCAACCGCGAGCGTGCAGTGTTTGCAGTCTACCGGCGCGCGTCGGAATTGCCGCTGTACCGCATAGAGAAGACCCCGAGGCTTGCCCGCAGGCAGGGCGCCTATGCCGTTACCACCACCGGCGGCCAGATCCTGCGGCGTGGCCATGACCTAGCGCAGGTGCTGAAAGTGCTGTTGAAAAAGCCGAAGCTGGTGGGTGCCTAGCGCACCAGGCGCAACCTGAAACGCAAGGCACCTGCCGTCACGTTGACGCTTCCGGTCTGAACTTGCGTGCCCACCGGCGACAGGGCGATGTTCTCTGGCCCGCCGCCGACGATGTTGCCCCCCACGCCGCTGCCGATGGCCCCTTCGACCGTCAGTCCGCCATAACTGCCTTCAAGCCCGCCACGCCGCACCCGGCCCGAGCGCGAATAGACGTCCCAGTGCATCACAGTGCGGTCGAAGACGCCCCACTCGATGCCGTATTTGCGCAATGTACCACTGTAGTGCTGCATTCGCCGGCCGGGCTGGCGCAACCGGCACCGCATTGGCCGCGCCGAGCCGAAGTGCAATGCCGCATCGGGTTTGGACACCACGCAGGTCAACTTGCCCGCTCTGGTGAAATCAGCGCTCGCGCTGGCCGGCGCAACCACCAGCGATGCCACTACCAATGTTGCCAGGGATGAAATCTGCCTCATTTAATGCCGCCTTCCGGAATCAAAAACCCCCGTGAAACAGGTGTCCCACGGGGGTTTGAAAATTCTGTGGCGAGATGCGGTTATTCAGAGCGCATGATGCCGAGAATATTCAGGATGTGGATGAACAGCGTCACGAAGCTGCCGTACAGCATGAACGCGCCAAAGATCGACTTCGAGCGGGCCACCGCCGTGCCGTCGCCTTCCACGTACATTTCCTTGATCATCTGCGTTTCGTAGGCAGTGATGCCGGCAAACAGCAGGACCACGACGATCGAGGTGATCAGGCTCATGAAGGTGGAGCCGATGAAGATGGCGTTTACGACCATGGCAATGATGATGCCGATGGTTGCGATCATGAAGAACGTGCCAAACGCTGACAGGTTACGCTTCGTGACGTAGCCGAACAGGCTGGTCGCACCGAATGTGGCTGCAGCGATGAAGAAGGCCCGTGCCACCATGCCCGGATCAACGGCCATGTAGGCCCCGACCATGGGTGCAATGCCGAAGCCCCACAGCGCACAGTAGCCCCAGAAGGCGCCTTGTGCGGCAAGCGTGCTGTTCGAGAAGATCAGCCGCGGGGCCAGGAAGCCCATGCCGATGATACCGATGAAGAACACCCACTTCAGCGACACCGACAACGCCAGCAGCGCCGGCGTTGCAGCCACGAACAAGGTGATGATGGCCGTCGCAGCCACACCGAGCGCCATGTAGTTGTAGACGCCAAGCATGTATGAGCGCAGGCCCTGATCAATCTCCGCTTCGCGGCCCCGGGCCGGTGCGGTTGATTGGTAACGAAGGTCGGCCATTTGAGAAAACTCCCTAAGGTTGGATTACGGTGTGGAATATGGGCACAAACGCCAAACCTGACAAGCACGGTACACATTACAGATCGGTTAGGTTAACGCAGCAAACCAGTCAGGTTAACTCGCTGCCTTGTCCATGAAACGGGCCAGCTTGATGTCGAGCGCGGTCAGCCCGTCTGCGTCATGGGTGGACAACGTAACCTCAACCGTCTTGTAGACATTGCTCCATTCGGGGTGATGATCAAGCTTTTCTGCCATCATGGCAACCCGGCTCATCCATCCGAACGCCTCGTTGAAGTTGC
The DNA here is from genome assembly GCA_964390445.1 of uncultured Anderseniella sp. Classification (GTDB taxonomy): domain Bacteria; phylum Pseudomonadota; class Alphaproteobacteria; order Rhizobiales; family Aestuariivirgaceae; genus Anderseniella. The sequence goes on from CAYMJJ010000001.1 coordinate 22,141, forward strand.
GGAATACGAACGTCTTGGAGATGGCATCACGCCCGGAAACCTGCGTCCAGCCTGGAAGCGTCGCCAGCGCCTCGTCGCGTTCTTCGCCTTGAAGTTTTTCTGCCATTGCGGATGATCTCCCTATTAAAGCGTGTGTATCACCAATGTATGTCAACCGGACCCGTTCCACCCATGAAATCACTGCTTGTCGTCTGCCTTGGAAACATCTGCCGCTCACCGATGGCCGAAGGGGCCGTTCGCAAGGCACTGGATGATGCTGGATTGCACCATGTGAGTGTCGACAGTGCCGGCACCAGTGCCTGGCACGACGGCGCCGGACCAGACCCGCGCGCGGTCAAGGCTGCCATGATGCGCGACATCGACATAGCCCACCAGCGGGCCCGGCAGGTAACGCCGCAGGATTTTGGCAAGTTTGACATGATACTCGCCATGGACGGCCAGAACTACGCCCGGCTCAAGGCCATGCAGCCTGAAGACAGCACTGCCGTGATTCGCATGTTCCTCGAATTTGCAGGCGAACTGCCGGTGCGCGAAGTGCCGGATCCCTATTATGGCCACGAGGAAGGCTTCGACCACGCGCTCGACCTGATCGAACTGGCCGCGCGCGGCCTCGTTGCTCACATCGCCCGCGCCAGCGGGTAGACCTCTTCGCGCCCATATGGCCCGCCGCCACGCGAAGCTCGCGAGGAAAACAGCACGAAATGGTTCACCTCGAAGGTTCGCGAGCGGTACAGGTTGTGACTGTGGGCAAACGACAGCGCCTGGCGCGGATCGGCATTGCGCAGGCGGGCCAGCGTGACGTGCGGCACGAACTTGCGTGGTTCGGGCGGCAGGCCGAGCGATTGGCACACCCGCTCGTGCATCGCCTGGAGCCGGCGCAGGTCGGGACTTTCCTCAACCCTCGCATAAAGTGAATGCGGTTTCTTCGAGCCGAACACCCCGACGCCGGCCAGAGAGATCGTAAACGGCGGCATCGCCACCACCCGGCTCAGTTCGTCAGCCAGGTCAGCCGCCATCCGCTCGGGGATATCGCCGGCAAACCGCAATGTCAGGTGATAGCTGTCCGGATCGATCCAGCGGGCACCTTCTATGCCACCTCGCATGATGGACAGGTCAAGCGCCACGTCCGGTGGCAATTCTACGCCGGTAAACAGTCGAGGCATGATGAGGCCCTCCCGTCTTTGCTGCGCGAATCAGGCTGCAGAATCAAGGCTAGCCGCCCATGCATGACAGCTGCAAGACATCGCGTTCATGAGCCTTCTCGCTTCAGCAATTCCGCCACTTGCGGTGCAATCCGGTCGACGATGACGCCGATCCCTTCAGCGTTCGGATGCATGCCATCAGCCTGGTTGAAGCGCGCCTCGCCTGCCACGCCATCCAGAAAGAATGGATAGAGCGGCACCTCGTGCCGGGCTGCCAGTTCGGCATAGATCGGGTTGAACGCCCGGCCATAGTCCTCGCCCATGTTCGGCGGCGCGATCATGCCCGCCAGCAGCACCGGAATGTTGCGGGCCTTGAGCCGTTCGAGCATGGCATCGAGGTTAGCCCTGGTCTGTTCGGGTGCCACGCCGCGCAACGCGTCGTTAGCACCCAATTCAAGAATGACCAGTGTCGTGCCATCGGGCACCGACCAGTCCAGCCGGGCAAGGCCACCCTTGCTGGTGTCGCCGGACACGCCTGCATTGATCACCTCGACGTCCAGCCCGTCAGCCCTGAGGCGTTCCTGCAACCGGTCGGTAAAGCCGTCACCGGACGCCAGCCCGTAGCCCGCGGTCAGGCTGTCGCCAAGTGCTACAATCCTTTGCGATTCGGTCGCAGAGACCGGCATGGCAGCCGCGAGACAGATCAGTACAACAGCGACAATTCGGAGCATGGCGTCGGAAACCTTTGAACTTTTGCGTCTAGTGCATACATAGAAACGTCCCATGCCTGCTGCAAGTTGCAAGGCTCCCGTCACCTGCCCGCCCGATACTGGAAGGTTTACACACATATGGATGCTCGCAGCCCAGCCCCCGGCCAGCAATTTGCCGCGCCCGCCGGCGCACACCCCGCCATCTCGCTGGAGGCACTGGAAGTCACGCTGAGGTCACGCGCCGGCCAGGTAGAAATCCTCAAGGGCGTCGATGTGTCCATTGCCCAGGGTGAAGCGGTATCGGTGGTAGGGCCCTCAGGCTCCGGCAAGACCACGCTGCTGATGGTGATCGCAGGCCTTGAACAGGCCACCGGCGGCAAGGTGCGGGTTGCCGGCAACGACCTAACTGCCATGAACGAGGACAAGCTGGCCGAATTCCGCCGCGACGAGATCGGCATCGTGTTCCAGTCCTTTCACCTGATTCCGGCCATGACCGCACTGGAAAACGTGGCTGTACCGCTCGAGTTCCGTGGTGCCGGCGATGCCTTTGCGCAGGCCCGCCGCGAGCTTGAGCGCGTCGGGCTGGGCCATCGCCTCGACCATTATCCCGGCCAGCTTTCCGGTGGTGAGCAGCAGCGCGTGGCCATTGCCCGCGCGCTTGCCGCCGGTGCGGGAATCATTCTTGCGGACGAACCGACCGGCAACCTCGACCAGGAAACCGGCCAGACCATCATGGACCTGCTGTTCGAATTGCAGGCCTCGCACCAGACCACGCTGGTGCTGGTGACCCATGACCCCAGCCTTGCCCGGCGCTGCTCCCGCGTCATCGAAATTCGCGATGGCCTTATCCACGCCGACACGAGAGCCTGAGATGACCGACATGCTTGCCATCGCCTTCCGGCTGGCGCGGCGCGAACTGCGCTCGGGCCTGCAAGGCTTCCGCATCTTTCTCGCCTGCCTGGTGCTCGGGGTCGGTGCCATCGCCATTGTTGGTTCATTGTCGGCTGCGCTCGAGCGCGGCATCGCCAACGAGGGCCGCTCGCTGATGGGCGGCGATGTCGAGTTTTCAACACTGCACAATCAGCCGACACCTGAGCTGCTCGCCCTGATTGAAGGAGCAGGCCAGGTCAGCAAGGTGGCCACGTTGCGCGCCATGGCCGCCGTGCCGGACAAGGCCTCGGCCCTGGTCGAGGTGAAGGTGGTCGACGACGCATACCCCTTGTACGGCACCCTGGTGCTCGACCCCGCCATTGCCATGACCGACGTGATGAAGACCGGCCCGTCCGGCCTGCCCGGCGCGGCGGTTGAACAGTCCTTGCTTGACCGGCTCGGCATCACCGTTGGCGATACGGTGCGGCTGGGCACGCAGGACTTCACCGTCAACGCGGCCATCGTGCGCGAGCCGGACCGCATCTCGGACGGCTTCGTGCTTGGCCCGCGCCTGCTCATCGGCGAAGCAGCCCTTGAGTCAACCGGCCTTGCCCGGCCCGGCAGCCTGATTACGTGGCGCTATCGCGTGGCCCTGCCGCACCCGGCAAGCGACGCAGCAGTCAAGACACTCATCGACCAGGCTCAACCCGTTCTGGAAGACGAAGGATGGCGGGTCCGCTCGCGCGAGAACGCCGCACCGGGCGTGCGCCGCTTCATTGACCGGCTGACCTTCTTCCTGTCGCTGGTGGGGCTGACCGCCCTGATCGTCGGCGGTGTCGGTGTGGCCAATGCCGTCAAGGCTTTCCTCGAGCGCCGCACGAAGAACATCGCCACCCTCAAATGCCTTGGTGCTCCGGCGCGGCTGGTGTTCTGGACCTACTTCATCGAGGTGCTGCTGGTTGCAGCGCTCGGCATCGGCATCGGAGCGGCTCTGGGCCTGCTGACACCACCGCTGGCCGGCGCGTTGCTGTCAGGCCTGTTGCCTGTGCCGGTATCGGCCGGGCCCGAATGGTGGCCAGTGCTGCGGGCCGCGCTATACGGATTGCTGATCGTTATTGCCTTTGCCGTCTGGCCACTGGCGCGGGCCGGCAAGATCCCCCCATCCGCCCTGTTCCGCGACTTGGTTTCCCATGCCCACGCGCGGCCCGGCGTCGGCATCCTGGTCGTGATCGCATTGGCACTGACAGGCATCTTCCTGCTGACGCTGACCGCCTTCCCCGACCCGCGCGTGACCAGGGGTTACGCCGCCGGCATCATTGCCAGCTTCATCATCCTGGCCGGCCTGGCACAGGTGCTGATGTGGGCGGCTGCCCGATTGCGCCCGGCCAGGTCCGCCACCGCCCGGCTGGCCATCGCCAACCTGTACCGGCCCGGCACGCCAACCCCCTCGGTGGTAATGTCGCTGGGACTAGGCCTCACCTTGTTCGTCACGCTGGCACTGATCGACACCAATGTGTCCAAGGAACTGCGCGACAACCTGCCGGACCGGGCACCGGCGTTCTTCTTCCTGGACGTCCATTCCAGCGAGGCCGAAACGTTCACGGCCGCAGTGGAGCAAGCCGGCGCAACCGGTGTGAGTGCTGCCCCGATGTTGCGTGGCCGGATCATTGCGGTGAACGGCGTGCCGTCAGCCGAGGTGAAGGTTTCGCCCGACGCCGCCTGGGCGCTGCGCGGTGATCGCGGCATCACCTATTCCGCCACCGCTCCGGAAAATGCAGAACTGAGCGAAGGAGCCTGGTGGGCACCCGATCATGCCGGGCCACCGCAGGTGTCGTTTTCGGCAGACATCGCGGAAGGCCTTGACCTGAAACTGGGCGACACCGTCACGGTCAATGTGCTGGGCCGCGAGGTGACCGCCACGGTTGCCAACCTGCGCGAGGTCGACTGGCGCTCGTTGCAGATCAATTTCGTGATGGTTTTTTCACCCGACACCTTTGCCGGCGCGCCGCACATGTACGTGATTACCGCGCAGGCCGAACCGGAAACAGAACCCGGCATCCTCAAGGCGGTGTCCGGTCCGTTCCCCACCGTGACGTCGATCCGCGTGCGCGACGCGCTCGACGCCATCAACAAGCTGATGGGCCAGCTCATCACCGCCATTCGCGGCGCCAACGCCATGACCTTGCTGGTCGGTATCCTGGTATTGGGCGGTGCATTGGCGACGGGTCTGTCCGGGCGCATCTATGACGCGGTCATCCTGAAGACCTACGGCGCCACAAGGGGCCAGTTGCTGCGTTCGCTGGTGATCGAGTATGCCGTGCTTGGGCTTGCCACGGCAGCGTTTGCCGTCATTGCCGGGTCATTGAGTGCGTGGGCCATCATCACCTTCATCATGGAACTGGACTGGCAGTTCTCGTTGGTCACGGCGGTGGTAACGGCACTGCTTGCGTTGCTCGTGACCGTGACCGCCGGTCTGGTTACCACATGGTCGGCGCTGAAGGCGAGCCCGGCCCGCGTTCTGCGGGTAGACTGATCGCCTGCGATTTCATACCGTCGCCACTCAACGCACCACCGGAGACAGCAATGGTCGTACTCAACAGGATCTATACCAAGACCGGAGATGACGGCACGACCGCCCTGTCCACCGGCCAGCGGCTGCCCAAGTTCCATGTCCGCATCGCCAGCTATGGCACCGTCGACGAGGCCAATTCGATCCTCGGGCTGGTGCGGTTGCATACCGGCGATGACAGCCTCAAGCTGCTCGACGACATGCTCGCGCGCATTCAGAACGACATGTTCGATCTTGGCGCAGACCTGTGCACGCCTGAATCAGAGCAGAAACTCGAATGGCAGCCCTTGCGCGTCACGCAAGGCCAGGTCGAACGGCTGGAGCGTGAGATCGACCAGCTCAACGCCGAGCTTGAGCCATTGCGCTCGTTCGTGCTGCCCGGCGGCCATCCTGCCGCAGCCTTCCTGCACCAGGCCCGCACCGTTTGCCGCCGCGCCGAGCGTCATATTGTCGAGCTGGCCACCATCCCCGGCGAGCACGTGACGGCTGAAGCCGCCACCTATCTCAATCGGCTATCCGACTTCCTGTTCGTGGCCAGCCGCTGGGTCAACAACCGCCACGGCGGCGATGTCTTGTGGAAGCCCGGCGCAACTGCCACCCAGAGCTGATCCCGATCAACCAAGGCCCGGAAAACCCACCGCCATGTTTGTTCCGCTGCACGACAACACACCCTTGCGGATGATAAGGTTCCAGTTCGTCACCGGCACGCTGGTCGTCACCAACCTGGTGATCTACGCCATGATGGTTTATGGCGGCTTCGACATGAGCCACCTGCAACTGGCAACCGCCTTCGGCCTTGTACCAGCGGAAATCGGCCAGGTGGTGCGCCATACCGCAGGCGGTGCCGGCTGGGTTGAAACCGTGCGCGAACCGCTCACCCTGATCACCTACACCTTCATCCATGGCGGCTGGCTGCACGTTATAGCCAACATGGCGTTCATGTGGGTGTTTGCCGACAACGTCGAGGACGCCTTCGGCCACATCGGCTTCCTGCTGCTGTATTTCGTCTGTGGCATCATTGCCGCCGGCGCACACATCGTCGCCAACCCTGATTCAACCATCCCGCTGGTCGGCGCATCGGGTGCGGTCTCGGGCATCCTGGGAAGTTACATCGTGCTGTTCCCCCGCGCACGCGTGTGGGTGCTGCTGTTCATGAAACTGCCGCTGCGCATTTCGGCCCTGTGGGCGCTGGCCGGCTGGATCGGCTTCCAGGTGCTGTCGCTCTATGTCGATGATGGCCAGAATGAAGTCCTCGTGGCGTGGTGGGCCCACATCGGGGGATTTGCTGCCGGGTTCATCATCACCGTCCTGTTCCGGCGCACGCTCGCTCATCGCCTTGCCTGATCTTGGCCTGCCGATATTGCCGGCCCCCTTGCGCCTTGTTTTGGGACCAGAGGTCGCAATTCGCCGTAAATCGACGATATTCGCATTGACGCCGGCCTTGGCTGGCCCCTAGGGTCCCGCCCGGACTGAAGAGACTTGCCCTCAGTGGCAAGCAAACCACCTGTTCTGCGCCCGGTTTCCATCGGGCCTCAACGACTGAAGAAGAGAGATTGCACGCGATGAAAGTACTGGTCGCTGTCAAGCGGGTTGTTGACTATAACGTCAAGATCCGCGTCAAGGCTGACGGGTCAGGCGTCGAACTGGCCAACGTGAAGATGTCGATGAACCCGTTCGACGAGATTGCCGTCGAAGAAGCCATCCGGATGAAGGAAGCAGGCACGGCCAGCGAGATCATTGCCGTCTCCGTCGGGCCGCAGCAGGCCCAGGAGACCATCCGCACAGCGCTGGCCATGGGCGCTGATCGCGGCATCCTGATCAAGCACGACGAGTATGTCGAACCGCTTGGCGTGGCCAAGCTGCTGAAGAAGGTGATCGAGGAAGAACAGCCCGGTCTCGTCATCCTTGGCAAGCAGGCCATCGACGATGACTGCAACCAGACCGGCCAGATGCTGTCAGCCCTGCTCGGCTGGTCGCAGGCCGCGTTTGCCTCAAAGATCGAGATCAGCGGCGACAGCGCCACCATCACCCGCGAGATCGACGGCGGCCTGCAGACCATCAAGGTCAAGACCCCGATGATCGTCACCACCGACCTGCGCCTCAACCAGCCGCGCTATGCCTCGCTGCCCAACATCATGAAGGCCAAGAAGAAGCCGCTGGATGAAAAGATCGCCACCGACATGGGCGTGGCCCTGGCGCCCAAGCTGAAGGTCATCAACACCACCGAACCGCCAGCCCGCGAAGGCGGCAAGAAGGTTGGCTCGGTTGCAGAGCTTGTCGACAAGCTCAAGAACGAAGCTGGAGTTATCTAAGCCATGGCCACTCTCCTGATTGCAGAACACGACAATGCAGGCCTCAAGGACGCCACCCACAAGGCCCTGACCGCCGCCACCCAGATGGGCGGTGACGTGCATGTGCTGGTTGCCGGCCACAAGGCCGACGCCGCAGCCAAGGAAGCAGCCGCCCTGTCCGGCGTGTCCAGGGTGCTGCATTGCGATGATGCGATGTTCGAACGCCCGCTCGCCGAAACCATGTCGGCGCTGATCGTTGGCCTGATGGACAAGTACGACGCAATGGTCGCGCCAGCCACAACCAGCGGCAAGAACATCAGCCCGCGCGTCGCCGCACTGCTTGATGAAATGCAGGTCTCCGGCATCACCGCGGTAAAGTCGGCCGATACATTTGAACGTCCGATCTATGCCGGCAATGCCGTGCAGACGGTACAGGCACCGGGCAAGAAGAAGGTCATCACCGTCCTCACCGCCTCGTTCGAGGCCGCCGGCACCGGTGGCTCAGCCGCAATCGACAAGGTCGCTGCCCCGGCAGACCCCGGTCTCAGCAGCTACAAGAGCGAGAACCTGTCCAAGTCGGACCGGCCCGAGCTGACCTCGGCCAACGTCATTATCTCCGGTGGCCGCGGCATGCAGAACGGCGAGAACTTCGCCATGCTGGAAAAGATTGCCGACAAGCTCAATGCAGCCGTCGGCGCCTCCCGGGCAGCGGTTGATGCAGGCTATGTGCCGAACGATTACCAGGTTGGCCAGACCGGCAAGGTGGTTGCGCCCGACCTGTACATCGCCGTGGGCATTTCCGGCGCCATCCAGCACCTGGCCGGCATGAAGGACTCAAAGGTCATTGTTGCCATCAACAAGGACGAGGAAGCACCGATCTTCCAGGTGGCGGATTATGGCCTCGTTGCCGACCTGTTCGAAGCTGTTCCGGCCCTCGACGCCGAACTCGACAAGGCCGGTTACTGACACCGCCTGCCCGGCTCGAACTTCCCACGACGTCGCGGCCCGCCCTGCAGAAACGCAGGGCGGGTTTCCTGTTGCACTGCGATAATGCGTCTTGCCGCATTCCGGCGCGCGCGATAGTCTCCCGCGTGCGCGCACAGGCGGAGATTTGAAAAACTAATGACTATCAAGAAAGTAGGCGTGATCGGCGCCGGCCAGATGGGCTCAGGGATCGCACACGTATGTGCGCTGTCAGGCTATGAAGTTGGCCTTTATGACGTTTCCCGGGACGCAATCGAGAAGGGCCTGGCGACGATCAACGGCAACATGGCCCGGCAGGTCCGCTCCGAGAAGATCACCGAGGCCGATCGCAAGTCTGCGCTGGAACGGATTTCGGCTGCAGCAAAGTTCAGTGATTTTGGTGATGTCGACCTCGTCATCGAATCCGCCGTCGAAGATGAAGCCATCAAGCGCAAGATCTTCAACGAACTGTGTCCGCACCTCAAGCAAACCGCGCTGATCGGGTCAAACACCTCGTCGATTTCGATCACCCGGCTGGCCGCCGGTACCGACCGTCCGGAAAAGTTCATGGGCATCCACTTCATGAACCCGGTTCCGGTGATGGAACTGGTCGAGCTTATTCGCGGCATCGCCACCGGTGACGAGATCTTCCAGGAAGTGCGGGAGTTCGTCGGCACGCTGGGCAAGAACGTCGCCGTGGCCGAAGACTTCCCGGCGTTCATCGTCAACCGCGTGCTGCTGCCGATGATCAACGAAGCCGTCTACACGCTGTATGAAGGCGTAGGCTCGGTCGAAGCCATCGACAAGGCCATGCGGCTCGGTGCCAACCATCCGATGGGACCGCTTGAACTGGCGGATTTCATTGGCCTCGATACATGCCTGTCGATCATGCAGGTGCTTTACGACGGCCTGGCCGACTCCAAGTACCGGCCATGCCCGCTGCTGGTAAAATACGTCGAGGCCGGCTGGCTCGGGCGCAAGACCCAGCGCGGCTTCTACGACTACCGCGGGGAGACGCCGGTTCCCACCCGATGATGAGCCGCAGCTGACGTTTGCCCCGCGTCAGGTTTTATGCTCAACTCAAGGCTTCAAGGGAACGGTACGGGGGTACGCGCATGTCTGACACTATGAATACCGGCGGCTCAGGCCTCGCCAAGGTTGCCGGGATGCTTGGCTGGCTGGCCGTGATTGGCGGCCTCGCCTTGGTGGGCTATGGCGCATATCTGATGTTCGCAGCCGATGCTGATGCCGGGCCGGCCATCATGACGCTGGTTGGCGGCGCCTTGACCGCAGGCTTCGGACTGCTGGCAGTGCTGAATTCCATCATGACCACCGCGATGATCGACACCGCCAATGCAACGGCAAGGCTGTTGGCTGCCGGCGGAACATCCGCTGCGACAGCGGCAACTTCAGCTGCCGCCGTGGATAAAGCCATTCCCGGTTTTTCAGCCTCCCGCGATGACAGCACGTCTCGCGAAGACGCCGCTGATCCAGCACCCTATCGCGAAAAGTACGATGTTCCCGATCTGCCACCGTTCGATACCGCACCGGCAGCACCGGTGCCACCTGCTCCGCCGATCGTGCCGGACGCATCCAACCCGGAATTGTGGCCACTTGCGATCGATGAGTTCGACCTGGATGGCCACCTCGCCATGACGCTCGAAGACGGTACCATCGCAGTTGAAACCAGCGAGGGCTGGCGCCGGCTGCCCAGCCTCGAGGACGCCCGCACATGGCTGTCGCAAGGCATCTGAACCACCGCTGCTGCTAGCTGGCAGGCTTCTCGGCGATTGCAGCTTCGATCAGCTTGCGGGCTTCATCGGCGGTCCAGTGGGCCGGCCCGAGCAGCCGGCCGATCTCGCCACCATTGCGATCAATCAGCAAGGTCATCGGCAAGCCGATGGCACCCAGCTTCTTCATGATGCGGGTCGTCTGCTCGGTATAAAGGGCCAGGTTGTCGGCCTTGATCTCCTTGAGGAACGCCGAGGACGCCTCTGCCCCCTTCAGGTCGACGCTGATGGCGACTACTTCGAAGTCGTTACCGCCATAGTCCTTCTGCAACTGCGCGAGGTCCGGCATTTCCTTGCGGCACGGCGCGCACCACGTCGCCCACAGGTTGACCAGCACGACCCGGCCCTTCCAGTCAGCCAGCGTGACTTCCTTGCCGTCACCGTCCTTGAAAAGCCCGGAGTCGATCTGCGGCCGGTCTGCCTTGAACACGAACGCCGCAACTTCCCCCGTCGACAGCGACTTGTCGAGCGTCACGCCTGACCCGCCTTGTTCGGCAAGCGCAGGCGAAACAGCGACTGGCTCATTGCCTTGCGGCCCGAAAATCGCGTACATCGCGGCAGTGGTTGCAACCAGCACGGCAGCGATGATCGCCACGGTGCTGCGGCGCACGCGATGCGATTGAGGTGGTTTTTCGGATTTGGACATGGGCTCTCCATCGTGCCGGGCCGGTGACTGAAACTTGGGCGGACTTTCAAGATGACAAATAAAATGTGGGGCGGCAGGTTCAAGTCCGGTCCCGGTGAAATCATGGAAAAGATCAACGCATCGATCAGCTTCGATCAGCGCCTGCACGCCCAGGATATCGCCGGATCAATAGCACATGCGCAGATGCTGGGCGAATGCGGCATCCTGACAAAAGCCGACGTTCGCGAAATTGTGAAGGGGCTCAAGGCGGTCGGAAAGTCCATTGACGCAGGTGATTTCACCTTTTCCACCGCGCTCGAAGACATTCACATGAACGTCGAGTCGGCGCTCAGGGACATGATCGGCGAACCCGCCGGACGGCTGCATACGGCACGTTCGCGCAATGATCAGGTGGCAACCGACTTCCGCCTTTACGTGCGTGATTGCCTTGACATGTTCGACGAGCAACTGGCGGGCCTGCAAAAGGTGATGGCGCAAAAGGCACTCGATCACGCAGCCACAATCATGCCCGGCTTCACCCACCTGCAGACTGCCCAGCCGGTGACCTTTGGCCACCACATGCTGGCCTATGTGGAGATGCTGGCGCGGGACCGCTCGCGCTTTGCAGACGCGCGCAAGCGGATGAACGAGTCACCACTGGGTGCGGCGGCACTGGCCGGTACGTCCTTCCCCATCGACCGGACCATGACGGCCAGGGCGCTTGGTTTCGACCGCCCGACCCGCAACTCGCTCGATTCCGTTTCCGATCGCGACTTCGTGCTGGAAATGCTGGCAGCCGCATCGATCTGTGCCATGCACCTGTCGCGCTTTGCCGAAGAACTGGTGATCTGGTCGACGCCACAGTTCGGCTTCATCCGCCTGTCGGACCAGTTCACCACTGGTTCGTCGATCATGCCGCAAAAGAAAAATCCCGATGCGGCCGAGCTGATCCGCGCCAAGCCGGGCCGCATCCTCGGTGCGTTCACCAGCCTGATGGTGGTGATGAAGGGCCTGCCGCTGACCTATTCCAAGGACATGCAGGAAGACAAGGAACCGGCCTTCGACGCCATCGACAGCCTGTCGCTGGCCATCGCCGCCATGACCGGCATGGCCGCCGACATGCAACCCGACACCAAGCGTATGGCCGCTGCTGCAGGCTCGGGCTATTCGACCGCCACCGACCTTGCCGACTGGCTGGTGCGCGTGCTCGCCATGCCGTTCCGCCAGGCCCATCATGTCACCGGCACCCTTGTCGCCATGGCCGAAGACCGCAACGTGGCGCTGGACCAGCTGTCACTGGCAGACATGCAGTCGGTCGAGCCCGGCATCACCGCCGGCATCTTCTCGGTACTGACACCGGAAGCGTCCGCCCGCTCCCGCACCAGCTTCGGCGGCACCGCGCCTGCCAACGTGAAACGCGAGGCAAAACGTTGGCTCAAGCACCTCGGCTAGGTGGCTGTTTACCCTGACGGGACGGGAAACCGCCGGTTGCCATTGCCCTGTGGGGCAGCAACGCTTATCTGGTAGGGGAACGCGGCGCCCCGTCTTGCCGCATCCGCGGAGGGATCGCATGCGCTGGCTTATCGTGTACCTGCTTGCAATGGCTGTCATCTGGCTGTTCATCAAGCACACCGGTTGGCGGCGCGGGCTGATGGCGGCAGTCACGGTGACCTTCATCGTGTTCATGACCATCCTGGCCTTGCAGGAAGAGAAGCAGGTCGACCAGGCTCCGGCCCCGACCGCGCGCCAGCTTGAGCAGGTTCGCGAGGATGAAACCGTCAGCTACGCCGCAATGCAGGCAAGCGACATCGCCTTGCGCGGATCTTCGCTGAACATGACCACTACGGTGCGGTTTGACAGCGCCGGCCGCGAGCAGGTCATCACCAACCCCGATGAATGGCAACTGGCCGTCGAGGTCGCCAACCGTTCCGACCGCTATACCGCCCGCGACATGACCTTGCTGGTGCGCCTGTTCTCCTGCCCGCCGTTCTTTGCAACCGAGCAGGCCGATGCGACCCTCGAAGTGCTGCGCGTATCCTGCGTCCAGACCTCCCAGCGGACCGTCGGGCTGACCGACATCAACCTGGCACCGGGAGGTGCCGGTGCCGTGGAGCGGGTGCTCAGGTTCAGCAACCAGAACGAGACCCGCAATCCGCGCTACTGGATCGAGGTCCAGCGCGTCACGGCGGCACCGTTGCCGAAGTAACCGGCCGCGCCAGCACATGGCGCTTTGCCACGCAGGCCTGATTGCGCTAAAAGACTTCACCAATGCCATGTGCCAACCCGGATCCGAACTTTTTATGACCCTGCGTACCTTCCTCATCCTGACCGCGATCGCCGCCGCGCTTGCCGGCTGCGGCAAACGTGGCGCGCTGGAACCGGCGCCGGATCAGCCGCCCTACGATCCCAACCGCCCCGCCGCCATCGATCCGCTGATCAAACCTGAATGACCAGGCCCGCCTGCCTGGCCTGAACTGCAGGCACCCCTTGCCAACGCCATATTCCGGACCTGCCGACACATGCACCATTTCGCTTATCGCGACGGCGAGCTTCATGCCGAAGAAGTCTCCCTGAGCGGGCTCGCGCTCGACCTGGAGACGCCGTTCTATTGCTATTCGACCGCCACCCTGACGCGCCACTACGAGGTGCTGAAGCAGTCGTTCGGCGGCCTCGACACGATGATCTGCTACGCCATGAAGGCCAATTCCAACCAGGCCGTGATCAAGACGCTGGCAAACCTCGGCGCCGGCATGGACGTGGTCTCCGAAGGCGAACTGCGCCGGGCCCGCGCAGCCGGAGTACCGGCCCGCAAGATCGTGTTCTCCGGCGTCGGCAAGACCGCAGCCGAAATGGCCTTTGCCCTGCGCGAGGGCATCGCCTGCTTCAACGTCGAGAGCGAACCGGAGCTTGAGCTGCTGTCAGCCGTCGCCCACAGGCTCGGTGAGACCGCCACCATTTCCATCAGGGTCAACCCGGACGTGGACGCAAAGACCCACGCCAAGATCACCACCGGCAAGTCGGACAACAAGTTCGGCATCTCGATGACGCGTGCCCGCGCTGTGTATGCCAGGGCGGCAAAGCTGCCGAACATCCGCATTTCGGGCGTCGACATGCATATCGGCTCGCAAATCACCCAGTTGGAGCCCTATCGCGAGGCCTACGCCATCCTGTCGGAACTGGTGAAGGACCTGCGCGCCGATGGCCACCGTATCGACCACGTTGATATCGGCGGCGGGCTCGGCGTGCCCTATCGCGGCGACAATGACGTACCGCCCCATCCCGATGAATATGCGAAGGTCGTCCGCGAGACGCTGGGCGATCTCGATTGCAGTATCATTGTCGAACCTGGCCGCATGATCGCCGGCAATGCCGGCATCCTGGTCTGCCGGGTCATCCACGTGAAGCAAACGGAAGAAAAGCGCTTCATCATCGTGGATGCAGCCATGAACGACCTGATCCGTCCCACCTTGTACGATGCCTGGCACGACATCCTGCCCGTCAGGCAGGACCGTCTCGCTACCTCGAACTCGCCCGCCGATATCGTCGGGCCGGTATGTGAATCAGGCGACTATCTCGCCCTCGACCGTTCGTTTCCCGAGGTACAGCCCGGCGACCTCCTGTCGGTGATGACCGCCGGTGCCTATGGCGCGGTGCAGGCATGCACCTACAACACCCGCCCGCTGATCCCGGAAGTACTGGTCAACGGCGAGCGCTATGCGATCATCCGCCCGCGCCTCAGCTACGATGACCTGATCGGGCTGGACAGGCTGGCATCCTGGCAACAATAGCTGGCCTGTCCGCCACACAATCACAATTTCGTTTACCGGTATGAGGCTGCGCTGTTTGCGGTCCCATGTTTTCGCCGCACTATGCTACGATCATGGCTGACATGAGCACTGATCCGAGCAAAATCCTCGCCCGCAAGGTATCTCTTGCCCGCTTCGCCATGATGTGGGAACGGCTGCTGGAAGCGCTGTTTCCCGCCATGATGATCGCTGGCGTGGCGCTGCTGCTGGTGCTGACCGGCGTTGCGGCCATGCTTCCGGGCTGGCTGCGAATCGGCGCTGCAGTCCTTGCTGGCGCTGCCCTGCTGTGGAGCCTTGCGCGCGTGGTGCGGCTGTCCTGGCCTGGCCACGACGAAGCCATTGCAAGGATCGAGCAACGCTCCAGCATCCGCCACCGCCCTGCCAGCAGCTATACAGACACACTCGCCGATGATGCTGCCGCCACGCCGCAACAGCGCGTGCTGTGGCAGGCCCACCGCGAACGTATGGCCCGCGAGATGGAACGCCTCAAGGCAGGCGCGCCACGCTCTCCGTTGCCCCGGCTCGACCAGAACGCCCTGCGCAACGCCCTTGCAATCGCCTTGATAGCAGCCGGCGTTCTCAGCCTTGGCACATGGCGTGAACGGTTTTCCGACGCCGTCGCGCTGAACGCACCGGACCCGGCCGCCACCATAACGCTCGACGCCTGGCTCAACCCGCCCGCCTACACCGGCAAGCCTCCTGTGCTGTTGACCAGGCCTGCCACCACGCTGGCCGCCGTGGATGGCGATGCCCCGGTGCAGACGCCCTCCATCAGCGTACCGCAAGGTTCGGAGCTGGTGGCCCGGCTGACCGGTTCGGCCGACATGACCATCTCGCTGCTGGATCCGTCCGCCACCGATGAAGCCGGCAAGCCCGCAGTTATTGCCACCCTGACACCCGATGCACCGGAAGAAGGCGCACCGGTCAGGCAGAATCAGGAACTGCGCACCAGGCTTGAACGCACCGCCATCGTGACCGTGACAAGCGATGGCCGCGAACTGGGTGCCTGGCCCGTGACGGTGATCGCTGATGCGGCCCCCGTCGCGTCGATCCCTTCGGCCATCGAGAGCACGCCGACAGGCGGCTTTGCCGTGCCGTGGAAGGTATCCGACGACTACGGTGTGGTATCGCTTGGCGGCCGCGCGGCCCTTGTCGATGGCCAGTTTGGCTCAAGCGACGTCGACACCGGCAACCCGTTCCTGAAGGACGCGCCTGAACTCGCCATCTCGCTGCAGAAGGTCAATCCGCGCCAGGCCGAGGGCAAGAGCTTCCAGGACCTGACCGCCCATCCGTGGGCGGGCCTTGAGATTGAACTGGTGCTTGAAGCCAGCGACCAGTCAGGCCAGACCGGTCTGTCAGACCCGCTGAAACTCACGCTGCCTGTACGTCCGTTCAGCAAGCCGCTCGCCAAGGCACTGGTCGAGCAGCGCAAGAACCTGTTCCTGAACCCCGACGATGATCGCAAGGTGGTGCGCGCCCTGCTCGCCCTGATGATCTGGCCCGAGGGCCTGATCGAAAGCTCGGGCGTCTATCTTGGCATCCGCAACGCCGCCATGGACCTGTATCGTGCCCGCAACCACGAGGACATGACGAAGGTCACCGACGTCTTGTGGGATATTGCCCTCACCGTCGAAAGCGGTAACCTTCCGGATGCCCTGAAGAAATTGCAGGCCATCAAGAAGGAACTGGAAAAGGCACTGGCCGAGGGCGCGTCGGAAGAGAAGATCGCCGAACTCATGCAGCAACTGCGCGAGGCCATGAACGAATACCTGCAGGCCATGCAGCAGCAGATGCTGGAGGAAATGCGCAAGAACCCGCAAGCCAGCCAGCAACAGCAACAACAGCAGCAACAGCAGGCCGAGCAATCGATCAGGTCGCAGGACCTGCAGAAGATGATGGACATGATCGAGCAACTCGCCAAGTCCGGCGCGCGCGATGCCGCCCAGCAGATGCTGTCGGAACTGGAAAACATCCTGCAGAACCTCCGGCCCGGCCAGCCCCAGCAGGCCAATCCGCAGCGCAATTCGCCGATGGCGAGGATGCTCGACCAGTTGTCTGAAATGATGCGCCGCCAGCAGCAGCTGATGGACCAGACCTTCCGCATGCCGCAGGACGGCCAGCAGCAACCCGGCGACCAGAACCAGGGCCAGATGCAGCCCGGCCAGGAAGGCCAGGAACCCGGCGGGCGTGGCCAGACCGACCAGCAGACACCCGGCAACGGTCAGCTGTCACAGCAGCAGCAGGATCTGGCACAGATGCTTCAACGCCTGATGGAGCAGATGCAGCAGCAGGGCATGCAGCCCGGCGACGGCCTCGGCCGGGCGCAGCAGGAAATGGGCGACGCCGCCGGTGAACTTGGTGAAGGCCAGCGCAACGAGGCACTTGGCTCTCAGGGCGAAGCCATGCGCGGCCTGCGCGAAGGTGCCCGCAACATGGCCCAGCAGATGATGCAGCAGGGCCAGGGCAACGAAGGCAACATCGGCCGCCATGGTGAAGGCCGAGACGCTGACCAGCGCGATCCGCTGGGCCGTCCGATGCCGTCGCAGGGCGAGGAATATGGCCAGCGCGAGAACATGGTTCCCAGTGAAGCAGCCGTTGAGCGTGCCCGCCGCATCCTTGATGCATTGCGCTCGCGCGCCAACGAACCCGACCGCCCGCGCATCGAGCTCGACTATATCGACCGCCTGCTCAAGGGCCTGTACTGAGGCTCATGCTGCATCAGGCACGTGATGTGACGAATTGCACATCGCCCGCGCCAGCGCGCCCCTAATGTCATCAACAACACGAGTGCGGAGCGCCCCTCCCCCTCCCTGCAACGGGCCTCCATCGCTCTCGTATCACGTATCTCCGGCATACCCCTGGCCGGCGAGATACAGGACAGATGGCGGGCAAGCCCTCTCCTGCCAAATGTCTGAAAGAAAAGGGCAGCTCTCCCTGGGCTGCCCTTTTCACTTTTTGCCGGGGTCACTTGTCCGGATTGAGCACGTGGCCAACAAACGGCAGTTCGCGGAAGGCATGGGCCATGTCCATGCCATATCCCACCACGAACCGGTCAGGACAATCGAACCCCTTGAAGTCAGCGTCCAGTTCCGCTGCCCGATGGCCGGGCTTGTCGAGCAAGACCGCCGTCATCACCGCCTTTGCGCCGCGCGCGACCAGCAGGTCCTTGGCATAAGCCAGCGTGCGGCCAGACTCGAGAATGTCATCGATCAGCAGGACGTCACGGTCACGAACGTCTGCCTCGATGTCGCGCAGCACTTCCACCTGGCCCGATGATGATGTCCTGGCGCGATAGCTCGCCAGCATCATGAAGTCGACTTCCGGCGACAGTCCTGCCTCGTGCATGGCACGCAACAGGTCGGCAGCAAAGATGAACGAGCCCTTGAGCACCGGCACAACCAGCAGTCGCTGCGGCTTGCGCGCTGCAATGGCAGACGCAATGTCACTGACGCGGGCAGCAATCTCTGCCGCGCTGAAGAGTACTTCGATCCGGTGTCCGTCAATCTCGATGCCGCTCATGTCGGCACCGAGTTCAGCCTATTTCGCCGGGCTTGGCAAAACGGATTTCAACACTGTCCACGCCTTCCGGTGGAGCAGCCAGCCGGGTGACGAAACTGGTCACCGCGCCGGCCTCGATCGGACCCTTGCCGACGCTGTTGAGCGTCCAGGCATGCAGTTCGTTGCCAGACGTGTCTTTCAGGATGAAACGCAATGCCGGCACGCGGCGGTCTTCACCGGTGATGTTGGCAATATTGCCGCGCAACGCCAGCACCGGCTGGCCGTTGACCAGCATGTACTGCTGCTCGACCGACGACAGGTTCAGGCCATAGATGTTCACCTGCTTGCCGGCCAGCGAGTACAGCTTCGCCGCGGCCGGGGCCGCCTGCACGATGCGTTCGGGAAACGAAACCACCATGCCGAGCACAAGGCAGATGCCGGCGGCAAGCCCGCTCCAGCCGCGCACCTGTGCCATGCGCCGTTCCCGTGCCGCCTTGACCTTCTGTTCTGCCATGCGAGCCGCCCGCGCAATCTTGCGCGCCTCGGCCATCACTGCTGCTTCGCACACCTCGTCGCGGCTCTTGCTCGCCATGACAGCAGGCGCACCTGCAGGGACCAGGTCGCTGACGTCGGTTGCGTGTGCCTCGATCCAGCCATGTCCGCAACTGCCACATCGCATGATGGTTGCGTCGCTGCTGCGCTGATTGGGCAGATCGTACTCGGTTGCACACGAGGGGCAGGAGACTATCATTCGCTTGATCCGGACTAGCTGATTCGGGCGGAACGGACCGGAACGCATCTTTCACGAGTTGCGCCCGGCCACCGGTCCCGGCGGGATATAATTCAGTAGGTCCAGTAAAGCCGCATTACGGTTAATTCGGCGTAAATGGCATGAGCCAAAACAGGTAATCCAGCGAGAGCACCTCTTGTCGATTGTGCGATTTGAAAACGTGGGCCTGCGCTATGGCAACGGCCCTGAAGTGCTGAAGGACCTGAACCTGACCCTTGAGACGGGCTCGTTCAGCTTTCTGACCGGAGCATCCGGGGCCGGGAAGACATCGCTCATGCGCATGCTGTTCCTGGCGCTGAAGCCCACCCGCGGGCTGATCACCCTGTTTGGCGAGAACATCGGCTCGCTGCCGCGTTCGCGCCTGCCGGACATGCGCCGCCGCATCGGCGTGGTGTTCCAGGAGTTCCGCCTGCTCGACCACCTGACCACCTTCGAGAACGTCGCCCTGCCCTTGCGCATCCGCGGCGGCAAGGTCAGCGAGTACCGCGACAACGTGATGGAACTGCTCGACTGGGTCGGGCTGGAACATCACGCCAATGCCTACCCGCCGGTGCTGTCGGGCGGCGAGAAGCAACGCGCAGCCATTGCCCGGGCCGTCATTTCCAGCCCCGAGCTGCTGCTCGCCGACGAGCCGACCGGCAACGTCGACCCGGCCCTTGCACTGCGGCTGATGAAACTGTTCCGCCAGCTCAATCAGTTCGGTACCACGGTGCTGATCGCCACCCACGATACCCATCTGATGGATACATTCGACGTGCCGGTCCTGCGCCTCGCCGATGGCCGCACGGAGTGGCACTGATGGCAAGCCCGGCCAATGACCCCGCCCTGGCAAAGCCGGCCAGCGCCACCGTCCCGCCCCGGCTGGTGAGTGGCCACGCCAAGGTGATCCCCGAGGCAACCGCGCCTCACATGACCTTGATGACCGCCATGGCGGCCATGTGCTACCTCGCCGTCCTCGCCATCGGCGCGCTTCTGATGACTGCAGACGCTGTCGACAAGTGGACCTCGCAGGTCGCCAGCGAAGTGACCGTGCAGATATCTGCCGCCGACGGCGTCGACATCGAGTCCGATACCGCGATTGCCGCCCGCATCCTGCGTGAAACGCCGGGCATTGCCGGGGTGACCGTGGTCACCCGCGACGAGGCACGCAAGTTGCTGGAGCCGTGGCTCGGCTCGGCAGCGGTGCTGGACGACCTGCCCATTCCGCAACTGCTGAACGTCTCGCTCGACGCAAGCACCCCGCCCGACCTCGATGGCTTGCGAACCCGCCTCGCCGCCGAAGTACCTTCCGCCACCCTCGATACGCACCGGCGCTGGCAGGCAGAACTCGTATCCATGGCCGGCGCGCTGACCTGGCTGGCCATTGCCGTGCTGACGCTGATTGCAGCAGCGGCGGCGGTGCTGGTGGTCTATGCGACCCGGGCAGCGATGGAAGCGAACCGCGAGGTCATCGAGGTACTTTACCTGGCTGGCGCCCGTGACGGCTTCATCTCGCGAGAGGTGCTGTGGCGGTTCTGCCTGACCGGGCTGAAGGCAGGTCTGATCGGCGTAGTGCTGGGGTTTGTCACCTTCGTCATCCTCGGGTTCGGCAGCGGCAGGTTGACCGGCCCCGTGCGCGCCTTCCTGTATGATCCCTTCGGCGAGAGCGGCATCAACTACGCCGCCTTCCTGGCTGTGCCCGTTGTGGCCACCATCATCTCGCTGGTCACCGCGCGGATTTCGATTTCACGCGTCTTGAAGGCAATGTTCTGAACAGGCATAACCCACCTTTCACGCTGGCAGCGCATCGGCTGCAGCATTGAAGACAGGTGGAGAGAAGGTCGCGCGGTTGCTGCGGACCAGACAATTCATGGACAAACCCGAACCAGACACGCGCGCCACAATGGCGCAGCAGCATGACGGGCACGGCAGCCGCCGCCGTCTTGCCGTGCGTGCTCTGGTCATTGCCCTGTGCGCGTTGCTGGTCGTTTTTGCCGGGTTCCTTGCGTTCTGGCAGAGATCCCACGGACTGGCGCTCATGCCTGCGTCAAAGCCGGTTGGAGACGGCATCGTGGTGCTGACCGGCGGCCCGGAGCGGATTTCCACCGGTGTACGCCTGCTGCAGGAAAACGCCGGCCAGCGGCTGTTGATCACCGGAGTTCACCCACAAACCACTGCCAGCCAGATCCGCCTCATCACAGGCACCGAGCGTGACCTGTTCCGCTGCTGCATCGATCTCGACAAGGCCGCCACCGACACCCGTGGCAACGCCGCCGAGACCAGGCGCTGGGCCATGAACAACAATTTCAGCAAACTGGTCATCGTTACCAGCGACTATCACATGCTTCGCACCCTGATGGAGTTTTCACGCATCATGCCCGCCGTGGAGTTGGCCGCGTATCCGGTTGAAGGCTCCGACGGTCGCGATCCCTGGTCCAGCCCTGCCTCGGCACGGCTGTGGTTCAGCGAATACGTGAAATACCTGCTTGCGCTGGTGCGCCTGGAAGCCGGTTACTGACGACGCACTGCATTCACCGGACCGGAGTTCGCAACTACCCATGCTCATGTTTCGATCCACCCTGTTCAACGCGGTGTTCTACCTCAACCTGATCACCTTCCTGGTGCTCGGGTTCTGGTTCATGTTCACCCCCCGCAAGTGGTCCATGTGGGCACTCAAGCAATGGGCCCGGGCCAACCTGTGGTGGCTCAAGGTCATCGCCGGCACCCGCATGGAAGTGCGTGGCCGCGAATACATCCCCAGGGGTGCAGCCCTGCTGGCAGGCAAGCACCAGTCGGTTTGGGACATCTTCGCGCTGCTGCCGCTGCTTGATGACCCGGCGCTGGTGCTGAAGAAGGAGCTGACATTCATTCCGCTGTTCGGCTGGTTCTGCCTGAAGTTCAAGATGATCGCCGTCAACCGGTCGGCCGGCACTGCAGCCCTGCGGAAGATGACAGCCGACGCGAGGCAAGCCGCCGCCGAAGGCCGCCAGGTGCTGATCTTTCCCGAAGGCACCCGCATGGCACCCGGCGCTGAGCCGGACTACAAGCCGGGCGCGGCGGCGCTCTATGGCCAGATGAACGTTCCCTGCACCCCGTTCGCGCTGAACTCGGGCCTGTTCTGGCCACGGCGGCAGTTCGTTCGCCGACCGGGCGCCATCATCGTTGAATTCCTGCCGCCAATCGAACCAGGGCTGGACCGCAAGGCTTTCTCACGCCGCCTGCAGCACGACATCGAAACCGCAACAACAAGGCTGATTGCCGAGGCCCGGCAGGAGCGGAAATGAGTCTTTCGCATTCCCCTGTACTGCAAATGTGTGTACACTATTTGTTCTGAATAGTTCCGAGCCATGCCATGACCGACAGCGCACTAGACCCGATCGCCCGGGAAATCTGGGACATGAAATACCGCTTCAAGCGTGCCGACGGCACGCCGATTGACGAATCGGTTGACGACACCTGGACCCGTGTCGCCAAGGCACTGGCCCAGCCCGAAGCCAGCCACAAGCGAGGCCGCTGGGAGCGCGCGTTCCACGAGGCCATGTCGGGCTACAGGTTCCTGCCCGCAGGACGCATCATCGCCGGGGCCGGCACGGGCCGCAAGGTGACGCTGTTCAACTGCTTTGTCATGGGCACCCTCGAAGACGACATGAGCGCCATCTTCGACGGACTGCGTGAAGCCGCGCTGACCATGCAGCAAGGCGGCGGCATCGGCCATGACTTCTCCACGCTTCGCCCCAGGGGCGCACCGGTCAAGGGTGTTGGGGCTGATGCGTCAGGCCCGTTGAGCTTCATGGACGTGTGGGACTCGATGTGCCGCACCATCATGTCGGCAGGTTCGCGCCGCGGTGCCATGATGGCGACGATGCGCTGCGACCATCCGGACATCGAGGACTTCATCACCGCCAAGCAGTCCTCCGCCCGGTTGCGCATGTTCAACCTGTCGGTCCTCGTCACCAACGCCTTCATGGACGCCGTCAAGGCGGATGCAAGCTGGGACCTGGTATTCGCCGGCACCGTTTATCGCACCGTGCCCGCTCGCAGCCTGTGGGACCGGATCATGCGCTCCACCTATGACTTCGCCGAGCCCGGCGTCATCTTCATCGACCGCATCAACGAGGCCAACAATCTCGGCTACTGCGAAACCATTCATGCCACCAACCCGTGCGGCGAGCAGCCCTTGCCGGCTTATGGCGCGTGCCTGCTGGGGTCGGTCAATCTGGCACGTCTGGTCTGGCATCCGTTCAGCGAACGTGCCCACGTCTGCTCGAAGGACCTCGCGAGCATCGTGACCACCGCAGTGCGCATGCTCGACAACGTCATAGATGTGTCGAACTATCCGCTTGAGGCGCAAGCTCGTGAAGCGCGCGCCAAGCGCCGCATCGGCCTCGGCGTTACCGGCCTGGCGGATGCACTCGCCATGTGCGGCCTTCGCTATGGCTCCCCCGCGGCAGCGGCTGCCGCAAAGGACTGGATGCACCAGATCGAGCGTGCCGCCTATCTTGCCAGTACACAGCTTGCCGCCGAAAAGGGTTCATTTCCGCTGTTCGACCGTGACGCCTATCTGGCGTCCGGCCACGTCCGCTCGCTCGACGAGGATATCCGAAAGGCCATCGCCGATCATGGCATCCGTAATGCCTTGCTCACCTCCATTGCACCCACCGGCACCATCTCGCTGTTCGCCGGCAACGTGTCGTCCGGCATCGAGCCGGTGTTTTCGTTGAAGTACAACCGCCGTGTGCTTCAGCCAGACGGCAACCACAGGGTCGAACCGGTCGAGGACTACGCAGTCCGCCTTTACCGCGAGTTGCATGGTGCCGACGCCGGCCTGCCCGATGTGTTCGTGACCACCGCCGATCTTTCCCCCGGCGACCACATCGTCATGCAGGCGGCCCTGCAGGCCCACGTCGACAGCTCCATCTCGAAAACCGTCAACGTGCCCGAGGACATCAGCTTCGAGGCGTTCCGCGAGGTGTACATGCAGGCCTGGGACACCGGGCTCAAGGGCTGCACGACCTACCGGCCCAACGATGTAACGGGGTCAGTGTTGTCCGACGCGCCCGCCACGGTTGCAAATGATACGTCCGGTGAAGCACAGCCTGCGCTGCCGCTCGCTGCGCCACCGCTGCCCGGTTCGGAGGGTGCAAGCGTCGTCTACATGCGCCAGCCGCTGGGCCGCGACCCGGTGCTGCCCGGCTTCACCTACAAGCTGAAGTGGGGCGATAGCGATCACGCCATCTATATCACCCTCAACGACATCATCGAGGATGACCGCCGCCGTCCGTTCGAGATCTTCATCAACTCCAAGAACATGGAGCACTACGCCTGGACCGTGGCGCTGACCCGCATGATCTCCGCCGTGTTCCGGCGCGGCGGTGACGTGTCTTTCGTGGTCGAGGAACTCAAGGCCGTGTTTGACCCGCGCGGCGGCCAGTGGATGGAGGGCCGCTATGTGCCCTCGTTGCTGGCTGCCATTGGCGGGGTCATCGAAAAGCACATGCTGGCTACCGGTTTCCTCAAGCGGCCCGCCGGCCAGGACGGCGACCCGGTGCTGCTGGCTCAGCGCATGACCATCGGCGAGCGCCCCACTGGCGGCAGTTCGTGCCCGCGATGTGGTGAATCAGCCCTGGTCTACCAGGAAGGCTGCGCCACCTGCCTGTCGTGCGGCTATTCGAAATGCAGCTGACCGTCGACGAATCCTGTTGACGCGACTGTGTGTTTGTTCTACTTTTGTTCCATACTCAGGAACATGGAGAGAGCACATGGCCGAAGCCGTCGCAACAGACCTTGAAGCCGAGTTCGGTGACCGCTTCTGCTTCTGGACGGGCAAGTCCGGCAAGCGCTACATCCATTCCGTCTATGCCGTTGAGGACTGCCCGCCGCTGCCGGGCGCGGTCTACATCGAGGTTGTCCGGGGCGAAGGCGGCACCCGCCACCCGGTTCGGGCCGGACGCTTTCCACCGTTCTGGGACATGCCGCCCGCCACAAGTTCCGGCTGGCAGAACCGCCTGTGCGAAGTGCACGTGCATCTGCTTGCCACCGGAGAGACCGACTGCGAGACAGTCCTTTCAGACCTCGCCTGCGGCCTTGACCTTCCAGCTGCAGCTACCCGCAAGCCCGCTCGTGATCGCATTGCCGCGCCCAGTCCGGTGCAGCGTTCAACCGGGTTTGGTGAACAGGTCAACCTCCCGCTATTTGCCGGCCTGGCCGCCTGACCGGGCCGTTCGTGCCAGCTTGAGAACCTCTTCCATGCGGTGGTCGGTAAAGCCCAGTTCGTGAATATGCTCAAGCGTCGATGCAATGTACTCCACGCACGGGCCGCCCACCCCATGGCCTTGCAGCACAAACGGCAGCAGGTCCTGCGCTGACCGCTTGCCGGCATACTGCGCATGTGAGCGATCCACCTGGTAAACCAGCGCAGTCACCCGCTCGCAGCCTTCAGGGCGCCTGACAATCATGTCGCGCCAACGCTCCTGATAAACCATCGTCACCTGTTCTCGAGCCCGCAGATAATCGATCGTCGCTGCGCGATGATGGTCTGCCACCCGGTATCCGATGCCCCGGCACGCCCCGCCCCGATCCAGCCCCAGCACCATGCCCGGCTGGTCCGGTGTGCCCCGGTGAACATGACTGTAGATGCACAGGCTGCGATGCACGCCGTGCATGATCGCCTCGCACCGTTCCTCGAACGCAAAGCCGGGCCGCCACATCAGCGATCCGTAACCGAACACCCACAACGCTTCAGCCATTCAATTCATTCTCCAGCCATGTCACGCTTCAACACATCCCCACTGAGACTTGAACTTGCAACGTGCTAGACAAATCACCGAAAGTTCACGTGAATCACCACTTCAACCAAATCGCAACATGACACCACAATCCGTCACAAAACCAACCAGTCCCATCAAGATGATACTCCCGCTAGCGGCATTCCTCCTCATCGCCGCGGGCTGGACAGCGTACTGGTTCCACACCAGCAGCCACGCACAGGCCCGTCTGGCCACTTTCGAAACTGAAACACTCGCACTCAATTGTGCCGAACGGGAATGGGGCGGATTTCCGTTCAGAATCAGCTTCGACTGCCGCTCGCCGCGCATTGAAGCCGGCGGCGTGACGATCACTGCGGCCAACCTCCGCCTGATCATGCAGGCCTGGAATGCCAACCACATTATTGGTGCCATCATCGGGCCAGCCACCATCAACAATGTCTCCGTCACTGGCGACACCATCCGCTTCAGCCACCGCATGTCTGACGCAAAGCTGGCACTGGCTTCCCTGATCGCAGAAAATCAGACCGTAACCACACCGGACGGTCAAGTCGTCAACGCCGCCAGACTGGAAGCCTATGCACGCCCGGCTGCAGACAAGCCAGAGGCCTATCAGGTCGCAGCCATTGCAAGCACCATGGCACTGGATGACCTGCGCCTCGACAACTTCAAGCTCGATGGCACCCTGACACTGCAATCGATCAGGGATGGCAACATTGAGCTCTTGACCGAACCGTCCGACTATCTCGATGCAATCTGGTTCGCAACCCGCCTGGCCAAGCTCAGCGACAAGGACACCGAAGGCGTGGAGGTGTTCCTGGTGCCGCTGCTAAAGCAGAACAACAACAAACTGCCGCTGCAGCGCAAGGACGCAACCTGGTACTGGGGTCCCTTCCAACTCACCAACCGCTAGGCGGCCTCAGGACTTTTCTGCGCCCGGCGTGACCGGCCCAGCCCCGTTGCTGCGGCCGAAATCCGGCTTTGCCGTATCCTGGCCGGCCTCGATGATTCGCTGACGAATGCCGCGCGCTCGCGTGAACGTATCGAAAAGCATGTCACCATCGTCCCAGCGGATTGCCCGTTGCAGCGCCGACAGGTCCTCGGAAAACCGCCCAAGCAATTCCAGAACCGCCTGTTTGTTGTTCAGGTAGACATCGCGCCACATGGTCGGATCGGACGCGGCCAGACGGGTAAAATCGCGAAAGCCCCCGGCGGAATACTTGATGACTTCGGAGTTGGTGACCTCCTCGAGGTCGGCGGCCGTGCCCACGATGTTGTAGGCAATCAGGTGCGGCAAATGCGAGGTGATGGCCAGAACCCGGTCGTGGTGATCGCACTCCATCGTATCCACGAATGACCCGCACGCCTGCCAGAATTCCGCAAGCCGCTCAACAGCAGCGGCATCTGCGCATCCGTCCGGCGTCAGGATTGTCCAGCGCTTTTCAAACAGCGAGGCAAAACCCGCATCCGGACCCGAATATTCCGTGCCTGCAATCGGATGGCCGGGCACGAAGTGAACCCCTGCAGGAATGTGCGGGCCAACGTCCCGCATCACCGCAGCCTTCACCGAACCAACGTCCGTCACGATGGTGCCGGGTGCCAGGTGCGGTCCTATCTCGGCGGCAACAGCCCCGCAAGCTCCCACCGGCACGCACAGGATGACCAGGTCAGCCCCGGCCACGGCAGCGGCTGCGGTTTCGTGCATCTCGTCGCACAGGCCAAGCTCCATCGCCCGCGCCCGCGTCTGCGCCGATCGTGCGTGCCCGGAAATGCCCGCCGCCAGGCCTTCCCGGCGCATCACGTGGCTGAGCGAAGAGCCGATCAGGCCCAGCCCGATCAGGGCGACCTTGACGAAGGGTTCAAATGGCATGATCTTTCCTCAAGCGGCCCTGGCCATGAACTCGCGCAGCGCAGCGACAAGCGCCTCGCACGCTTCCACATCGCCGATCGAAATCCGCAAGGCCCCGGGCAGGCCATAGGCCTCCATGCGCCGCACGACAATGTTGCGCGACGCCAACCACGCATCCGCCTCGGCGGCGCCGCGCCCTCGCCCGGCCTCGAAGTGCACCAGCACGAAATTACCCACGCTGGGCGTCACCACAAGTCCTGCCGCCTCCAGCGCAGCCGTGACCTTGGGCAGCCACTCATCATTATGCCGAACGGCATTTGCGAGATGCACCGTATCGCGCACCGCCGCCACGCCGGCAGCAATCGACGGCATCGACACGTTGAAGGGCCCGCGGATGCGATTGAGCACATCCGCCACGTTCGCCGGGCAATAGGCCCAGCCCAGCCGGAGGCCAGCCAGTCCAAAGGCCTTCGAAAACGTCCGCGTCATCACCACGTTGCGTGACTGCGACACCAGCTCGAAACCCGCCTCATAATCGTTCTTGCGCACGTACTCGGCGTACGCTGCATCCAGCACCAGCAGGCAGTCACCCGGCAGGCCGGCATGCAACCGCTTGATTTCGTCAAACCGCACATAGGTGCCGGTCGGATTGTTGGGGTTGGCCAGGAACACGATCCGCGTGCGCGGGGTTACTGCGGCCAGGATCGCATCGACATCAGCCGTCAGGTCGCGTTCCGGCACCACCACCGGCGTTGCACCATTACCCTTGATGACAATCGGGTACACCAGGAAGCCGTGTTCCGTGTAGATGGCCTCATCGCCCGGCTGCAGGTAGCCGCTTGCCAGCAGGTTGAGCAGTTCATCGGATCCGGACCCGCACACGATGTTGGCTGCATTGATGCCGTGCGCCTCGGCAAGTGCCTCGCGCAGCGCCGTCGCTGCGCCATCAGGGTACAAGTGCAGATCATCGGCGCATGCGGCATAAGCCTTGCGCGCTGCAAGGCTTGGCCCCAGCGGAGATTCGTTCGACGACAGCTTGTACACCTTGCCGTCACCCTTCACGCCGGACTTGCCCGGCACATAGGCAGATATGTCGAGCACGCCGTCACGTGGACGCGGCACGGTGGATTGTTCGCTCATTCCTCGGTCATCTCCATGGCGCTCGGATACCGCCCTGCCACTTTCAGTTCAAGCCCGCTGTTGCCTTTCAGGCCCACCAGTGGCTGTTCGCTCATGCTCAGATAACCGGGCACCGCGGTCAAATGGAGGTCACCCTCAACCTTCATCGACCATACCGGCTTCGGCACGAAATCACGCGGCAACTTGCCTGTGGTCACCACCAGAGTCTCGTCTTCTCCGGTCGGCTCGGATATCGCGAAGCCCAGCACGGCCAGCGCACGCGAAGGTTTGTCGGACCCTGCCGGCAACACCGTTACCACCCTGGGCCGGCGCAGTTCGTCGAGCTTTGCAACCTGCGCGTACCAACCACTTTTCATGGGCACCACGGCCAGCACAGGCTGGTCCGGCGACAGCGCCTCTATGCTGGCCTTCAGCGAGCGCACCTTGTCCACCGGCATCATCCCGGCGAACAGGCTGATGGCTTCGCCGAAGCGGGAATCGCTCATCGTATCGCTTGCCACCACCAGACGCACATCGGCCTGCAAGGCAGTTGATGACGAAATGATCGTTCGCCACACCCGGTCAACGAGACCGGCAGGCAAGCCCCCGCCGGCGCGAGTCTGCAACCTGCGCACGATGATCGCCTCGCGGCCCGGCCGGTAGGGGATGCCAGGCTGCGGTGCGGCCGCCTTTGCCTCGCGCACCCGCGCAGTGGCTGCAAACCGCGCGCAAAGCAAATCCACGATTTGCTCGTCTATGCTGTCGATCTCCTGCCTGATTGCATCAAGCGGGGCCGCGTCACTTGCGTGCTTGTCCATGAGTGCCGGTTGCCCGATCCGTATGCGCAATTCACCCGCCAGCGAACTACCCTCTCCGGCTCGCCTGGGCTCAATCGTTTCTTCTAGTGTCGCTGCTGCAAAAAATCAAAGGCAAACCTGCCCCTGGCTGGCAATGCCGGGTGACGGAACAACATCCGTCTCAGCCTATATTGCGCGCCATGTCGCGGGCCGGTTGCGGCATGATGCCGGGCCGCAGCGCAGGCACCAGCTGGCGGCTCTTCTGCTTGCTGCCGGATATCGCGTACACCTGCTTTACCGCCTCGACCATGATCAACCCGGAAAAACCCGGCCCGGTCCATGATCCGGCCCGCTCCCAAAGCGTGGCGCTCCGCACCAGGAAACCGCGTTGCGATGGTGGCATGAACAGCAGCGGCGTCCAGCCTGACGGCGAGAATTGCGCATTGCGCAACAAGGTGGTGAGCTGTCCCCGCGAGAACGGCCGGCCATGACCGAACGGCGTCGTGTCCAGCCGCGCCCATACACCACGCCGGTTCGGCACGATGAAGATGGCGCGGCCTTGCGGTGCCAGCACCCGCCACAGCTCGCGCAGCATGTCCGGCAACTGGTCAGTCAGCTCCAGCCCGTGAACCACCAGCACCAGGTCGACCGAGCCATCCGGCAACGGCAGGCAGGCTTCGTCTACCAGCACCGAGCGCGTATCGCCGGTGGGCGGCCAGTGCACCACGCCCTGCCGTGCCGGCATCATGGCCATGGTGGTGGCCGCACCCTCTCCTGCAAGGTCGAGGTAGGGCGTGGCATAGCCCAGCCCGAGTACCCGCGCACCACGCTGCGGCTTCAACCGCGAGCGCAGCCGGTGCACGATGATACGCCGCGTTGCCTGGCCCAGCCCGCTGGCGTAAAACTCTCTCAGATCGACAACATCCATGGTCCGGCACTCTAGTTCAAAAGATGCTGGCGAAACAGCCATTGCAGGCATCTCGTTCCCGCCTGCCCGCAAGGAACAAGCACAACCGAGGTACCACCATGTCCAAGCTCGAATTTCACCTTTTTCCCGCCTTGTCCGACAACTATGGCGTGCTGATGCACTGTCCCGAAACGGGCATGACGGCCTCGATCGATGCGCCGGAAGCTGCTGCCGTGGAGAAAGCCCTCGCGGACACCGGCTGGACGCTCAGCCACATCCTGCTGACCCATCACCATCATGACCATGTCGGCGGCGTCGAGGAGTTGAAGGCCAGGTGGAACTGTGAGGTGATCGGCAATGCGGAAGAACCACATGGCCTGCCCGGTCTCACCGGTACGGTAACCCCCGGCGGCAGTTACGACTTTGCCGGCCACACCGCGCGCATCATTGCCACGCCCGGCCATACGCTGGGCCATATCACATGGCACTTCCCGGATGACTCGGTGGCCTTTGCAGGCGACACGCTGTTCACGCTCGGGTGCGGGCGAGTGTTCGAAGGCACCATGCAGCAGATGTGGAACTCAATGCAGAAGCTGGCAGCCCTGCCAGCCAACACGACCGTCTATTGCGGTCACGAGTACACGCTGTCCAACGGCCGCTTTGCGTTGACCGTCGAGCCGGACAACGATGCCCTCAAGGCACGCATGCAACAGATCGAGGCAAAGCGCGCCAACGGCGAGCCAACCGTGCCGACCACGATTGCGGAAGAACTGGCCACCAATCCGTTCCTGCGGGCAGGCTCTGCCGACGCGTTTGCCAAGGTACGCAAGGCCAAGGACAACTTCTGACCAGGCCGCTCAGGCAAGCAGCACGTAAACGTAACCCACGTACGCAGCCAGAAAGCCGAAACCAACAGTCCTGCCGATCCGGCCTATGCCTGCCGCCAGCGCGAACAGCAGCAGCGACACGCCGATCATCAGCGGGATGTCGACGCTGATCATGTGATCGGTAACCGGGATCGGCTTGATCAGCGCAGTGATACCGGCGATGCCCAGAATGTTGTAGATGTTCGAGCCGAGCACATTGCCCAGGGCGATGTCGGAATGCTTGCGCAGGGCAGCCATCACGGTAGTGGCAAGTTCCGGCAAGGACGTGCCGATGGCCACCAGCGTCAGACCGATCGCTTCGTCGCTGATCTCGAAGGCCTTCGCCACCTCGATTGCGTTGTCGACCAGCAGCTTGCCGCCCAGCACAACGGCAGCAACGCCTCCTGCGACGAATGCAAGGTCAATCCAGATGGTCTTGGCTGGTGCCGGCAGGTCGTCATCATCGCCGTCGCCATCTGCGTTGCTCCTGCTGTCCGAATACAGCAGGAAGACAATGTAGGAGACAAGCAGCCCGACGAAGATCAGCCCCCCAAGTGTGGTCAATGTGCCGGACCACACCATCACCAGCAGCAGCACGGCCGCACCAAGCATCACGAGGCCGTCGCGCCAGACCGCTGCCCTGGATACCAGCACCGGATAGATCACCGCACCGGTACCCATGATCAGCAGGATATTGGCCGTATTCGACCCCACGACGTTGCCCATGGCGATGCCGGGCGCACCCGCAAGTGCCGCCTGGACAGAGGCAACAAGTTCAGGAACCGAGGTACCGAAGCCGACGATGACAATGCCAACCACCAGGTGCGACAGGCCGAACCGCAACGCCAGTGCCGCGGCACCGCGCACCAGCAATTCGCCGCCACCCAGCAACAGCACGAAGCCTGCCAGCAAATAGAGAAAAGAAAGAATCACTGCCCCTGCACTCTCATTACGCCCCGCGCCAATTGCAGCGCTATGTAGTGACACTGCGCCCCAAATGAAAGGGGGCAGGCCACGCAACATGCGTACCTGCCCCAGCAGTTGTTGGGTTGCCCGCGCACTGCGGAGGGCAAGATCAGATCATGTACTGGCCGCCGTTGGCCGAGATCGTGGAGCCGGTGATGAAGCCGGAATCATCCGATACCAGGAACAGGACACACTTGGCGATTTCCTCAGGCTCACCCAGGCGGCCGACCGGGATGTGCGGCAGGATCGCCTTGTCCAGCACTTCCGGCGAGATCGCCCGCACCATTTCCGTGCCGATGTAGCCCGGGCAGATGGCGTTGACGGTGATGCCCTTCTTGGCACCTTCCTGGGCAAGCGCCTTGACGAAGCCGATGTCACCGGCCTTCGCCGCCGAATAGTTGGCCTGGCCCATCTGGCCCTTCTGGCCGTTGATCGAGGAGATGCATACCACCCGGCCAAAGCCCCGCTCGCGCATGCCTTCCCACACCGGCCGTGTCATGTTGAACAGCGAGTTCAGGTTGGTGTTGATCACTGCATTCCAGTGTTCAGGCGTCATCTTGTGGAACATCGCATCGCGGGTGATGCCGGCATTGTTGATGAGAATGTCGACCGGACCGAAGTCGTTCTCGATCTTCCTGATCGCGGCTTCGCAGGCATCATAGCTGCCCACGTCCCACTTCATCACCTCAATGCCCGTATCCGCCTTGAACCTGGTTGCGGCTTCATCATTGCCGGCATAGCTGGCAACGACCTTGTAGCCTGCATCCTTCAAGGCGGATGCGATGGCAGCCCCGATACCCCGGGTGCCGCCAGTGACAACTGCAATGCGTGACATATATTCTTCTCCCTTGTCGTTTTCTTTCTGGTGCAGCGAAGGTGCGGGCGTCAGTCGCGTTCCACACACATCGCCACGCCCATGCCACCACCAATGCACAGCGTAGCCAAGCCCTTCTTGGCATCGCGGCGCTGCATTTCATGCAGCAGCGTCACGAACACGCGGGCTCCGGATGCGCCGATCGGGTGGCCAATCGCAATGGCACCGCCATTGACGTTGACGATGTCCGGGTTCCAGCCCATGTCGGAATTGACCGCGCAGGCCTGCGCTGCAAAGGCTTCGTTGGCTTCAACGAGATCGAGGTCCTCGACCTTCCATCCGGCCTTCTTCAGCGCAGCGCGTGAAGCGGGGATGGGACCTGTGCCCATGATCGCGGGATCGACACCTGCGTTGGCCCACGACACGATGCGCGCCAGCGGCGTGAGGCCACGCTTCTTTGCTTCGTCTTCGCTCATCAGGATGACGGCGGCAGCGCCGTCATTGATGCCTGACGCATTGCCTGCGGTCACGGTGCCTTCCTTGTCGAAGGCGGGGCGCAGCTTGCCCAGGCCATCCGAAGTCACGCCGTGCTTGATGTATTCGTCCTGGTCAACGACCACATCACCCTTGCGGGTCTTGATGGTGACCGGCGCGATCTCATCCTTGAACTTGCCGGCCTTCTGCGCGGCTTCAGCCTTGTTCTGCGAGGCAACGGCAAAATTGTCCTGCTGGTCACGGGTGATCTGCCACTGCTTGGCGACGTTCTCGGCGGTGGTACCCATGTGGTAACCGTTGAACGCGTCCCACAAGCCATCCTTGATCAACGTGTCGATCATCTTGAAGTCGCCCATCTTGACACCGTCGCGCATGTGCGAGCAATGCGGCGCCTGGCTCATCGACTCCTGTCCACCCGCTGCTACAATGCTCGCATCGCCATTGGTGATCTGCTGCATGCCCAGCGCAATGGCGCGCAGACCGGACCCGCACAACTGGTTCATGCCCCATGCCGGGCTTTCAAACGGGATGCCTGCGTTGACCGACGCCTGACGGGCCGGATTCTGACCCGCACCTGCTGTGAGAATCTGGCCGAGGATGACCTCGTCGATGTCCTTGCCTTCAAGGCCTGCACGCTCCATGGCCGCCTTGAGGGCGACCGTCCCGAGGTCGGCTGCTGAAACCGCGCTCAAGGCGCCATTGAACGATCCAACCGGCGTGCGGGCTGCAGATACGACAACAACCGCGTTTCCTGAACTCGACATTCGACAAACCTCCTGGTGAATTTTGTGTCCGATGTTTCCGTCTATCATATCAATGCGGCATTCGCATTGCACCATTAGTTGCGCTCCGCCGGAAGGCGTTACCGGTCACCGGGCAATGTCACGGCAACCCAGGCACGCGATGGTACGTGAAAGAGCGCATCTTGATTGCTCGACACGACGGCAACCTCGTGTGTATGGTGCGATGCATAATTATATCGCAACTGCGGTAAGGAACAGCGCGTTGTCGAAGCAGAAGCCAGAATCTGACGAACCAGTCGTTATCAAGAAATACGCTAACCGGCGGCTCTACAATACGTCGAGTTCGGCCTATGTGACGCTCGATGACCTGTCCCTGATGGTCAAGGAGGGCGTCGATTTCGTGGTCCAGGACGCCAAGACCGGTGACAACATCACCCGGCAGGTGCTGACACAGATCATTTTTGAAGAAGAGGCCAAGGGCCAGAACCTGCTTCCGGTCGACTTTCTCCGCCAGTTGATCCGGTTTTATGGCGACAGCATGCAGGCCTTCGTGCCCAGCTATCTCCAGTTCTCCATGGAAAACCTGACCCGCGAGCACGAACGCCTGCGCGAGCAGATGATGGGGCCGGCCGGCAGCGAAATGCTGAAGACCATGGAAGACCAGGCCCGCAAGAACATGCTGATGTTCCAGGACGCCATGCGCATGTTCAACCCGTTCATGCCGGGGCAGGGCAATGGGCTGCCAGGGTCCATGACTGGCAGCGATGCCGCTTCCGGAACACCGGAAAAGCCTGCACCGCAAGAGCAGAAGGACGCCGGCAGCACCGACCTCGAGGAACTGCGCTCGCAGATCAGGTCGATGCAGTCGCAGATCGAGAAGCTCGCCCGGAAAGACTGATCCTAGATCGAGTCCAGCTTGTTGAGCGCGGCCTTCAGAAGGCTCACCGCGCAAGCAGGATCATGCTCATTGCCATCCCCGGCCACTTGCGCATCCGGCAAGTCAGCAATCACCAGTTCAACCTCCGCGGTTCCTGCAACACAACCGGCATCCGCAGCATGGCAGCCCACGCCGGACTCAGGCGCATTTGTGCTGGCAGACGTAGCCGGTGCGTAAACGGTCGGGGCCGTTGTGTCCGCAGCGGTACCTGTCTCGGGATCGGCCGGATCACTCGCCGCGTTGACTGGCGACAATGTCACATCAAAATGCTCGGGTGATGCCTTGCCAAACAGGAAGCCCTGCAGGTAGTCGACACCAATCTCGGCAAGGATGCTGGCATCCGCCTCGGTTTCCACGTGTTCTGCAATCACCTGTGCTCCGGCGCGGTGGGCAAATTCGATGGCTGCCTTTAGCAGCGGCAGGTCGTGAGGTCGCGATGAGATGCCGGCACATGTCACGCCATCCAGCTTGACGTAGTCGGCTTCCTTGAGCACCGCAATCGACAGGCCGTCACGCAGATAGCCCGACACAGCCAGTGAACAGCCAAGTTCGCGCAGTTTCTGCAGCGTGCTGAACTGCCGGTTGGCTTCGCGTGTCGCGGCAGTATGACTGATCTCGATGCAGATCTGCTTCGCTACCCCACCTGCCTCGGCAACAATGTTGAGAATGCGCATAGCCGCATAGCTGTTGCGCAGCGTGGCATCGGACAGGTTGAACGACACCTTCACGCCGGGGCGGATGGCCAGCAGGTCGAGGCTCGTGCGGCAAACCATTGCATCGATCATCTGCATGAAACCAAGCTTGTCGGCAATCGGCACCAGATGAGCGGCCGGCACGATCTCGCCGTCCGGCGACTGCATGCGCAACAGGCTTTCGAACATCGCAGGCTGATGGTCTTTACTCGATACGATGGGCTGGTGCCACAAGGTGAACCGCTCGGCGTTGAGTGCATCGATGATGTCGATGGCGTGCTTGCGGTTGCCACCGTGCCGCGTCAGCCGCTGCGGCGAACGCTGGTAAACCGCAAACGGCCGGCCCGAATTGCATTCTGCTTCGTCGAGGGCTTCTTCAGCGAGCCCGAAGGCGCTGGCCGGGTCTTCGGCCGAAGCGGGAACGATAACGCCGCCAGCGGTCAGCTCAACCCAGACGGGACCAAGCCTGGTTTCGATCACGTCATTGCGGATTGCAGCGACAAAGCGATCCCCGGCGACCTGGAGCTGTTCCGACGTGCAGTCGCGCAACAGGATGGCAAATTGCGCTGCTCCTGCCCGGCCGAGCATGTCGGAGCCACGCATGATCGACTTCAGCCGCATCGCCGTTGCAGCGATGGCTTCCGGCACGATCGACGGCCCATATGTATCCCGGATGTCAGCAATGTTCGACATGGTGGCGACCACCAGACCACACGAGATGTTCGCCGCCGAAGCACCTTCCATGCGAAGCGCATTTACGATCGCCGGACGCGATGCAAGCCCTGTTTCAGGATCGATAAGGTTGCTGCTGGCAACCTCGGCAGGCCGGTCATGCGCCTGCCGCAGCACGGCAATCACGTCCTGCAGAGAACCGTCGGCAGCGCACACCACCCGGCCGCGCTCCTCGATCGACGTCATTTCGCCTGACACCGGGTCCACCAGCCGGTATCGCACATCATAGCCGATACCGTCGCCGTCATCGAGATGCGGACTGTCCAGGACCACGCTCTCATAGCGTTCGCGGTCATCCAGCGGCATCAGGGCGCGCAACTGTTCTCCACTGCGCGGCAGACGGTCGCCATGAAGCCCCACAACGGCGGCGGCATTGGCTGACCAGGTCATCAGGTCACCGGGCACGCTCCAATGCATTGCAGCATGGCCGGTCTGCTCGATGGCCATGCGAAGCCGTTCAAGGTCCGACGCCGCACGCGCGCGCGACAATGCATCTAGTAGATTGCCCGCCTCCGCAGACATCGAATTGTCTGGCGATGACTGTGGCTGATCGAAACCGGTTTGGGCCGCCATTGCCAGCTCAATCCCCTATTACGCGAAAACACCTGCTTAACGAGGCGTCACCATAGGCAGAATTGCTTAATGAAAGGCGAACCCCTCCGGCCCTTTGCAGCTACCAGGTTGCATAGCCTCAATAGCCCAGCGCCAATCCGTCCTTGCGCGGTTCGGACCCGCCACAAAGCACGCCTGTCTCCGGGTCGATCGCGATAACCTGGCCGCCACCGTAGGGATCTGCCTGGCGCTCGACCGTATGACCCAGCGCCTTCAGCCCGGCCACCACATGGTCCGGCACGCCGGTCTCGACACCCAGCACCCCGTCCTCGTGGAAGGCACGGGCGAAATCCAGCGCTTCTTGCGGGTCCATGCCGTAGACAAAGCGGTTCACCATCACTGCAACGTGGCCCATTGGCTGGTAGGCACCGCCCATCACCCCGAATGACTGGATCACCTTGCCGTTCTCACGCACCATCGCCGGGATGATCGTGTGCAGCGGACGCTTTGACGGTCCAATGCAGTTCGGGTGGCCCGGCGTCGCGACGAAGCCTGCACCGCGGTTCTGGAAGGCGATGCCGGTCCGCGGCGTCACGATTCCTGAGCCAAAGCCGTGATAGATCGAGTTGATGAACGACACCGCCATGCGGTTCTCGTCGACCACGGTCAGGTACACCGTGTCCGAACCCGGCATCGGCACAGCCTGCTCTGGTTCGGCGATTGCCTTGTCCATCGATATCAGTGCCGCCAGCCTTTCGGCCATCGCGGGAGACAGCAACTCTTCAACCGGCACGTCGGAAAAGTCAGGGTCGGCGATGTGGCGGTTGCGGATGATCCACGCCAGCCGCATGGCCTCTATCTCCAGGTGGCGCCGCTCGACGCTTTCCGGTGCATACTTCTCCAGCTCGAACCGTTCGAGGATGTTGAGCGCGACAAGTGCGGTGAGGCCCGTTCCGTTCGGCGGAATCTCGAGGATTTCGCGGCCACGGAAAGTGGTCGAGATCGGCGTCACCCAGCTCGACTTCGTCGCCGCCAGGTCTTCCATGTCGATCAGGCTGCCCTTCGACTGGAGCGTCCTCACGATGTCTTCTGCCACGGCACCGGTATAGAAGCCGTCGCGGCCCTTGGCGGCGATCGTTTCCAGCGTGGCGGCCAGCGCCGGGTACTTCATCACCTGACCGGCCGCAGGCGCCTTGCCGCCGGGCAGATAGTGCATCCGCCCGCCCTCGTCCTGGCCGATGAATTCGGCCAGCCCCGCCCAGTCGCGCGCCGTGCGCGGTCCCAGCGGACAGCCCTCGCGCGCCAGCCTGATGGCCGGCTCCAGCACTTGCGCCAGGCTCATCGAGCCGTGCCGTTCAAGCAGCGCCTGCCAGCCGTCAACGGCACCGGGCACCGTCACTGCATGGATGTTGTCGGTGGCAATTTCGGTGAGCCCTGAGGACGCCAACCAGTCTGCCGTCGCGTGACGGCTTGCCCGGCCTGATCCGTTCAGGCCCGTTACCGTCCCGTCAGCCTGGCCGATCAGCGCAAAGCAGTCACCTCCGATGCCGGTCATGGGTGGTTCGGTGATGCACAGTACCGCAGAGGCCGCAATGGCCGCGTCTGCCGCGTTGCCGCCGGCCTGCAGGATATTGACCGCCGCCAGCGTTGACTGGGGCGACGACGTTGCCGCGCAGGCGCGCCCGGCGTACAAAGCCGAACGACCCGGGATATGAAAATTTCTCATGGCTGCTGCCTTTTCTTCATCTATTGGCAATGCACGGCAATTGCGCGAATGTGTGGGCCTTCAAGCTAGTCTTGTTTTGCATCCGGTCAAGAGAATTGGTCAGGCTTTCACGCTACGGAAAAGGACGATAAACGTCGCAAACGGCATTAATGCCGGATCAAATTCACGCTATATGCACCCATTCCCGACTGACTTATCAAAAAAGTGGAGGAACACCCAGTGTCCAAGATTAAATCAGACATCGAAATCGCCCGCGAGGCGAACATGAAGCCGATCAAGGAGATCGCTGCCAGGATCGGCATCAAGGAAGCTGACCTCATTCCATATGGTCATACCAAGGCAAAGATTTCTGCCGACTTCATCCAGTCGATCCAGTCCAACAAGGACGGTAACCTGATCCTGGTGACGGCCATCAACCCGACCCCTGCCGGCGAAGGCAAGACCACCACCACGGTGGGTCTCGGTGACGGCCTCAATGCCATTGGCAAGAAGGCCATGATCTGTATCCGTGAAGCATCGCTCGGGCCGAACTTCGGCATGAAGGGCGGCGCTGCCGGCGGCGGCATGGCACAGATCGTGCCGATGGAAGACATGAACCTGCATTTCACCGGCGACTTCCACGCCATCACTTCTGCCCACAACCTGCTGTCGGCGATGATCGACAACCACATCTACTGGGGCAATGAACTCGACATCGACGTGCGCCGTGTTGCATGGCGCCGCGTCCTCGACATGAACGACCGCGCCTTGCGCGAGATCACCTGCTCGCTCGGCGGCGTCTCCAACGGCTTCCCGCGCGAGGCCGGTTTCGACATCACCGTTGCCTCCGAAGTCATGGCAATCCTTTGCCTGGCCAAGAACCTGGCCGACCTCGAAGACCGGCTCGGCAGGATGATCGTGGCCCATCGCCGCGACAAGTCACCGGTATATTGCTCCGACATCAAGGCTGCCGGCGCCATGGCCGTGCTGCTGAAGGACGCCATCCAGCCGAATCTGGTACAGACGCTGGAAAACAACCCGGCCTTCGTGCACGGCGGCCCGTTTGCCAACATCGCACACGGCTGCAACTCGGTTGTCGCCACCACCACCGCCCTGAAGCTATGTGACTACGTCGTCACCGAAGCTGGCTTCGGCGCAGACCTTGGTGCCGAGAAGTTCATGAACATCAAGTGCCGCAAGGCCGGCCTGTCACCGAAGGCCGTCGTCATCGTCGCCACCGTGCGCGCGCTGAAGATGGGTGGTGGCGTTGCCCGTGCAGACCTTGGCAGCGAAAACGTCAAGGCCGTCACCGACGGTTGCTCGAACCTGGGCCGCCACATCGAGAACATGAAGAACTACGGCGTACCGGCAGTGGTTGCCATCAACCACTTCGTCACCGACACCGATGCCGAAATCCAGGCCGTCAAGGACTTCTGCGAAAGCCAGGGCGCAACCGCCGTGCTGTGCAAGCACTGGGCGAAGGGCTCCGAGGGCGTCAAGGAACTCGCCACCAAGGTGGTCGAGATCGTTGAAAGCGGTGCTGCCGCCTACAAGCCGCTGTACGAAGACAGCCTCGGCCTGTTCGCCAAGATCGAGAAGATCGCCAAGACCATCTACCGCGCAGACGCGGTTGTGGCCGACAGCAAGATCAAGGCCCAGTTGAAGCAGTGGGAAGCCGATGGCTATGGCGACCTGCCGGTCTGCATGGCCAAGACGCAGTATTCCTTCACCACCGACCCGAGCGTGCGCGGTGCGCCGACCGGCTTCGACATTCCGGTGCGTGAGGTGCGCCTGTCGGCCGGTGCCGGCTTCGTGGTCGCTATCTGCGGTGAGATCATGACCATGCCTGGCCTGCCGAAGAAGCCTGCAGCAGAAACCATCTGCCTCAATGCAGAAGGTCAGATCGAAGGCCTGTTTTAAGCCATACCCTCAACAGGACAATCATTGGGGCGCGGAAGGCAACTTCCGCGCCCTTCATGTTGGTGTATCTCAGACCGCGCCGTGCCGGGCACGCGCCCTGACATTCACCTGCGCCGACCTTTGCCCGTACAGCACCGAAATCACCACCGCCGATACGATGATGCCGCCGCCGATGGCATCGCGCGGATCGGGCACTTCACCGGCCCCGAGCCAACTCCACAAAGGGTTCAGCACCACGTCGAGCAGCACGATCAGGCTGGCTACGACAGCCGGGATCGACCGCGCAGACCGGGCAAACAGGATCACCGGAACGGCAAGTTGCACCAGTCCCATAACGGCGAGCATCTGGATGTTGTCAGTCCCGACATTGAAGCCACCGCCAAACAGCCCGGCAACCACAAACACCGCGAGTCCCCCGAGGATCATGGCCGGCATCATGTCGACATGGCGATAGCGCCGCAGCACGTTGACCTGTATCGCCCAGCTTGCCGTGTAGCAAAGTGCAATGACGTTGCCGAGCAGGTTTCCCGCCTCCAGCCCATCACGCACGATGTAGGCGACCCCGCACAGTGCCAGCACCGAAGCAAACCAGGTGGCCCGCGACGGCGTTTCCCCGTTCATGAACCGGCTCAGGACGGCCGTGAGGAGTGGTGCCGTGGCGGCCAGGCAGGCGACATTTGCCGTGGATGCATAGGTCAGCGCGGTCACGTACATGGTCGAGCCGAGCGAGAAGAAGGTAGCTCCCGCCAGCAGTGCCACCGGCGGCACCTCGGCGACCTTGGACCAGACCTCACCGCGGTACCGGATCAGCAGCCAGACAATAAGGGCCAGCGCCATGAACAGCGCCCGCCAGCAATTGATCTGCCATCCGGTGAGACCCGGCATCAGCCGCACGAACAGCCCGGACAGGCTCCACCCGACCGTAGCCATCAGCGCAAGCGCAACGCCCGAGCCGTACGTCTGTTCCTGGTTCAAGCGCTACCTGCCGCCGGTGATATGTCCACGCCGGACTATGCGCCCCAACGGCAAAAAGCCGGAATGCATATTTTGCACTCCGGCCCTGCAATTTCATTTGGCTGGCTGCCAGCCCGGTTCGCTCACTCAGGCAGCGAGCGTACCGCGCACCGGATAGTCATTGTCGATGACGTACTTCATCACGCCGGCCAGTTCTGCCGCCTTGGCACGCCCGAATGGCGCGGTCTGCACCGACCAGTGATAGAGCGTTCCATCCGGACGGACGATGGCGATGGCAGGTTCGGAGAAAACGCCCGGCTCGTTGTCCTTCACGGCCGCGGACAGATACAGGCCCCAGGAGGTTGCCTGTTCCTGCGTCAAACCATGGCCCAGTTTCAGGCCGGGCAGTCCCCAGTCGCGCTTCGCCTGCTCGGCACGGTCGAGCGGGTCCATGCTGACCGCCACGACGTCAATGCCGATCGCCACGAAGTCCTTCAGCTTGCCATGGAAATCGCCCAGCTGACCCTTGCAGATGGGGCAGTGCAGGCCGCGATAGAAGATGACGATGGTGAAGTTGTCCGGCTTGTTGTCGGCCAAAGTGAAATGGCCACCACCAGCCAGCGTGACAGACAGCGACGGCACTTGCTGGCCGGGCATCAGGGTCTTGTGCATGACGGGAAACTCCTTGAACAGATGGGATCAATGGCCTTCTAACTGGCCATTGCCCCGACCCGTGTTCAACTCACATCACCGTCATTGCACGGTGATCCCCCTAGGCCCGCAGCCGCTCATTGTCCGGATCGAACGGGCTTTCCGGCACCACCGTCGCGTCGAACAGCTCACCCAGAATGCGCACCTTGAACGAGTTGCCTTCCGTGGCCAACTCCGGCTTGACCATGGCCAGCGCCAGCGACTTGCCGACCCGCCAGCCATAGCCACCCGTGGTCACACGGCCCACCAGCGTCTTGCCGTCAGCGGCATAGATCGCTTCCGAACCACGCGCATCGCAATCCTTGATGCCGTGCAGTTCCAGCGTCACCAGCGCCCACTCGTCGCCCGCCGCATGGCGCTTGACCAGTTCATCACGGCCAATGAAGTCGCCCTTGTTCGGGTGCACGAACCGGTCAAGCCCGGACTCGTAGGCAGAGTATTCGATCGAAAGCTCACGCCCGATCAGCCGGTACGATTTCTCCACCGCCATGGTACCCATTGCGCGGATGCCGAACGGCTTGATGCCGTGTTCGCGCCCCGCTTCCATCAG
The DNA here is from genome assembly GCA_964390445.1 of uncultured Anderseniella sp. Classification (GTDB taxonomy): domain Bacteria; phylum Pseudomonadota; class Alphaproteobacteria; order Rhizobiales; family Aestuariivirgaceae; genus Anderseniella. Next base: position 65,247 of record CAYMJJ010000001.1, read on the forward strand.
CAGGTCGAAGATGACGTTCTGCATCTCCATCGGGTGGTGCAGTTCCCATCCCAGTTCACCGACAAAGTTGACCCGCAAGGCGTGCGCCTGGGCAATGCCGACATTGATGAACTTGCCGGTCAGCCACTTGAAATTGTCGTTCGACAGGTCGGTGTCGGTGAGCTTCTGCAGCACGTCGCGCGACTTTGGCCCCGCCAGAACCAGCACCCCCATCTGCGTGGTGATCTTGTTCAACGTCACGCCGGTTTCCGGCTTCAGCTTGGTGAGATAATCCCAGTCATGCCGCTCCCATGCGCCGGGGCCGACCAGGTAGAAGTCATTCTCCGCCCGCTTGTACACGGTGAATTCCGAGCGCACGCCACCGTTTTTGGTCAGCAAGTGGCACAGGCCGACGCGGCCGATGCCCTTCGGAATCCTGTTCGCCAGGATCGAGTCGAGCCATTCAGCGGCCTTGGGTCCCATGACCTCGTACTTGGCGAACGCGGTCATGTCGAGCACGCCGCAGTTTTCGGTAACGTTCTTCACTTCGTTGCCGACATGCTCGAAATAGTTCGAGCGGCGGAACGACCAAAGTTCCTTGACCTTCTCGCCTGGCTGCACCCGGGCATGGTTCTCGCGGGTGATCACGTCAGGCCGCTCGATCTCTTCCGGATCCCAGCCATAATCGGCCGACGGGGCAAACCAGTTCGGCCGCTCCCAGCCATAAACCGAGCCGAACACGGCACCGAGTGCCTTCATCCGGTCATGGCACGGCGAGGTCTTGAGCGGGCGCGCGTCCCAGCGTTCCTCGTCCGGATAGTGCGGCGTGAACACATTGCGATAGGCTTCCTCGTTCTTGCACTTGAGGTAGCCGCGCGAGGCATATGGCCCGAACCGGCGCGGATCGACACCGAGCATGTCGATGGAACTTTCGCCCTCGACGATCCATTCAGCCAACTGCCATCCTGCACCGCCTGCGGCCGTCACGCCGAACGAGTGACCCTCGTTGAGCCACAGGTTGCGCTTGCCCCAGGCCGGGCCGATGATCGGCGAGCCGTCCGGCGTATAGCAGATGGCGCCGTTGTAGACCTTCTTGATGCCCACCTCACCGAACGCGGGCACGCGGTGGAAGGCGCTTTCGATGTGCGGTGCGATGCGCTCCAGATCTTCCTGGAACAGCTCGTACTCGGCATCGTCTGCCGGCCCATCCACGTAGCACACCGGCGCGCCCGGCTCGTACGGCCCGAGTATCAGCCCGCCGGCTTCCTCACGCATGTACCAGGCCGAGTCCGCGTCGCGCAGCACGCCCATTTCCGGCAGGCCATCCTTGTGGCGCTGCTGGATGTCCGGGTGTGGTTCGGTGACGATGTACTGGTGCTCTACGGGTATGACGGGAATGTCGAGGCCCAGCATGTCACCGGTCTGGCGCACGAAGTTGCCGGTTGCCGTGACCAGGTGTTCACAGGTGATGTCACCCTTGTCGGTCTTCACCAGCCACTCATCGTTGGCTTTCTGCTCGATGGCGATGACGCGGGTCTGCCGGTAGATCTGGGCCCCCTTGTCGCGTGCGCCCTTGGCCATGGCCTGGGTCAGGTCAGCCGGCTGCACATAGCCGTCATTGGGGTGCTGGATCGCACCCAGCAGGCCATCTGTGTTGCACAGCGGCCAGATTTCCTTGACCTGCGCCGGGGTCAGCAGGTTGACCTCCACGCCGATGGTCTCGGCGATACCGGCATAGTACATGAACTCGTCCCAGCGGTCCTTCGTCTGCGCAAGGCGGATGTTGGACACCTGCCTCAGCCCGACGTGCTGACCGGTTTCTTCTTCCAGCTTCGAATACAGGTCCAGCGAGTACTGGTGCACCTTGCCGACCGAGTACGACATGTTGAACAGCGGCAGCAGGCCGGCAGCGTGCCAGGTCGAGCCTGACGTGAGTTCGTTCCGCTCCAGCAGGACAACGTCGGTCCAGCCCTTCTTCGTCAGCGCGTACAGCGTCCCGACGCCAACCACACCACCACCAATGACAACGACGCGCGCATGCGATTTCATACCCAATCCTCCGGGGTGACGCTCAACCGATGCTGCAAACCATAGTGAATTGGCTTCAACACGTGTGAAGTCAAACGACTGGGCGCATCAGAATTGCGACATGTCAGGTGCTGGCGATGCCAAACTCGCTGAACGGGATGAAGCCGAGCAGGTCACCTTCAGCCACGGACGAGATGTCCTCGTGCACCTCGATCAGCCCGGTAGCCTGCCGCAGGCCGGAGATCAGCCCCGATCCGTCCCGGTCGAACTTGCACAGCACCGGCCCCGACGAGGAGTTGTTGATCCAGCCGCGCCAAAACTCGCGTCTGTCAGTCTTTTTTTTCGGAATCGCGAAACCGGCAGGCAGCGGATAGCGTTGCGGCGGCACCCAGTTTGCCCCCTGCAGACGGGCGAACATCGGTTGAGCATACAAGAGGAACGTCACGAACGCCGCAACAGGATTACCCGGCAGGCCAAAGAACACGCAATCGCCCACCTGCCCCATCGCCAGTGGGCGGCCCGGCTTCACCGCCAGTTGCCAGGCATGCAGCGAGCCCATCTTCTGGATCGTCTCGACAATGAAGTCTGCCTCGCCCCGGCTGGCACCGCCGGTCGTCAGGATGACGTCACACGATCCGGCACCCCTGGCCACCACCGCCTCAACGTCCTCACGCTGGTCAGCTATCACGCCAAGGTCGACGGCCTCGGCACCCACGCTCTGCAGCAGCCCGCGCAACAGGTGGTGATTGCTGTCATAGACCTGGCCGTCGCCCAGCGCGTTGCCCGGCCGCACGATCTCGTCACCGGTCGAAATCAGCGCCACCTTCAACCGCGCACGTACCTTGACAGTAGCGTTACCGGTTGAGGCGATCGCAGCAGTGTCCTGCGGCCGCAGCCGCACGCCTGCCGCCAGCATCACTTCTCCTGCCTTTACATCCTCCCCGGCACGGCGCGTGTTCGCACCCGACTTGAGGCCTGAGGGGATCACCACCGTGTCCCCATCGAGCGTGGTGTCTTCCTGCATCACGCAGGTATCGGCGCCATCGGGCATCACCGCACCGGTGAAGATGCGTGCCGCCTGCCCGGGCTTGAGTGCACCGTGCGGCGCATGACCGGCGGCCACCCGCATGACCACGTCGAGCCGCGTATCAACGCTCGCTGCAAGATCGCTGCCTGTGAACGCATAGCCATCTACCGCTGCATTGGCGAACGCCGGAATGTTGCGCGGCGAGGTGATGGTTTCGGCAAGCACCCGCCCATGCGCATCTGACAGCGCTACGGTTTCCACACCAGCCACCGGCGACAACCGCTCCAGAATCATTGCCACCGCATCGTCGTGGCGCATCCGGTCCTTGTCATGCAGGAAACAGTCGTCGAGCAGCTTGCGGGTCATGGCAGGTGCGGCACCTCGACAAGGCCGGTCCGCCCGCAGATGAAGTCGGCAAGCGCGTGGATATCGTCACGGCTGTAGACCGGCACCGGGCAATCCTCCACCGGACCATTGGCCGCCACCGCGACAATGCTGTGATCATCGGCATAGAGCCGCGGCTGGTCATCGGCCACGTTGCGTACCTCGATCTTGTCGTGGGCCTCCCGCTTGAAGCCCTCGATGATCACAAGATCACACGGATCGAGCTTTGCCAGCATCTCCTCCAGCGTCGGCTCGGGGTCACCGCGCAATTCACTTACGATGGCCCAGCGCGCACGCGACACCACCGCCACTTGCGCAGCACCCGCCTTGCGATGGCGAAAGCTGTCACGGCCCTCATGGTCGATATCGAACGCATGGTGGGCGTGCTTGACCGTCGACACCCGGTAGCCACGCCCCGACAGCTCGGTAACAAGCCGCTCTACCAGTGTCGTCTTGCCGGCGTTCTTGAACCCGGCCACTCCGATGATGCGCTGCGTGCTCATGCCGCCAGCCCGGCTGCGATGCGCTCTGCCTCGTCAACGTCGTCCGGCCGGTTGACGTTGAAGAACGGGTCATGCGGGTCAGATGCAAACTCGACTGCCGCCAGCTTGTACCGTGCAGTCCACGCATCCACCTTGCGCACCTCCTCATCCACCAGCGCATGGCGCAAACCATCGGCCAGCGCCACCGGCCATAGCCCGAACACCGGATGATGCCGGCCGCCCGATGCCGCGCAGGCCATGTCGGCGCCGTCATCCGCGATGGCCGCCAGCATCCGCTGCACGAAATCGGTGGGGAAGAACGGCGTATCTGTCGCTGCCGTGGCAACCCACTCGGCGCTCGTGTTGGCGCGTGCCCAGTCGAGCCCCGCCAGAACACCGGCCAACGGTCCGGCAAAGCCTTCCACCGTGTCGGCCACTACCGGCAGGCCGTATGCGGCAAACCGCTTCGGGTCGCCATTGGCATTGAGCACGATGCGCGACACCTGCGGCCTGAGCCGGTCGAGCACATGATCGAGCACCAGCCGCCCGCCGAGCCGGATCAGCCCCTTGTCGCCGCCGCCCATGCGCCGGGCAAGCCCGCCGGCCAGAATGCAGCCCACTACCTCAGTCATCGCCGTCAGCTCCCTTGCGCCGGTGCTTGCGCTCTTCATCGCCAGCATCTGCAGCATCAGCATCAAACTCGATCCGCTCCACTCCCGATAACGCCAGGAACCGCTTGCCCCGCGCGCGCCCGATTACCGTCATGCCCACCTGCCGGGCAAGGTCCACGCCCCACGCGGTAAAGCCCGACCGCGATACAAGGATGGGAATGCGCATCGCCGCACACTTCAGGATCATCTCCGAGGTCAACCGCCCGGTCGTGTAGAAAATCTTGTCGTCCGGCAACACCTTGTTGAGGAACATCCAGCCGGCAATCTTGTCGACCGCGTTGTGCCGGCCCACGTCTTCCAGGTACACCAGCGGCCGGTCGCCCCGGCACAGCACGCAGCCGTGGATCGCCCCCGCCTTGAGATACAGCGACGGTGCGGTGTTGATCTTCCTGGTCAGCGCATACAGCCAGCTCGTCTTGACGATCGCATCAGGTGCCAGCGTGATGGTCTCGAAATTCTCCATCATGTCGCCGAACACGGTGCCTTGCGCGCAACCTGACGTGCGCGTCTTCTTCTTCATCTTCTCCTCGAAGTTGGTCTCGCGCACCGTGCGCACCACGATCACCTCAAGGTCTTCGTCGAAATCAATCCCGGTAATCTCGTCGTCGGGCTTCAACATGCCCTGGTTGAGCAGGTAGCCCACGGCAAGCCAGTCAGGATGATCGCCGATGGTCATCGCCGTCACGATCTCCTGCCGGTTGAGGTAGATCGTCAGCGGGCGCTCGTGAACCACATGGGTTTCAACCTCCGCCCCGCTCTGGTCGATGCCGGTGACGCCGCGCGACAGGCGCTCGTCCTCCGGGTCGGGCACGATGGCAAATTCGGCTATTTCATGCGGCTTGTTCATGCGTGCGAGTATAGCCGCTGTGGCGGGATGTGCAGCACGATCTCGTCGCCCACCGCGATGCTGCCCTCCTTTTCGACCCAGGCCACCAGCCCGCGCTTGTTGCGCGCAGCCTTGGGAAACCGCATGCCCTTGCCGGGGACGTGTTGCTCGATCACGTCGGCCACCTGCCGGCACGGTGCGTTCTCGCCGTCCACGATCAGCGTGGCACCGGAGGAAAACATCATCCGCGTGGAAGGCGGCAGCAGGGTCAGTTCCGGGATGCCCGACGTCACAAGGTTCGCGCCCAGCCATTCAGCCTTGAGCGGGCCTGCCTGCATGGCCTCGCCCACTTGTGCCAGTTCCTCCTCGGACACGATCGACACCTGCCGCGTGTTGGCAATCGGCACGCCGCGCTTGTACTGCTGCAGGACCCGCGAGTCCGACTCGTAGATGCGGCTCGAGTGGCAATCGCCCACGATGCCGTCAAACACCAGCCCAAGCCTTTCGACTGCTGCCTTCTGCAACCCCGCCCGGCGATCAGGTGATACCAGCAACGCGGCGACCCGTCCGGCCAGCTTCGATTTTTTCAGAACAGCCATGTTTTTTCCTTACCAAATCCCGCGCCTTGTATAGCATCACACGTCTCGCGATGGCACCGTCCTCGCGGCAATGCCACACCGGTTTTTCACCCCCCCTGAAGGCTCGACTTGCAGATGCTCCAGACCTCCGGCCAGTCAGCCGCAGCGCGCGGCACCTTGCTCGTGGCAGCATCAGCCATCCTGTGGAGCATGGCGGGCATCTTCACCAAGGCCGCCGAGACCAGCGAGTGGGGTGTGATCTTCTGGCGGTCGGTGTTCTCCATTGTGCCGATCCTGCTCTACGTGCGCTGGAAGGACGGGCCGGGCCAGTGGGGGCAACTGCGCCGCATGGGGGCACCGGGCTGGGCCGTGGTGTTCATCGGCACTGCGGCCACCATCTGCTTCATCGCTGCATTCAAGCACACCTCGGTCGCCAATGTTGCGGTGTTCTTTGCCTGCACGCCGTTCCTGGCCGCAGCCATCGGCTGGCTCCTTTACCGCGAAGCAACCCGCCGCTCGACGCTGCTGGCGGCAGCCGTTGCCTTTGCCGGCGTCATGCTCATGGCAAGCGGTTCATTTGGCACGCCCAACCTGAAAGGCGACGGCCTGGGCATGCTGATGGCGATCGGCATGGCCACGATGATGGTGCTGATCCGGCGCTTCCCGGACGAACCCATGGTTCTGGCGGCCTGCGTATCAGCCGTGATCTCGGCACTGATCGCAGGCGCGATCACCTCGCCATTCTCAGTGTCGGGCCAGGACCTGGTGATCATCGGGGTATTCGGCCTGGCCTTCGCCGCCGCGCATGTAATGATGACCGAGGGTGCAAGGCTGATACAGCCCGCGCGCACCGGCCTGATCGGCACGCTGGAAACACCGCTCGCGCCCATTTGGGCGCTGCTCATCCTCAACGAAATGCCGCCACTGGCAACCTGGGCCGGCGGCGGCATCGTTCTTGTGGCCGTCGTGTGGAACCTGGCCCGCGGCCAGCGATGACCGCGGGGCTATTCGGCAGCTTCCATGCGTCCGCTGGTGACCGGCTCGACCTTGACCGCGCAGAACTTGAACTCCGGAATCTTGCCAAACGGATCGAGCGACGGATTGGTCAGTTCGTTCGCAGCTGCTTCCACGAAGGCGAACGGAATGAAGATTGCGCCCGGTGCCACCTGGTTGTCTTCACGCACCATGATCTCGATCTCGCCCCGGCGGCTGGCAATACGCACCATGTCACCGGCCTTGATGCCAAGTTTCAGGATGTCGCGCGAGCTCATCTGCACCACAGGATCAGGATTCACCGCATCGAGCACCTGCGAGCGCCGCGTCATTGAACCCGTATGCCAGTGCTCAAGCTGCCGGCCCGTCGACAGGATGTACGGATACTCCGCATCGGGCTGCTCGTCCGGCGGCAGCACTTCTGCCGGCACCATCTTGCCAAGGCCCGTCGCGGTCGGGAACCGGTCGGAGAACACGATGTCCATGCCCGGATGATCAGGCGCAGGGCAAGGATAGGCCACCACGTTTTCAGTGATCAGGCGGTCCCAGCTGATGTTGTCAAGCGACGGCATCGCCAGTTTCATCTCGGCAAATACGTCGGCAGGCCCGGCATAGGTCCAGTTCAGCCCCATGCCCTTTGCAATCTCCTGCGTGATCCACCAGTCGTCGCGCGCCTCGCCGGGCGGGTTGATGGCCTTGCGGCCCATCTGCACCTGGCGGTTCGTATTGGACACCGTGCCGTCCTTCTCGGCCCACGCAGTGGCGGGCAGGATGACGTCGGCAAACATCGCCGTCTCGGTCAGGAAGATGTCCTGCACCACGAGGTGCTCCAGCTTGGCCAGCGCATCGCGCGCATGGTTGGCGTCAGGGTCCGACATCGCCGGGTTTTCACCCATCACGTACATGCCCTTGATCTTGTCATTGTGGACCGCGTCCATGATCTCGACCACGGTCAGGCCGGGATTGGGATCAAGCTTGGCATCCCACAGCTTCTCGAACTTTTCCAGGTTCTTGGGGTCACTGACCTTGGAGTAGTCCGGGAACACCATCGGGATCAGGCCCGCATCAGACGCGCCCTGCACGTTGTTCTGGCCACGCAGCGGATGCAGGCCGGTGCCGGCCCGGCCCGTCTGGCCGCACATCAGCGCCAGCGAAATCAGGCATCGGGCATTGTCGGTGCCGTGAGTGTGCTGCGACACACCCATGCCCCAGAAGATGATCGCAGCATTGGCCTTGGCGTACTTGCGGGCCACGGTGCGGATTTCTTCAGCCGTGATGCCGCAAACCGCCTGCATGTCTTCCGGCTTGAACTTGGTCAGGTGCTGCTTGAGCTTGTCGAAGCCTTCGGCGTGGGCCTGTATGTACTGCTCGTCGTACAGCTTCTCCTCGACGATCACGTGCATCAGCGAGTTCAGCAAGGCAACGTCTGCGCCGTTCTTGAACTGCATCATGTGGCTGGCATAGCGCTTCATCGCGGTGCCGCGCGGGTCCATGATGATCAGCTCCGCACCACGCTTGGCCGCCTGCTTGAAATAGGTCGCGGCCACCGGGTGGTTTTCGGTCGGGTTCGCCCCGATCACCACGATCACGTCGCTGTCCTTCACCGCGGTGAACGGTGCCGTCACCGCGCCCGAACCGATGGTTTCCATCAGCGCAGCCACCGAAGAGGCATGGCACAGTCGCGTGCAGTGATCGACGTTGTTGGTGCCGAAGCCGGTCCGGATCAGCTTCTGGAACATGTAGGCTTCTTCGTTGGAGCACTTGGCAGAGCCAAACCCGGCCAGCGCATTGCCGCCATGCTCATCGCGAATCTTGTTCAGCCCGCCGGCTGCAAACTCCAGCGCCTCTTCCCAGCTTGCTTCACGGAAATGGGTCAGCGGGTTGAGCGGGTCGATGTTGATGCCCTTGGCCAGCCCCGGCTTGCGGATCAGCGGCTTGGTCAGGCGCTCCGGCGAGGCAACGTAGTCAAAGCCGAACCGGCCCTTCACGCACAGCCGGTTCTCGTTGGCCGGTCCGCCCTTGCCTTCGACATAGGCGATGTATTCCTTGCCCGTGTTCTGATCAGTGCGGATGTTGTAGGTGATCTGGCAGCCCACCCCGCAATACGGGCACACGCTGTCCACTTCACGCTCGGCACCACGGCTGCCACGGCCGTCTTCGTCGACAATGGTCTTCGGCATCAGCGCGCCGGTCGGGCACGCCTGCACGCATTCACCGCATGCAACGCAGGTCGACGCGCCCATCGGGTCGTCGAAGTCGAACACGATCTTTTCGTGCGGGCCGCGATAGGCCATGCCGATCACGTCGTTCACCTGCACTTCGCGACAGGCGCGTACACACAGGTTGCAGTGGATGCACGCATCCAGGTTGACGGCCATCGCCGGGTGCGAGATGTCCGCCTTTGGCTGATCGTCACGCGGGAAGCGCGATACATCGACTTCCATCGAGTCGGCCCACTTGAAGAACGACGACTGCCGGTCGTGCGCATCTTCGCGCGCCGGCTGGTCAGCCATCAGCAGTTCGATCACCATCTTGCGGGCAGACTTCGAACGCTCGTTCTGCGAGTTGACGACCATGCCCTCGGACGGCTTGCGCAGGCACGAGGCAGCAAGGACCCGCTCGCCCTCGATTTCGACCATGCAGGCGCGGCAGTTGCCGTCAGCCCGGTAGCCGGGTTCGTCGCGCCAGCACAGGTGCGGGATCGACGTGCCTTCGCGCTTGGCGACCTGCCAGATGGTTTCGCCGTCGCGCGCCTCGACTTGCTCGCCGTCGAGGATGAACTTGATGGGTGTACCGGACATCAGGAAACGTCCTCCTTGAAGTGCGTCATGACCGTTCGTATCGGGTTGGGTGCCGCCTGGCCGAGGCCGCAGATCGAGGCGTCGGCCATGGCCGTTGTTAGTTCGCCCAGCAGGGCTTCGTCCCACGGGCCGTCCTTCATCAGCTTGACCGCCTTTTCGCAGCCAACGCGGCAGGGCGTGCACTGGCCGCAGGATTCATCCTCGAAGAACTTGAGCAGGTTGACCGCCGCGTCGCGCATCGAGTCCCTGTCGGACAATACCACGACCGCATGCGATCCGACAAAGCAGCCGAGCTTGGCAAGCTCGCCGCCGAAGTCCAGCGGCACGTCGCCCTTGGACGCCGGCAGGATGCCACCGGAGGCGCCGCCCGGCAGATAGCCCTTGAACGAATGCCCGTCGGCCATGCCACCGCACATCTCGATCAGTTCGTTGACACTCGATCCCGCCGGGGCCAGCACCACGCTAGGGTTCTTGACCCGGCCCGAGACGGAGTAGGAGCGCGGACCCTTGTGGTCGCCACGGCCCTGGCTGGAGAACCATTCCGGCCCTTCGCTCAGGATCTTCGGCATCCAGTAAACGGTCTCGATGTTGTGCACCAGCGTTGGCCGGTTGAATAGGCCAACCTGCGCGACGTAGGGCGGGCGATGGCGCGGCAGGCCGCGCTTGCCTTCGAGCGACTCGATCATCGCGCTTTCTTCACCGCAGATGTAGGCACCCGCACCGCGGCGCAGGTGAATGTAGCCGGGCTTGACGATACCGGCCTCTTCGAGCTGCGCAATCTCGCGCTGCAGGATCAGCCGCGCGCATGGGTATTCGTCGCGAAGGTAGATGTAGCAGCCTTCCGCCTCGACACCCCAGGCGCCGATCAGCATGCCCTCCAGAAACTGGTGCGGCCGGGTGCGCAGGTAGAGCCGGTCCTTGAACGTGCCGGGCTCACCTTCGTCGCCATTGATGCACATGTAGCGCGGGCCACTGCCGGCGCGCACGAACTTCCACTTCTGTCCCGACGGGAAGCCCGCACCGCCAAGTCCCTTGAGGCCGGCTTCAAGCAGCGTCTCGATCACCTGGTCCGGCGTCTTCGACCCGCCACGCAGCGCGGCGAGCTGTTCGTAGCCGCCTTCGGACTGATAGTCCTCGAGCGTCTGGTAGGCAGGCACTTCTGGTTGCGTTTCGTGATTGCGCGCCAGCAGCACCAGGTTCTCGACCGTCACATTGCCGACGTAGTTGTGACCCACCGCAGCGGCAGGCGCCACATCGCACAGCCCCATGCACGGCGCATGCAGCACTCGCACATTATCCGGTGCATTGGCGCCCAGCGCCTTGATGATGTCCTGCGCGCCCGCCATCTCGCACGACAGCGAGTCGCAAACCCGGATGGTGATCTCGGCAGGCTTGTCCTCGCCTTCCTTGACCACGTCGAAGTGGTGGTAGAACGTTGCCACCTCGAACACCTCGGCCTGAGGCAGTTTCATCTCCTCGGCCAACCCGTGCAGGTGGCCAGCCGACAGGCAGCCCCAGCGGTCCTGGATCAGGTGCATGTACTCGATCAGCATGTCGCGCTTGAGCGGCCGGTGCGCATCAAGCAGCTCGATGACCTCGTCATGAGCCGCGACATCGATCACCCGGCCCTTGGGAAAGGCGCGGCCCTTGGACTTGCCGCCACGGCCGGGACGGATCGGCTTGAAGCTGTCGCCGTTGGTATGCTTGTTCATTGGTGTTTCCTGCCTTCATGCACTTGCGCTAATGCTGTTGCCAGGACAACGCTTGCACTGCGGGATTATCAGATGGTGCCATAATGCCGTCAGGCCGTTTGCGACGCAACACCAACCGATTTCGCCAGACAGAATTAAATGTTATACCGGAGAACGCCTCGTTGACCCCAGATCATGATCACGAACTCGACACCAGGGGCCTGCAATGCCCGTTGCCGGTGCTCAAGGCCAGGAAGCGCCTTTCGACCATGAAACATGGAGAATCATTGAAGATTTTGGCAACGGACCCTGCCGCTGCAATCGACTTTCCACACTATTGCAGCGAGAGCGGCAATGAGCTTTTGTGGCATGCACAGGACGCCGGTGAGCTGACTTTCATCATCAGGAAAACTCATGGCTAGTGAGTGCTTTGCATATGTCATGCAGCCGTCGCACCCAGCACGGGCGATCAGCCGTGCGATTCCAGTGCTGCTCGTACATCGGGATCAAAGCCAACATGCACACGATCACCATCCACCATCACCGGGCGCTTGATCAGCACCGGATTGCCGGCCATGAGGGCAATGGCTCCGGCCTCGTCGATCCCGTCCTTGCTGGCATCGGGTAACGCCCGCCAGCTGGTGCCACGCCGGTTCAACAGCTTTTCCCACCCCACCTGTGCCGCCCAGGCGGCGATGGTTGCCCGGTCCGGCGCGTCTTCGCGGATGTCGTGGAACGCGTTGGCGATGCCCTTGGCGTCCAGCCAGGTACGGGCCTTGCGGCAACTGTCACAATTCTTCAGGCCATAGAAGCTGATCATTTACCGGCCCCGCCGCAGTGACAGCGTATCGTCTGAAAACGCTTCCGCCCCGCCGGTGACCGGATCGGTAAAGGCCTTCAGCAGTTGTTCCAGTTCTGACCGCTCGATGTCACGGGTGATGAACACCAGTCGCGTGCGGTGATCGTCATCCGGCCAGCGCGCCAGCCGCTCCGGCGGATGCATCACATGCTGCACGCCATGCAGCACCATCGGCCGGTCGGGATCATCCTGCATCTTCACGATGCCCTTCATGCGCAACAAGTTCGGCCCGTGGTAGCTCTGCAACAACTCGAGGAACAGCTCCAGCTGCATCTGGCCGATGGCATGATCCGTCGCCACGGAAAACGACTTGATGTGCTCATCATGCCGGTTCACATCGTGATGGTGATGGCCGTGCTCGTCATGCTCATGCTCACTCCCGTGGTCATGTTGATGCGCGTGTGACTGTTGGTGGCTGGCCTCGGCCCCACGCCGGCGCTTGCGTCCGCGCGCTGCCCGGCCCGGTGCCTCGAACGCATCTGCCGCCATCCAGCGGCGCACCCGCGATGCCCTGTCGCCTGCCTCGCCCTCCAGGTCGAACAGCCGGGCTGCCGTGGCCTCGCCGCGATGGGTGCTCAGCAACCGGGCCGCCGGCGCCAGCTGCCGCAACCTGAATATGGTGTCGTGAAGCTGCGTCTCGCCATCAGCACCGGTCAGCAGGTCGGTCTTCGTCAGCACCACCCGGTCAGCCACCGCCACCTGCCGCACCGCCTCTTCATGGGCATCAAGCGTGGCCAACCCGTTGACGCTGTCGACGACAGTGACGACATTCTCCAGCCGGTACAGTTGCAACAGGTGCGGATGCCCCAACAGCGTCTGCAGCACAGGTGCCGGATCGGCCAGGCCGGTGGTCTCGATCACCACCCGGTCAAACGCCTTGACCGCGCCATTGGCGCGCCGTTCGGCCAGGTCCAGCAGCGTGTCCACCAGGTCACCGCGGATGGTGCAGCACAGGCAACCAGACGACATCTCGAACACGTTGCCATCGGTGGCTTCCACCAGCAGGTGATCCAGCCCGATGTCACCGAACTCGTTGATGATCACCGCCGCATTGGCCAGCGCCTCATCCTTCAACAGCGCGTTGAGCAATGTTGTCTTGCCGGCCCCCAGAAACCCCGTGAGGACCGAAACGGGAAGTTGTTGCGTCATGGGTGTGAACTAGCCTCCGGCATGTCCGGTATCAGGAGCCGAGTGTTGCCTGCGATCATGCCGCCCGGCAACCCCTGCCGCAAGCAACGCCGCCAGCACCAGCGTACCGCCAACCAGCTCAAGCATGGAGGGAGGCTCGGCCAGAATGATCGACGCCACCATCACTGAAGTCACCGGCTCGATGTTGAAGAACGGCGCAACCGTCGAGGCAGGTGCCAGTTTCAGCGCCGACATCTGGCACAGGAACGCAACGCCATAGGACAGCGCCACCACCGCAAGCGCCGCGTACCCGGCAGAGGATATGCCCTGGGCCGTCACCGCATTGCCGCCAGCCAGCACGGCAAAGCCGCCCTGCAGCGCGAACACCATCAGCGCCAGCACCGGCACCAGCGCCAGGTGAACCATCAACCCCATGTGCAGCACGTTCATCCGCGCGGACAAGGTTCGGCCTACGAAGAACTGCGTGGTAGCCCCGCCAGCAGCCAGTGCTGCCAGCAGCAGCCCGCGCCAGTCTGCAGCGCCGCCGGTTGGACCGATTGCTATCACCAGTCCGGCAAAAGCCAGGATGCCGATAAGCCATTGCACAAGGCTGATCCGGTGCCCCTCGATAACCGGGGACAGCAACAGGATGATGATGGGAAAGGTAAAGAAGATAATGACTGTCAGTGCCACCGGCATGAACTGCACCGCGCCAAGGTAGCCAATGGAGATGGAGCCGGTTGCCAGCATCATCAGCCCAAGCAGCCAGCCTGATCCAACAGGAACACGAACCCGCCAGCGCCAGATGAGGGCAACAAGCCCGAGGAACAGCGCCATCGCCGCGACCCGCCAGAATGCCGTCTCGATGACGGGCACGCCGGCGTTGAAGGCAAACCGGGTAAACGGTGGGGCCAACCCGTAGATGATACCGCCTGCAAGCGCAAAGGCAGCACCCCTGCCGATGCTGGTCATGCTGGTGTCAGCCTCATGGCGCCATCTGTCCGGATCACGGCTAGCGGCCTGACGCCGAAGTGCGTTCCTTGCGTGCAGGCTTGGTCTTTGCCGCCTCGGGCGTGGCCGCGGCCGGGTTGCTTCCCTTTGCCTTCTCGCGGCTCGACAGGCTGGCGAACGAGGCAAATGTCGCCGGCGTCACCACTTCGCACGACCCGCCCGACGCCGTGATCACCTGGCACAGGGTCTGGCTGTCAGTTTGCGTCATGGCATAGGAAACAGGCACGAAATCCTTGGTATAGGGCAGCCTGACCACGCCCGCAGGGGCATTCTTCAACACCGCCGACCTCACCGCCTCGATGCCCGTGACAACCGCTTCGGCTTCAGCCGCGCTCTTGTACTTTCCGAACGTGGCCCCCCAGCCATTGAACTCGTTGGCATCTACCATGCGCAAGCCCTGTCCGCCACATACCGTCGAACGCAGGTTGGGTGGCGTGCCGCCCTCATTGGTGATGGCTGAGACGGCAAGCGAGCCTGCGTAACCGGCTGCATTCTCCAGCACAACCTTGGCCTTGTGTGCCCGGGCCATTCCCGAGCGGGTGCCGAAGATCACCGTAACCAGCTTGCGGCCTCCAACGGTCGCGGTGCCAATCAGGTTGAAGCCCGATGGACAAACGAAGCCGGTCTTCATGCCGTCGGCCTTGTCCCAGATCTTCATCAGGTGGTTGCGGTTGCGCAGCTTGCGCTTGCCGGCGGTCACGAAAGGGGCCGAATAATACTTGTGCGCCTGCGGATACCTTGTCATCAGCGCCATCGTCAGCAAGCCCATGTCCCGCGCCGTCGTCACCTGCTGCTTGTCAAACAGTCCGTGCGGATTGACGAAATGTGATCCGGTCATGCCGAGCTCGCGGGCCGTGGCGTTCATCAGCTTGGCGAAGTTTTCCTGCGACCCCGCCACGCCTTCAGCCAGCAGCGACGCCATGTCATTGGCGGAATACACCAGCAACGCCTGCAGCGCGAAATCCACGCTCACCTTGGTGCCGGGCTTGAAACCGATCTTGCTGGGCGGTGGCGCAGACGAGGTCTTGGTGACCGTCAGCTTGGTATTCAGCGACAGCTTGCCCTGTTCGATCGCGCGGAACGTGACGTATGCGGTCAGGATCTTGGTCAGCGAAGCCGGATACCACGGCTTGCCGGCATCGCGTGCAACGATGGCCTGGCCCGTCTTGGCATCGAACACCAGTACCGGGTTTGCCGCCGCCGGAATCACCGCGGCAGCAAAAAGCCCCGCCGCGACCAGGCCAGACGTGATTAGTCGCTTGAACAAGCTGGTGAGTCGCAAAACAGGCTCCAATCCGTTTGTGCCGCCCCCGACCTGAAGCCTCATGGGTAGCACTCCTGCCCTGCCGGGATCAATGGCGGCTGCCACGTGAAACCCCGCAAACTTGTCGCGGGCGGATCCCTCGGCGTGCAATTTTGGTGCCCCTGGCCGGAATCGAACCAGCACGCCCTTTCGGGCAACAGATTTTGAGTCTGCCGCGTCTACCAGTTCCGCCACAGGGGCCCTCAAATCGCGCCGGACTATAGGCCGCCTTTGGCAAGCGTCAACAGCAAACCTTGCCCCTGGCGCGCGGCTTCACAAGTCGCATGGACAAATCAGCAACGCCAGCGTATTGCCATCGCCCATGTTGAGAGCCCTGTACGACTGGACAATGAGACTTGCCGCCCATCGCCACGCGCAATGGACGCTGGCGTTTGTCTCGTTCATCGAGAGCTCGGTCTTTCCGATCCCGCCGGATGCACTGCTGGTGCCGATGACGCTCGCCAAACCGCGCCGGGCCTGGATTTACGCTACCATCTGCACCATCGCCTCGGTGCTGGGCGGCCTTGCCGGCTACGCCATCGGTTACTGGCTGTTTGACACCCTCGGCCAGTTGATCATTGAATTCTATAATCTTGGAACCAAGTTCATCGAATTCCAGGACAAGTTCAACGAGTGGGGCCTGCCCATCGTGTTCTTTGCCGGGTTGACACCGTTTCCCTACAAGGTCATCACCTTGATGAGCGGCGTTACCGAAATGGCGCTGCCTGTGTTCATCGCCGCCTCGGTTGTATCGCGTGGCATGCGCTTCTACCTGGTGTGCGGCCTGCTGTACTTCTTCGGCGAACCGGTGCGGCTCTTCATTGAGAAGTACCTTGGTCTCGTCACCCTTGCGGCAGGCATAATGCTGGTGGGCGGTTTTGTCGCCGTGAAATACCTGTTCTAGCAACTAGCATCGGGCACCATGACACGGGATCAGCAACAGGTTCGCCAGATTGCGCTGATGACGCTGGCGCTCGCCACCGCCACCATTGCCGTTGCCTGGATCTTCGAGATATTTGGCGGCTACAAGCCGTGTCCGCTGTGCCTGCAGCAACGCTGGGCCTACTATTTCTCGCTGCCCGTCCTCGTGCTTATCGTGCTTCGCCTTGGCCGCCCCGGCACCGACATCGACGTGGTGCGCTGGGGGTTTCTGGCCGTGGTGCTGGCGTTCCTGCTCAACGCCGGACTGGGCTTCTATCACTCAGGCGTGGAATGGGGCTGGTTTGAAGGCCCGTCCGCGTGTGCATCGGGCGCCGGGCTGTCCGGCGGGCTGCCCGACCTGACCAGGGCACGGGTCATCAGTTGCACCGACGCGCAGTGGCGCATGTTCGGGCTGTCGTTTGCAGGCTGGAACGTGGTGGCTTCGCTGGTGCTTGCGGCAATGGCGGCCATCGGCATCAAGCGCACCTACGCCTACGGGTCGAGCTCGGTATCCCAGTAGAGATAATCCTGCCAGCTGTCGTGCAGGTAGTTGGGCGGAAAGTGCCGCCCGTTTGCATGCAGCTGGTGCACTGTCGGCTTGTCGGGCCGGCTTGCCGGGTGCATGCCGCAGTCACTGGGCATCTTGTTGCCCTTGCGCAGGTTACACGGGCTGCACGCGGTAATGACATTGTCCCATGTGGTCTGCCCGCCCTTTGAGCGCGGCACCACGTGGTCGAACGTGAGGTCATCACCCACCCCGCAATACTGGCAGGTAAACCGGTCGCGCAGGAACACGTTGAACCTTGTGAACGCCGGATGCCGGGCAGGCTTCACATAGGACTTGAGCGACACGACGGAGGGCAGCCGGAACTCGAAGCTGGGCGAGCGCACCATGGTGTCGTATTCCGACACGATGTCGACCCGCTCCAGGAATACCGCCTTGACGACATCCTGCCAGCACCACAGCGACAGCGGATAATAGCTGAGCGGCCTGTAGTCGGCATTCAGGACCAGGGCCGGACAACTTTCCGGCGCGACGTTGGCGTGCAGCACGTTCCTTCCCCTGATTCTGGATGGTGAATCCAAGGTGAGTGATAACTACTATATCTTGTGCAACGGACGTGTGAAGGCCCGAAATTTAACCGTCCCACGCTGTGATCCGGGCGCCCAGAACCGTCACTC
The DNA here is from genome assembly GCA_964390445.1 of uncultured Anderseniella sp. Classification (GTDB taxonomy): domain Bacteria; phylum Pseudomonadota; class Alphaproteobacteria; order Rhizobiales; family Aestuariivirgaceae; genus Anderseniella. The sequence continues at coordinate 83,111 of CAYMJJ010000001.1, forward strand.
GCCACCCCGTCCCTGCTCCGTAACATAATGATCCCACAGGTAGCGTGCCGCAACCGACCGCCACGGCCGCCAGCCTTGTGCGAGACCATCCATCGCAGCCACCGGCGGCACGTCCTCCAGCCCCAGCAGCTTCTGCAGCCCTACCCGCACGGCAAGGTCTCCCGCCGGCCACGCATCGCACCGGCCCAGGCACGTCATCAGGTAGATGTCGGCACTCCACCGGCCAATGCCCTTCAACTGCATCAGCGCCGCCGCGGCTTCAGCATCACCCAGCCCCTCCAGCGCATCAAAGCTGAACCGGCCATCGCGCACCGCTGCCGCTGCCGCGATGATGGTACGCGCCTTTGCCCTGGTCAGGCCGAGGCTGGCAATTTCCGCCTCGTCCATCGCCGCCAGCAAATGCGCATTGAACGGGACCAGCGCCGTACTGACCCGGCCCCAGATCACCTGTGCCGCCCGCGCCGAAATCAACTGCCCGGTCACGATCCAGGCCAGACCTTCCAGCCCTCCCGCGCGGCGCCGCAACCGCGGCAGGCCGTTGCGCTCATGCAGCGCGGCAAAGCGTGCATCAGCCGCCACCAGGGCTTGCGCAGCCGTTGCCAGGTCACGCGCCGTGTTGATTGGAAATCCGTTTGCCTGCATGAAGGCCAACTATACCGGCGTGCGCGCTGGCGGCAACCGCAACCCGATGAAAGACAAAGGCATGGCAGGACGCAAGTTCAGGTTTGCCCCCAGCCCCAACGGACGGCTGCACCTTGGCCATGCCTACTCGGCCCTGTTCAGCTGGCAACAGGCCCACCTTCACGAGGGCCAGTGCCTGCTGCGCATCGAGGACATCGACACCGCCCGGTGCAGGCAGGAATACGTTGACGCCATTGCCGAAGACCTCCGCTGGCTGGGTCTCGACTGGCCGGAACCGGTGCGGCGACAGTCACGCCACATGCACGACTATATCGCCGTCATCGACCGGCTCGAACGCCTGCGCCTGCTCTACCCGTGCTTCTGCACCAGATCCCAGCTCGCCGCGCTGGATGGCCCGCGCGACCCCGATGGAGCCGTGCTCTACCCCGGTTATTGCCGTCTGCTGACAGCGCCCGAACGCCAGCGCCGCATGACGGCGGGCCAGCCCTATGCGCTCCGGCTCGACATGGCCAAGGCGATCGTCGCCGCCGGCCAGCACCTCACCTTCCATGAAATGGGCACAGGCCCCGCAGGCGAGACAGGCCTTGTGCCGTGCCAGCCTGAACGCTGGGGCGATGTCATCCTGGTGCGCAAGGACATTGGCACCAGCTACCACCTCGCCGTGGTGCACGACGATGCGCTGCAAGCCATCACCCACGTCACCCGAGGGCACGACCTGTTCCACGCCACCTCGATCCACCGGATGTTGCAGTCGATCCTCGATCTGCCGCAGCCAGCCTACATCCACCACCGGCTGATCCCCGGCGACACCGGCCGCAAGCTGTCCAAGAGCGCCGGCGACCGCTCGCTCGCCTCGCTGCGGGAAGAGGGCATCACTGCCAGCGATGTTCGCACCCTGCTGGGGTTCGGCTGACGAAGGGGCTCAGCCCAGCAGCATCAGCACCACGCTCAGGCTGATAACCGACAGTGCCGTGCCGGCCGCAATCGCTGCCGACACCACTGCCTCGCCGTGGCCTTGGCGCTCGGCAAAGATGTAGGCATTGGCCCCGGCAGGAAGGGCGGCAAACAGCGTCACGATGCCCGCGTCGACCCGGTCCAGTGCAAACACTTGCGTGGCCAGCAACCATGCCACCAGCGGCATCACCGTCAGCTTCAGCACCAACAGCACCATGAGGCCGGTCCGGTTGCCGGCAATGGTGAACCGCGACAATGACAGCCCCAGCGCGAACAGTGCCGCAGGCACCGCCGCCTGGCCCAGCATGTCGGTCACCTTGTCTGCCACCGGCGCAAGCCCGAGACCTGTGAAGTTCCAAACGGTGCCGGCAATAATGCCGATGATGATCGGGTTGCCGCCAAGGTCCTTGGCCAGCGCCCGCACAAGACCCGTCTCGGCCGTCCGCGTGCCGCCCGCCGCGCGTGCCAGTATCGTCGCTGCGAGCCATTGCAGCGGCAGGTGAACGGTCAGGATCAGCGCCATCGGCAACAGCGCCGCATTGCCGAAATGCGCCACGCCCAGCGGCAGGCCCAGCATCACCGTGTTGCCGAAACTGGCCCCCAGTGCCGCCGACGCACCGCCGGCACCGCCCAGCCCCGGCACCTTGCGCGACAGCACGATCGCCAGCGCCCAGATCACCAGCACCGCCCCGAAGAACGCCCCCCACAGCGCCCAGGGCGGCTGCGCAGGCAATCCGAACGACACCATCGCCCGGAACAGCAATGCTGGCACTGCGAACGCGAACACGAACTGTGAAAGCCCGCGCGCCGCGCCCTCGCCGAACCAGCCCGCCTTGCCGGCACCGAACCCCAGCACGATCAGCGCAAACACTGGAGCTACCGTGCCGAACACGTCGCTCATGCCCGTGATCACCGTTCTGTCTCCGCGATTGCCAACATGCTTCAGTGCGATACACTGTTTGGCATGACAAGCTCCAGCAGAATACCGCCCGGCGTTGATGACGAGGCCGCCCGCCTGCTTGAGCGCGCCTACTCGCTTGAAACCGACGAGGACACCCACGCGCTCTACCGCGACTGGGCCGGAACCTACGACAAGACCATGCTCGACGGCCTGGGCTACACCTCGCCTGCACTGGTTGCGGGGCTGCTGGCAGATCACCTGCCGGATCGTGGCACGGCACTGCTCGATGTCGGTTGCGGCACCGGCCTTGCAGGCAAAGAGTTGGCGGGGCATGGCTTCACCACCATCGACGGCCTCGACTATTCAGCCGAAATGCTCGGCGTCGCCGGCGCCCGCGACATCTATCGCGCCCTGATCAAGGCAGATCTGACCGCACCACTTGCACTACCCGATGCCGCTTATGGCGGCGCGATCTGCACCGGCACCTTCACTCATGGCCACGTCGGACCGGTTGCCCTGCGTGAACTTTTCCGCCTGCTCAAGCCGGGTGCGCCGTTTGCCTTCTCCGTCAATGCGGGCGTATGGGACGAGATGGGCTTCGGCAATGAGCTTGCCGCCATCGAGCACGACGGCATGGCCCGCTGCGTCAGCCGCACGGCCGGCACCAACTACCAGACCTCGAATGAACCGGACAGCTGGCTGAACCTCTATGAGCGGACCTGACGAAACCGCCCTGGACCGGGTCCTGCGCGCCCGTGCCATCACCGGCGCGGACGAGGCAAGATCACTCTACGGCCGTTGGGCCGATACCTACGATGAAGACGTCTACGGCACTCTGAAAGTCATCGGCACCATCCGGGTCGTTGAGCTGCTCGCCTCCCATCTCAACCCGGCAGACAATCCGGCCATTCTCGATGCCGGCTGCGGCACCGGCGCGGTCGGCGCGCATTCTTATTCGCATGGCTTCCACCATATCGACGGCATCGACATCTCACCCGAAATGCTGGCCGTGGCCGCCCGGCGCAAGGTCTATGGGTCACTGATCGAGGCTGATCTCAACCAGCCGTTGCCACCTGCTCTGGGGCGGTATGATGCCGTGGCCAGTGCCGGCACCTTCGTTCACGGCCATGTCGGGCGTGAGGGTTTCATCTCGCTCAGCCGTCTGTTGCGCGGAGGAGGATTGATGGTATGCGCCATTTCTGACGCCGTCTGGACACAAGGTGGTTTTGACCGTCTGCTGCCGGACCTGAAGCTCGAACCGCTCAGCCACACCTGCGAAGTCGTCATACCCGGGGGGCAGGCCGATACGCATCTGCTCGTGGCAAGGCTCACAACTGCAACTTGAACCCGTCATGACTGGCCTGGAAGCCGAACTGGCCATAGAACCGGTGCGCTTCCTTGCGGGTCTTGTCGCTGGTCAATTGCACAAGACTGCATCTGCGCTGCCGGCACAGGCCAATGGCATGTTCCAGCATCTTGCCGCCAATGCCGCGGCCGCGCAGTCGGCTTGCCACCCGCACCGATTCGATCTGTCCGCGCCAGGCACCTTTGCGGCTCAGTCCCGGAATGAACGTCACTTGCAGGTAGCCGACGATTTCCCCATCCAGCTCGCCCAACAGCATCACCTGGTTGGCATCGGCCGCCATGGCGTCGAAGGCCGCAACATAGGCCACATCAAGGGGCAACGACGCATCGTCGCGCGACCGGCCGAGACCGTCATCGGCAATCAGCGCAACGATGGCCGGCAGGTCTGCCGCACACGCCTCCCTGAAGCTGACTGCGGGCCCGTCCACTTAGGCTGCAGCCTCGTTGACGCGGCGTTCAACCAGCGCAACGATTTCACCCATCATGCCGGTGATGCGGAAGTCCTTTGGTGTGTAGACCCGTGCCACGCCCATCTGCTTGAGAATGCGCGCATCGTCTTCGGGAATGATTCCACCGACAACCACCGGCACCTTGTCGAGGCCCGCTTCACGCAACCGGCTCATGACTTCGCGCACCAGCGGCACGTGGCTGCCGGACAGGATTGACAGTCCAACCACGTGCACGTTCTGCTCAATTGCCGCACTGACGATCTCTTCCGGTGTCAGCCTGATGCCTTCGTAGATCACCTCCATGCCAACCTCGCTGGCACGCACGGCAATCTGTTCGGCCCCGTTCGAATGCCCATCGAGGCCCGGCTTGCCGACGAGGAATTTCACTGGCACGCCAAGCCGGGCTGACAGCGCTTCAACCTGTGCCCGAACGGCTTCGGAGTCCTCGCCCGACAGGCGCACAACGGTGCCGACCCCCGTCGGTGCGCGGTACTGGCCATAGACGTCGCGCAGCGTCTGGCCCCATTCGCCCGTGGTGACGCCGGCCTTGGCGCAGGCAACAGAGGCTTCCATGATGTTGCGGCCCTCGGTAGCTGCCGACCTGAGGTCATCCAGCGCCGTGGTCACCGCAGCCGCATTGCGCGCCTTGCGCCATGCCTTCAGCCGTTCGACCTGTTCGTGCTCCACGTGCTCCGGCACGGTCAGGATCGAGCCTCCGTCGCTTCCCGACAGGGGCGACGGTTCGCTGGTCTGGTAGGCATTGACCCCGACCACCGTCTCGCGGCCCTCCTCGATGGCCTTGATGCGCGCACTGTTGGACTTGACCAGTTCGGCCTTCATGTAGCCGCTCTCGACCGCTGCGACCGCGCCGCCCATGGCGTCGATCACCTCGAGTTCCATGAGGGCTGCGGCCTTCAACTCGTTGACCTTGGCCTCGATCACCGCCGACCCATCAAAAATATCTTCATGCTCCAGCAGGTCGGTCTCAAACGCCATGATCTGCTGCATGCGCAACGACCACTGCTGGTCCCAGGCGCGGGGCAGTCCTAGCGCCTCGTTCCACGCCGGCAACTGCACCGCGCGGGCGCGGGCGTTCTTGGACAGCACCACCGCCAGCATCTCGATCAGGATGCGATAGACGTTGTTTTCCGGTTGCTGCTCGGTCAGTCCCAGCGAATTGACCTGCACCCCGTAGCGGAACCGGCGCAGCTTCTCATCCTCAACGCCATAGCGGTCGCGGCAGATGTCGTTCCACAATTCGGTAAACGCGCGCATCTTGCTCAGCTCGGTGATGAACTTCATGCCCGCATTGACAAAGAAGCTGATGCGCCCGACCACCTGGGCAAAGTCGGCTTCCCGCACCCGGCCCGACGCCTTGACCCCGTCCAGCACTGCGATGGCCGTGGCCAGCGCATAGGCCAGTTCCTGCGCCGGTGTCGCGCCTGCTTCCTGCAGGTGATAGGAACACACGTTCATCGGGTTCCATTTCGGGCACTGCTCCCACGACCAGGTGATCGTATCGGTGATCAGCTTCATCGACGGCTCTGGCGGAAACACGTAAGTGCCGCGCGACAGGTATTCCTTGATGATGTCGTTCTGGGTTGTGCCGGTCAGTTCTGCCCGGTCTGCACCTTGCTCTTCCGCCACCGCAACATACAGCGCCAGCAGCCAGGCGGCGGTTGCATTGATCGTCATCGAGGTGTTCATCCGCTCCAGCGGAATGTCCTTGAACAGCGAGCGCATGTCGCCGATGTGGCTGACCGGCACGCCCACCTTGCCCACTTCGCCGCGCGCCAGTTCATGGTCGCTGTCGTAGCCGGTCTGGGTTGGCAGGTCGAAGGCCACCGAAAGTCCGGTCTGACCCTTGTCCAGGTTCCGCCGGTACAGCTCGTTGCTGGCTTCGGCGGTAGAGTGACCTGCGTAGGTCCGGAAGATCCAGGGGCGGTCACGGTCGGAATTGTGTGTCATGTAGCGTGTGTCCGGCGAGCATTGAACGTGCATTCACGCAACAACAGTGAGAGTTCAGAGCATGAATGTTGCATAATATCCAAGCACGCCGGATGCTGCAGTGCAACCAGACCTTGGGATCAGGACTACGCCTGAAGGTATGTCAGTTGAAGGAGGTGCGGTAATAGATCATCAGGAATACAGCTGCGACCGCCATGCCGGCGTTTGCCGAAATCGCCACCATCACCAGGCTGTCAATGCCCGGGAACTGGTAGGTCCGTGCCAGCACGTTGGCCACGTAGGCACCCGCAAACAGCGTGGAGAAATTCACGATGGTATTGAACATCGAGTCGAATTTCAGCACGCCATTGATGATCGTCGTGCCGATCAGGCACATCGCCAGCACGATCAGCAACGACGTGTTGCCGCCAGCCCCATCACCGAACGGGGAGTATGAACTCCAGTGTATGTTAATGCCGATCAGCCGCAAAAAGTCGTCCATCTACCCAACCCTTCAGTTGGTTTGCCGCCAAAAAGTGCGACTCCAGCATCCAGATTAGCGCGAGATGGTTGAATATTTGTAAACCCGGTGTCGGGCCGTAAGACGAATTGGCATGTTGCATTGCAACAATCCTTGCGCAAAACTGCGGCAACATACCGGAGGAATTTTTGATCATGGCCCAGGCAGCAAACCTCGAAGCAGCACTTCCCCCCGCCAACAGCAACGCACCGCGCAAGGACCTTTATGAGGTTGGCGAAATTCCGCCGCTGGGGCATGTACCGAAGAACATGTATGCCTGGACCATCCGTCGCGAGCGCCACGGCGAACCGGACACCGCCATGCAGGTGGAGGTCGTGCCCACGTGGGAGATTGATTCCGACGAGGTGCTGGTCCTCGTGATGGCGGCAGGCGTGAACTATAACGGCGTCTGGGCCTCGCTCGGCATCCCCATTTCCCCGTTCGACGGACACAAATCCGACTTTCATGTCGCCGGGTCCGATGCCTCGGGCATCATCTGGGCAGTCGGGCGCAAGGTCACTCGCTGGAAAGTAGGCGACGAGGTTGTCATCCACTGCAACCAGGATGACGGCGACGACGAGGAGTGCAATGGCGGCGACCCGATGTTTTCCACTTCGCAGCGCATATGGGGCTACGAAACGCCAGACGGTTCTTTCGCCCAGTTCTGCCGGGTGCAGGCCCGCCAGCTGATGCCGCGTCCGCAGCACCTGACCTGGGAAGAAGCCGCCTGTTACACCCTGACGCTCGCCACGGCCTATCGCATGCTGTTTGGGCACCGCCCGCACACGCTGAAGCCCGGCCAGAACGTGCTGGTGTGGGGGGCATCGGGCGGCATCGGCTCGATGGCGGTACAGCTTATCGCCACCGCTGGTGCCAATGCCATCGGCGTCATCTCTGAAGACGACAAGACCGATTTCGTGCTCGGCCTCGGCGCCAAGGGCGTCATCAACCGCAAGAAGTTCGATTGCTGGGGCCAGATGCCCACGGTCAACACGCCGGAGTACAACACCTGGCTCAAGTCTGCGCGCGAGTTTGGCAAGGCCATCTGGAACTTTACCGGCAAGGGCAACAACGTCGACATGGTGTTCGAACACCCCGGCGAAGCTACCTTCCCCGTCTCGACGCTGGTCTGCAAGCGCGGCGGCATGATCGTGTTTTGCGCCGGCACTACCGGCTTCAACCTCACCATGGACGCCCGCTATGTGTGGATGCACCAGAAGCGCGTGCAGGGTTCGCACTTTGCCAACCTGATGCAGGCGAGCCTCGCCAACCGGCTGGTCATCAACCGCCGCATCGACCCGTGCATGTCGGAAGTCTATGCCTGGGATGACATCCCGAAGGGCCACATGCAGATGCGTCACAACAAGCACCTGCCGGGCAACATGGCCGTCCTTGTGAGCGCCCCGCGCACCGGCCTGCGCACTTTCGAGGACGTACTGGAAGCGTCCGGCAGCTAGGCTGGCCGGGCGCTCCAGTTGCACCAGACAGCGTGCGGTCAGCCGGTGACCGCCGCCACTTCCCTTTCCACGCCCGCCTTGAGTTCCGGCGCCAGCTTGAGCCGGGCCGACAGCATGGCAAGGTACGCCTGCTCGGCCGGATCATCCGGATCGATCGCCATGCATGAGGCGGCGTAGATTTCCACTGCCTGCTCGGGCGAATCAGCCAGAGATACGATGGCATCGATGTCGAGCGGCTTGCGCAGCTCATCCATCAGGAAGCCCTTTTCCTCGGCGTCGAGGCCCGCCTCGTCCAACCGGGCGAAGATGCGCTTCTGTTCCTCGGCATCGATATGCCCGTCCGCCTTGGCGGCCGCGATCATTGCCTGCAGCAACTTCATGCCCAGCTCGTTGCGCTCATGCTGCGGTGCCGGCAGGAATGGTGTCCCCTCGGCTTTGGGCGTGATGTTCTTCATCTCCGTCACCGGATCGCCTGCGCCCTGCGCAGCAGTCTTGCCGTCCTGCCAGGTCGTGTAGGCCTTGTAGGCCAGTCCGCCCAGAACCGCGAGACCACCCACCTTGACAGCCTTTTTCGCCATCTTGCGGCCACCCTTGGTGCCCAGCAGGATGCCGGCGAGGCCGCCTGTCGCCAGCCCGCCGCCAAAGCCCTTCAGGCTGTCCGGCAGCGCATCCAGCGGACTGCCGCCACCCGACCGCGCCGGAGTGCCGGACCGGGAACCGGAATTGTCGGCGGCATTGGCGTTGCCGCCGAGAAATTGCTCAATCAGCTTTTGCGGGTCGATCATGCGTTGGGGCGTCCTGTATCGAGGTTTGAATCCCTGCTGATAAAGGTATTCAGGACCCCGGTTGCAAGCCCCTCTCGCCTGCAGCAGGTCATTTTCCTCGCCAGCGGCAAGCCGCTCGGCTACAAGTTGCCCTGGCACACCCAACGCGCCTCCGCAGAAGTCACCCAGCCTTCCATGAACCGCACCACTCCCACCCCGACCGATGTACCGGCTGCTCCCGCATGGATGAGCGTTGCCCCGGTGATATTCGTGCTGTTGTGGTCGACGGGCTTTATCGGATCGCGCCTGACCGCACCCTACGCCGAGCCATTATCGTTCCTGGCGATCCGCTTTGCCATTGTGGCAGGTATTTTGTGCGTGGCCGGGTTTGCCATGAAGGCAAGCTGGCCTGACAGGCGCATGTCGGTGCATTGCATGATCACCGGTGCGCTGATGCACGGCGGCTACCTGGGGTTCGTGTTCTGGTCGATCTGGAAGGGCATGCCGGCCGGCGTTTCAGCGCTCATCGTTGGCTTGCAACCGCTGGTGACGGCACTACTGGCCGGACTGTTCCTCGGTGAGCGCATCACCCCACGTCACTGGGCAGGACTGTTCATCGGGCTTGTGGGCATCGCCATGGTAATCTGGCCAAAGTTCACCCTCACGGATGTGGGCATAACGCCAGTCACCGTCACCGCCAACATACTCGCCATGCTGTCGATCACTTTCGGCTCGCTTTACCAGAAGCGCTTCATGGCGCGGGTTGACCTGCGCACCGGCAATGCCTGGCAGTTTGTCGGCGCCACAATCGTCACCGGCCTTGCCGCATTGGCCATGGAAAGCTTTGACATCACCTGGAACGGCCCCGTCATCTTCGGCATGACATGGCTGGTGCTGGTGCTGTCGATCGGGGCAATCAGCCTGCTGTACCTGATGATCAGGCACGGCGAGATATCCCGCGTCACCACGCTCTTTTACCTTGTCCCGGGCGTGACCGCACTGATTGCATGGGTCATGTTCGGCGAAGCCCTGGTGCCACTGCAGATTGCCGGCATGGCGGTGTGTGCCGGCGCCGTGATGCTGGCAACGCGCCGCACCTGAGCTCCTGCCCCCCGCCACGCATGCGACTTTCTAAATATTGCAGCGCAACAAGCCTGCCCTATACTGGCATGCATCAGATGATGTGCATGATCGTGAGGACCGCAACATGAGCGCTGTTGAAAACATTCGCCCCGAGCCCGCCGTGCTGCGCGGCCTTGATGGCCTGATGGCTGAAGCAGTGCAGGTGGTGGACGGTCTGTTCGCGAGGGCGCGCGCCAATCTGACAACCCGTGTCAGCGACAACGGCAAGCTGTCCTCCGCCGCGATCGAGCGCGAGCAGCACGCGGTGCACGGTCTGGCCTGGTTCGCCACCTATGCCGAAACCCTGCGGTCCATGGCAGGGTGGCAAGCGGCGCTGGCATCGGAAGGCCGGCTTGGTGAACTGGAGCAACTGATCGCGCAGATATGCTTCGGCGAATACCTCAACCACATTGCCGGCGGCATCGCGATGACCAGTCAGGAGCAAGTTCGTCCGCATGAGCTTGGCCTGACGCCTGATGACATGCGCGCCCTTCACGAAGGAGCTGCCGGGGACCTGCTGCGCCACGGTTCGACGCCTTCGGTACGCGCGCGCCTTGTGGACATGATGGCAGATGGCCGGGCCAACCTGACCACTGGTGACTGCGGGCTTGAGCCAATGCTTGACGAGATGCGCTCGCAGATGAACCGCTTCATCCAGGACAATGTCGCAGCCCATGCCCATGACTGGCACTGCAACAACGAGTACGTACCGCTGGAAATCATCGACAAGCTGGCTGAACTGGGCGTGTTCGCGCTGACCCTGCCGGAAGAGTACGGCGGCATGGAACTGGGCAAGGAGTCCATGTGCCTCGTCTCCGAAGAGCTGTCGCGCGGCTGGATCGCCATCGGCTCGCTGGGCACCCGGCCCGAGATCGCTGCAGAACTCATCCTTGCCGGCGGCACCGACGAACAGAAGCAGAAGTGGCTGCCGAAGATCGCCTCTGGTGAGATCCTGCCAACGGCGGTGTTCACCGAACCCAACACCGGTTCAGACCTTGCCTCCCTGCGCAGCCGCGCCGTCAAGGATGGCGACGTCTACAAGGTGACCGGCAACAAGACTTGGATAACCCACCCGGTTCGCGCCGACGTCATGACGCTACTGGTGCGCACCAACCCGGATGAGCCGGGTTACAAGGGCCTGTCGATGTTCCTCGCGGAAAAGCCGCGCGGCAACGATGACAACCCGTTCCCGGCGGACGGCATGTCCGGCGGCGAGATCGAGGTGCTCGGCTATCGCGGCATGAAGGAATACGAGATCCGCTTCGAGGACTTCGAGGTCAAGGCGGAAAACCTGCTCGGTGGCGTGGAGGGCCAGGGCTTCAAGCAGCTGATGCAGACGTTCGAGTCTGCCCGCATCCAGACCGCCGCGCGCGCCATTGGCGTGGCGCAGAACGCGCTTGATCTGGGCCTCTCCTATGCATTGGACCGGGTTCAGTTCGGCAAGCCGATCATCTCGTTCCCGCGCATCTCCGACAAGCTGGCGATGATGGCGGTCGAACTGATGGCAGCACGCCAGCTGACCTACTTCTCGGCCCGCGAGAAGGACGCCGGCCGCCGCTGCGACCTCGAAGCCGGCATGGCAAAGCTGCTCGGTGCCCGCGTCGCCTGGAACAATGCCGACAACGCCTTGCAAATTCACGGCGGCAACGGCTTTGCGCTGGAGTACCAGATCAGCCGGGTGCTGTGCGATGCACGCATCCTCAACATCTTTGAAGGGGCCGGTGAAATCCAGGCACAGGTCATCGCCCGGCGGTTGCTGGAACAGGCCAACTGATCCGGCACCAGAGATGACCCGCTCAATCCTCATCACCGGGTGTTCGTCCGGCATCGGTTACACTTGTGCCATCGGCATGAAGACGCGCGGCTGGCGGGTGCTGGCGACAGCGCGCAAGCAGCGCGACCTCGACATGCTGAAGGAGCAAGGTTTCGACGCGCTTCAACTTGATTACGCCGACCCGGCCAGCATTGCCACCTGTGCCAGCCAGGCCCTGGACCTGACCGGAGGAAAGCTGACCGCCTTGTTCAACAACGGCGCCTATGGCCAGCCCGGCCTGGTGGAAGATCTTCCCACCGACATCCTGCGCCGGCAGTTTGAAGCCAATCTGTTTGGCTGGCATGACCTGACCACACGGCTGCTGCCTGCCATGCACGAGCAGGGCGCGGGCCGGATCATCCAATGCTCTTCGGTGCTCGGCATCGTTGCCGCGCCCTATCGGGGTGCCTACAACGCCTCCAAGTTTGCGCTCGAAGGCCTGACAGACACCATGCGGCTTGAACTGGACGGGTCAGGCATTCACGTCAGCTCCATCCAGCCCGGTCCGATCCGCTCGCGCTTCACGCTCAACGCCCTTGCCGCCCTCATCGCCAATATCGACACCGCCAATTCGCGCAATGCCGCACTGTACAAAAAGCGTATCGCCGAACTTGAAGCACTCGCCAGCGCCGAGCCGGGCGACCTCGAAACCCCGCAACAGTCCGCCGGGAAAACCGGCAGCGGCTGGAAGCCGGTGTACCGTCTGGGGCCGGACGCCGTGCTGGACTGCCTGGTCCATGCGACGGAAAGCCCGAGGCCGCGTCACCATTATCGTGTTACCTACACGACGCAACTTGCAAGCCTCGGCCGGCGTTTGCTACCAGAGGCGCTGCAATACAGGCTGATGCTTCGCGCGGGTTGACATCCAGCGGCCCCTCACGTGCCAAGCTGCCTGAAGACAGAAAGCATACCAATCCCATGTCCTTGTTCGACTACCTTGTTCCCATCGCCGTTGGTGCCGTTGCAATCGTACTGGCACTGGGCCTCATCAACATGATGCGCGGTGGCGACAGCAACACCTCGCAGAAGCTCATGCGCGCCCGCGTGCTGCTTCAGTTCCTGGCGGTGATCGTGATCATGGGCGCCATCTACATGGCAGGACGCTGACCAGTTCCCGCGGGATCAGCGCGGCGCCATGCGCAACGCGCCATCGAGCCGGATGCACTCGCCGTTGAGCATGTCATTGTCGATGATGTGCAGGGCAAGCTTAGCATACTCTGACGGGTCGCCCAGGCGCGCCGGGAACGGCACATTGGCAGCCAGCGACGCCTGCACCTCTTCCGGCAATCCGGCCACCATCGGCGTATGGAACAGCCCCGGCATGATGGTACAGCACCGCACCCCGTCGCGCATCAGGTCACGCGCCACCGGCAGCGTCATGCCGATCACACCGCCTTTCGACGCTGCATAGGCCACCTGGCCGATCTGGCCTTCCACGCCGGCTATCGAGGCGGTGTTGATGATGACGCCGCGTCCGCCGTCACTGGTCACGGGTTCGGCCGCGATCATGCCCGCCGCACACCTTGAAATGATGTTGAAGGTGCCGACCAGGTTGACCGCGATGGTCTTCTCGAACGCCGCCAGCGAGTGCGCCCGCGCCTCGCCGGTCTTGCGGTCGATGGAGGCGGTTTTCTCCCCCGTCGCGATGCCGGCACAACTGACCGCAATGCGCTCCTGGCCATGCGCTGTTCGGGCCACGTCAAGGCCTGCTGCAACGCTGTCGCCCGATGTGACGTCAACCTGCACGAACAATCCCGCGATTTCACCCGCCACAAATTGCCCGCGCTCGGCATTCATGTCGAAGATCGCCACGCGCGCACCGTTTGAAGCCAGCGCACGCGCTGTTGCTTCGCCCAGGCCCGACGCACCGCCCGTCACGATTGCCGGCATGCCGTTGGAAATTTTCATGGTGGGTTGGCCCCTGACTTGTTTGCACAACCGTCAATTTCCATATCATGGGCGAAATCGCAACCGGTTGAGGCAAGCACATTGATGATACGTCGCGGCAGATATCCCGACTTCGAGGATGATGACATCACATCGCCAGACGAAGTGCTGCGCAATGAACGCACCGTGCAGCAGGGCTTCTGGGGCAAGCTGAAGCGCAACCTCGCCCGTATTCCCAAGGCCGATGAGGTTGTAGCCGCCTATTATGCCGCGTTTGACAGCAAGACGCCGTTTCGCACCAAGGCGATGTTGCTGGCAGCCCTTGCCTATTTCATCATGCCGTTTGACGTCATTCCCGACTTTATTCTCGGACTTGGCTTCACCGACGACATGACGGTGCTGCTGACGGCGTTTGGCCTGATCCGTGCCAACATCACCGAAGACCATCGCGAACAGGCCCGCAGAACGGTCGAGGCCTTGCGCCGTGGCGAGCAGCCGCCGCAATCCATCTGATCACCCGCTCCTTCAAGGAGTGACGATGACCTTGCCGCGCACTTCACGCCGCGCGATCGCGTTCAGCGCCTCGGCGGTCTGTTCCAGCGGATAGACCTTGTGGATGTGCGGGCGCACCTTGCCGGCCAGTACCCACTGCACCAGCAGTTGCATGTTCGCCTGGTGCAGACCCGGCTCACGCTTCAGGTGATCGCCCCAGAACACGCCAACAATGTCTGCGCCCTTCAACAGTGCGAGATTGAGCGGCATCTTCGGAATTTCTCCGCCTGCAAAACCAACCACCAGAAACCGCCCTCGCCAACCAATGGCCCTGAACGCTGCTTCAGCCATGTCCGCCCCGACCGGATCGTAGATGACATCCGCACCCTTGCCACCGGTCAACTCCTTCAACCGCGTCTTCAGGTCTTCAGTTGAATAGTTGAGCGTTTCATCGGCGCCCAGCGACCTGCAGAACTCGAGCTTGTCATCAGACGAGGCGCACGCGATCACCCGGGCACCCATCGCCTTGCCGATTTCCACCGCGGCCTGGCCAACGCCACCGGATGCACCAAGCACCGCAAGTGTTTCGCCGGCCTGCAGATTTGCGCGGTCGCGCAGCGCGTGCAGCGACGTGCCATAGGTGACGATCAGCCCCGCAGCCACGGTATAGTCAAGTTCGTCCGGCATGGCGATGACCGCGTCTTCCGGCACGGCGATCTCGGCCCGTGTACCGCCCCACACCGTATAGGCCATCACCCGGTCGCCGGGTTTGACCGAGGTCACCCCTTTGCCGACCTGGAGCACATCACCAGCAACCTCTGCGCCGGGCGAGAACGGCAGTTCCGGCTTGAACTGGTACTTGTTTTCGATGATCAGCGTATCGAAGAAGTTCAGGCCGGCCGCCCTGACGCCAATGACCAATTCGCCAGGCCCGGCCTCGGGGCTTGCCAGGTCAGCCACTTCGAGCAGCTCAGGACCACCATGTCGGGTGCATACAACGGCTTTCATGATTGTTCCTTTTGAGTTCGATATCGCCAGCACGAATGCAAAACCGGATGGCGTGTCCGCCCACTTGCCAAAATGTTGTCCTATTTGACAAGCAGGTGTCTCGGCAACCTGCCTGCAAGCTGGAAATCAGCCTTAATTCGCGCTACGTTCCTGCAGGGGTAATGGTGTGCAATCGCGCCGTCATTTTACAGATGGCGATGCGACACACGCGGATGGCAATTGCATAAGGGTAGGAATGTTGCAGACACGTAGATTCTCACGCGCCGGAACACTGACTCTGGCGGGGTTTTTCCTCATGGCAGCGTTTGGCGTGGCCCGCGCGGAAGATCCGAAGTTTGTCCAGGAGTTCAATGACTGGGCGGTTTACACCTACAAGGCTGGCGGAGGGCAGGTCTGCTTCATCGTGTCCGAGCCGAAGTCGTCCGAGCCGCAAGGTGCCAAGCGCGACAGGATCTTCTTTCTGGTGCAGCACCGTCCGAAGGACGGCGTCAACTCTGAAGTCTCCACCATCATCGGCTATCCGTTCAAGCAAGGCAGCACGTCGACGATTGATATTGATGGCAACAAGTACCAATTGTACACTACCGGCGATGGTGCCTGGGCCGAGTCCGGCGACCTCGACAAGCGCATTGTTGCTGCCATGAAGAACGGCAAGGCAATGAGCGTGAGCGGCACCTCCTGGCGCGGCACCAACACCAGGGACACGTATTCGCTGTCGGGCGTCACCGCCGCCATGAACAAGATCGACTCCATGTGCAAATAGTGCCGGCGCGATTTTTTCATGCCGGCCGGGTGCAGTGGTCGAGATGGTTCGCCGTGAACACCCAAGTTGTGATAGAGACCGGCCAGCATGACCACGACCATTGAAGTTGACCGCAGGGCTCAAGCCCCGGAAGTTCCCACCCGCGGTCTTGTGCGGCTGATCGGGTTGACGCGGGACGCACTGCAGGCCGAGCTTGAGGCAATTGGCGTGCCGGCGCGACAAAGCCGCATGCGTGCCAGCCAGCTCTGGCAATGGATGTACAATCGGGGCGCAACCTCGTTCGAAGAGATGACCAACATCTCGCGGGACCTGCGCACCAGGTTTGCCGAACACTTCGACATCTCCAGGCTGGAAATCGTAACCGAACAGGTCTCGACCGATGGAACGCGGAAGTGGCTGCTGCGCCTGCCGCCCGACCACCTGGGCCGGCGGCATGAGGTTGAAACCGTCTACATTCCCGAAGAAGACCGCGGCACGTTGTGTATCTCCAGCCAGGTCGGTTGCACGCTCACCTGCACCTTCTGCCACACCGGCACCCAGACTCTGGTTCGCAACCTGACCGCGGGCGAAATTGCGGGGCAGGTCATCCTTGCGCGTGATCGGCTGGGTGAATGGCCGCACCTGTTGCCGCAGGCCGCCAACGTGCCCCCGTCGGGCCGCTTCATCACCAACGTGGTACTGATGGGCATGGGCGAGCCGCTGTACAACTTCGATCATGTGCGCAGCGCTGTCGATGTGATCTCCGATGGCGAAGGGCTATCGCTGTCGAAACGCCGCATCACGCTGTCGACGTCGGGCGTGGTGCCAGAAATCGTGCGTGCCGGCACCGAGATCGGCACCATGCTTGCCATCTCGCTGCACGGCACCACCGACGAGATCCGCAACAAGCTGGTTCCGCTCAACAAGAAGTACCCGATTGCGGACCTGCTCGAGGCCTGCCGGCAATACCCTGGCCTGTCCAATGCCAAGCGCATCACCTTTGAATACGTGATGATCAAGGGCGTAAACGACACCGTCGAGGACGCACGCCGGCTGGTGAACCTGCTCAAGGGCATTCCTGCCAAGGTCAACCTGATTCCGTTCAACCCGTGGCCCGGCACCGCCTATGAGTGCTCCGACTGGGACCAGATCGAACGTTTCGCCCAGGTGGTGTTGAAGGCGGGCTATGCCAGCCCTGTGCGCACCCCGCGCGGACGCGATATCCTGGCCGCTTGCGGCCAGTTGAAATCTGCATCCGAGCGGATGAAGAAGACCGAACGCGACACGCTGGCGGCCGCAGGCACCGGCACCCAGGCATCTGCCGTCAGCGGCGTTTGAGAATCCATCCCAGCGCCTGCTCGAGCCGGTCGTCGCCCCAGAACAGTTCATTGTCCGGCGTGACAAAGGATGGCGCCCCGAATATGCCCTTGCGCCGGGCGACCGCCTCGCGGTCCTTCAGCCGTTGCTTGACGTCACCGGTCTGCGCTGCCGCAAGCCATGCGTCTGCATCTGCCTGCGCGGCGGTCAGCGCTGCATGCACGGCTTCCTGTGAGGTGATATCGCCGCCCCGGCCGTACTCTTCCATGAAGATTGCACGGCAAAAGGCCGGCTGCCATGGCTCGCTTTCAGCGGCCAGCGCAACCCTCGACGCCAGCAGGGCAAACTGCGGAAACACTTCAGGTTGCTGCAATGGCAGATCATGCAGATCGCACAGTCTTTCCATATCGCGCCACATGTAGGCGCCCTTCGCCGGATAGATATTGAACGGCGATGTCGTCCAGCCCTGGCCCGCAAAGATCGGCCCCAGCAAGAACGGCATCCAGCGCACCCGTATGCCATTGCCAGACGCGAGCTCGTCGATCCGTTGCGCGGTGAGGTAGGAGTATGTGCTGGCGAAATCGAACCAGAACTCCATGACGCTGCGCGGCATGAGCTGTCTCCCTGTTGGCAACAAGAAAAGGCAGCATCCGTTTCACTGGACACTGCCTTCATCTTCAAGGTCAATCAGGCCGATAGCAATACCGCAAGGCCTGTAGCGTCTTCTGATCAGAACGGTCGTTGCTCTAGCTCACGATCACCTTTGCGCCGATCTTCACCCGGTTGTGCAAATCGATGACTTCCTCGTTGAGCATACGGATGCAACCGGACGACTGGGCCGTACCGATTGAACTGGGCGCATTGGTGCCATGAATCCGGTACAGCGTGTCCTTGTTGCCCTGGTACAAATAGAGCGCACGGGCACCGAGCGGGTTGTTTGGCCCGCCTTCCATGCGCGCAGGCAACGTGCGGCCATACTGCTTCTTCTCGCGCTCGATCATCTCTTTCGGCGGATGCCATGCCGGCCATTCCGCCTTGCGTGCGATGCGCGCCGAGCCGGACCACGTGA
>CAYMJJ010000002.1:0-83603 GCA_964390445.1 uncultured Anderseniella sp.
CACCCGAGGCACACATGATGACCAACACCGGCAAGATGGTTTACCGCTTTGGCGACGGCGAGGCAGACGGCACTGCCCGCGACCGGGACCTGCTCGGAGGCAAGGGCGCGAACCTTGCCGAAATGTGCCAGCTTGGCATGCCCGTGCCGCCCGGCTTCACCATCACCACCGAGGTTTGCACCGGCTACTATGCCAATGACCGCGCCTACCCGGACGGTCTCGATGCCGAGGTCGCGGATGCCCTGAAATGGGTTGGCGCGAAGGTCGGCGCAGGCTTCGGCGACAAGACCAATCCCTTGCTCGTCTCCGTGCGCTCCGGCGCGCGAGTGTCGATGCCCGGCATGATGGACACCGTCCTCAACCTCGGCCTCAACGACGAAACCGTCGAGGGCCTCGCCTCCCGCTCCGGCGACCGCCGCTTCGCCTATGACAGCTACCGCCGCTTCATCCAGATGTACGCTGACGTCGTGCTTGGCGTCGACCATGACGACTTCGAGGACATGCTCGGCGAGTTCAAGGAAGAGCACGGCTACGAGCTGGACACCGAGTTGACAGCGGATCAGTGGGCGTCGCTGATCGAACGCTACAAGGCCCACGTCGAGGAGGCCACCGGCGAGCCGTTCCCGCAGGACGTGCATGCCCAGGTCTGGGGTGCCATCGGCGCCGTGTTCCAGTCGTGGCAGTCGGCCCGCGCCATCACCTATCGCCGTCTCAACGAGATATCCGACACCTGGGGAACCGCAGTCACGGTGCAGGCCATGGTGTTCGGCAACATGGGCGAAAGCTCTGCCACCGGCGTTGCCTTCACCCGCAACCCGTCGACCGGCGAGAACGAACTGTACGGCGAATTCCTCGTCAACGCCCAGGGCGAAGACGTGGTCGCGGGCATCCGCACGCCGCAGAACATCACCGAGAAGGCGCGCATTGCCGCCGGCATGGACGCGCCCTCGCTGGAAGCGCGGATGCCGGAAACCTTCGCCGAGATGACTGCCATCTTCGACCGGCTGGAGCGCCACTACCGCGACATGCAGGACCTCGAGTTCACCATCCAGGACGGCAAGCTGTGGATGCTCCAGACCCGCTCCGGCAAGCGCACTGCTCAGGCAGCCCTGCGCATCGCGGTGGAGATGGCCGGGGAAGGCCTGATCACCCGCGCCGAGGCGGTTGCCCGCATCGACCCCGGCTCGCTCGACCAGTTGCTGCACCCCACGCTTGACCCGAACGCCGCGCGCGACATCATTGCCACCGGCCTGCCGGCCTCGCCGGGTGCTGCCTGTGGCGCCATCATCCTCGACAGCGACGCCGCCGAGGAAGCCCGCGCGCAAGGCCGCAAGGTCATCCTGGTGCGGCTGGAAACCAGCCCCGAGGACATTCATGGCATGCATGCCGCCGAAGGCATCCTCACCACGCGCGGCGGCATGACCTCGCACGCCGCCGTCGTGGCGCGCGGCATGGGCAAGCCGTGCGTTTCCGGTGCAGGCTCCATCCACGTGCATTACGACACCGGCTCGTTCTCGGTCATGGGCCAGACCTTCCATGAAGGCGAGATCATCACCATCGACGGCTCGACCGGTCAGGTCATGCGTGGCGAAATCCCCACCATCAAGCCGGAACTGTCCGGCGACTTCGGCCGGATCATGGAGTGGGCCGACGAGATCCGCACCATGGGAGTGCGCGCCAATGCCGACACCCCGACCGATGCCCGCATGGCCAGGGATTTCGGGGCTGAAGGAATTGGGCTGTGCCGTACCGAGCACATGTTCTTCGAATCGGGCCGCATCGCAGCGGTGCGCGAGATGATCGTGGCCGAAACCGAGACCCAGCGGCGCAAGGCACTGGCCCGGCTGCTGCCAATCCAGCGCGCCGACTTCGTCGAACTGTTCGAGATCATGGCCGGCCTGCCCGTCACCATACGGCTGCTTGACCCGCCGCTGCACGAGTTCCTGCCGCATGGCGAAGAGGAAATCGTCGAGGTGGCCGACAACATGGACGTCGACCCCGAGGTGCTGCGCGCGCGCGTGATGGAGCTTGACGAGTTCAACCCGATGCTCGGCCACCGCGGCTGCCGTCTCGCGGTCAGCTATCCTGAGATCGCCGAGATGCAGGCCCGCGCCATCTTCGAGGCCGTCGCCGAGGTGCGCAAGAAAAGCGGCACCGCGCCGATCCCCGAGGTGATGATCCCGCTGATCACCGGCAAGCCCGAATATGATCTCGTGGCCGCCATTATCTCGACCGTTCATGCCGAGGTCGAAGCCGAAACCGGCGAGAAGATCGAATACCTGTGCGGCACCATGATCGAGCTGCCGCGCGCCTGCCTGAAGGCTGACGAGATTGCCGAGGCCGCAGAGTTCTTCTCGTTCGGCACCAACGACCTGACCCAAACCGCGTTTGGCATCAGCCGCGATGATTCAGCCCGCTTCATGGACGACTACATCCGCAAGGGCATCATGGAGCGCGACCCGTTCGTCTCCATCGACGTTGAAGGCGTCGGTGAACTGGTCCGCATCGGCGTCGAGCGGGGCCGCCGTACACGCCCCGGCATCAAGCTCGGCATCTGCGGCGAGCATGGTGGCGACCCCGCCAGCGTGCACTTCTGCCATGATGCCGGCCTGGACTATGTCTCGTGTTCGCCATTCCGGGTGCCCATTGCCCGGCTTGCGGCAGCTCAGGCGGCCATTAAGGATTCATCAGGTCAGGGCTTGTCATGACCTGCCGGACGGGTTAATCCACCCGTTAGTAAGGTGTGCGTCACAACTCAGCCAAACTTGTGAGTATGGTTAACTTGTGATAAACGCATGAAGTCTACACTTAGGGGTAAGTGTCACGCGGACCTAGCAGGGAAGGGCCCGATCTTTTGTCAGAATTCGAACGGCATATGCGCAGGCGCGCTGGCGCTGAGCGCCGCAGGGAGGAACTCGACCAGTCGATCTCCCTGTCGGAAATTGCGACGTTCGCACTGGCTGGGCTCGCTGTTGTAGGTGCTGTGGCTTTCGCAGGTCACCAGGTTTCGCGCGCTACCGCTTCTGTTCATCCGCAGCCGGCACCGGCTCAGTGGGCCGATATCGTCTCTCCGGCAACCACGATTGCCGCGAAGGGCTCGCTGCTCGATGAGCCTGTCCGGCAGGACTTCCGTGTCTTGCCCAATGACGGCCGCATGACCGTTGCCAGCTACGGCAAGTCCGATTTCGTCCAGGACGAGATCGCCGTGATCGCCCCGCAACTCCAGCAGGCTTCGCTTGGACCAACCCAGAAGCCAGCAAAGCTGGTTTCCGTTCCCTCGGCCCCGAAGGTGTCGGCAATGGAAAAGCGGTTCCAGCTTGCCCGTGCCGAAAAGCAGCGCGTGCTCAAGCAGCGTGACGCCCGCCTTGCCGAAAAGGACTGCCTCGCCCGCGCCATCTACTTCGAGGCACGCTCCGAACCTGAAGAAGGCCAGATCGCGGTTGCCAATGTGGTGCTCAACCGCGTGAAGTCCACCAAGTATCCCAACACCATTTGCGGTGTGGTTTATGAAGGTGCCCACCGGCTGAATTCCTGCCAGTTCTCATTTACCTGCGACGGCAAGCCGGACGTTGCCAACGATGCGAGAATGTGGGCTCAGTCAAAGCGCCTTGCAGAGCGTGCCATGGCTGGCGACGCCTATGTCCGGGTGATTTCCACTGCAACGCACTATCACGCGGATTACGTCAATCCACGCTGGGCGAGCCACCTCAAGCGCCTGATCAAGATCGGCCGCCACATCTTCTACCACGAAAGCTGATTGGCAGACCGGCTGCCGCCCCCCGAACCTCGCTCGCTGCGGGGTTTTTTGTTGATGGGTATTCGTCTGAGCATGGACAGCGTCAGTGCTCGATAAAGGTCGCGAACTCGTCAATGCTGGCGCGCTCGCTTACCAGCGTGTTTTCAGGTGCCTGCGGGTCGGCAACGCCCAGCGCCATGCCTGACACCACAATCTCGTCTGCGGGTATGCCAAGTTCATCGTGCAGCACCTGGCCAAACTCGCACCAGGCCTGTTGCGGGCAGGTTTCCAGACCGTGGCCGCGCGCCAGGATCATTACGTTCTGCATGAACATGCCCATGTCCAGCCACGAACCGTGCAGCATGTTGCGGTCGATGCGGAAGAACAGCCCGACGGGTGCGCCGAAAAATTCGAAGTTGCGCAGCATGGCGCGGGTGCGGGCAGGGTAATCATCACGCGCAATGCCATACAACGAGTAAAGCGCATAGCCCACCGCGCGGCGGCGCGCGATGTATGTCTCATTCAGTTCCGCAGGCATGTAGGCATATTCAAGGCTGCGTTCGCCAGCTTGCGCGGCTGCGATCACGGCAGCACTGATCCGCTCGCGCGCGGCGCCGGCTACGCATGTTACCTTCCAGGGTTGCGTGTTGGTGCCCGAGGGTGCACGCGCAGCATCGGCCAGTATGGTGCGTACTGTTTCCATTGCGATGGGGTTGGGCAGGAACCGTCTGATCGAATGCCGCCCGGTCACCGCCTCGGTCACGCCGGGTCCGGGCGCAGATGAATTGCCATGCATGAAACTGTCTCCGGCAGCCGTCAATCCCGCCCACAGTCTTGGGGTTGTTGCAAGCAATGTCACGCGGTTTCCTGCCGTCCGGCATGACCGGCTGATCGCTGGCCGTGCTGCCGGTTTGCCCCTTTACGCCACCCCCGCCGGTCGGGCACCATCGGGGCAACCAACAATGTGCAAGGGTGAGGAAATCAGATGGCGACATGGACCTGGTTTGATGGCAAGTGGCATGATACCCCGCCCGCCGTGGCAACCCCGATGACCCATGCCATGTGGCTTGGCTCGTGTGTGTTCGACGGGGCACGCGCGTTTGAAAATACCGCGCCTGACCTGCTCCAGCATTGCCAGCGTGTCGTCAACTCGGCCAATACCTTCGCTCTCAGGCCACAGTTTGATGCGCACGAGATCGAGGCCATGGCGCGCGAGGGCATGGCCAAGTTCGGCCCCGGTGCCGAGCTTTACATCCGCCCGATGTACTGGGCCGATGACGGTTTCGTTGACGTCGATCCCGACACCACCCGGTTTGCGCTTGCCGTCTATGATGCGCCGATGCCGGCACCCACCGGCTTCTCCGTCACCTGTTCGCCTTTTCGCCGCCCGTCGGTTGAGTATTCGCCAACCGATGCCAAGGCCGCCTGCCACTACCCCAATTCCGCACGCGCGATGCGCGAGGCGCGCGCTCGCGGGTTCGACAACGCAGTCATGCTCGATCCGCTGTCCAACGTGTCGGAGCTTGCCACCGCCAACATCTGGTACGCCCGTGATGGCGAGGTGCACACGCCGGTGCCCAACGGCACCTTCCTCAATGGCATCACCCGCCAGCGCATCATCAAGCTGCTGCGCGGAGCCGGCGTGACGGTGCATGAGCGCAGCCTGAAGTGGCGTGACTTCATCGATGCCGACGAGGTGTTCTCGACCGGCAACTGGGCCAAGGTGGCACCCGTCACCCGCATCGAGGATCGCGACCTGCAACCCGGCCCGATGTATGAACTGGCGCGTGAATTATACTGGAACTACGCTCATACAACTGCGTGAAGCAGCGCCAGTCCGCGTTACGAAATCATAACTTCAGTTGATGAAACTTGGCCGTGAAGGCCTTGCCAGCCACCTCGGCGGGCTGCGGCGTGAGCTTCTGCAAATGCGCGATGGTGGCGCTGCTCAAGCCGCGGGGGCGGCCGAAAAATCGTGCCGCTTCAGCATCTTCAAAACCCGCCAGCACCGTTGCCTCGAAAAAGGCGCTGGCCTTGTCGGCCCGCTTGATCTGTTTCTCGATCAGTTGCGGCAGATACGCCGGCAACCCGAACCGCACATGCACGGCCTCCATCAGCCGCGCCTCGAAGTCCTTGTAATCAAAGCCTAAAGCGGCCTTGAACGGCGAGATCATGTCGCCGATCACATACTCCGACGCATCGTGCAAGAGAGCTGCCAGCCGCCATTTCGGATCCATGTCAGGGTGCAGCTCGCTGACCAGCTTTTCAACCAGAACAGAGTGTTGCGCCACCGAGAAGGCGTGTGAGCCATGCGTCTGACCGTTCCAGCGCGCCACCCGCGCCAGCCCGTGTGCAATGTCTTCGATCTCGACATCAAGTGGCGACGGCTCCAGCAGATCGAGCCGGCGGCCCGACAACATGCGCTGCCATGCCCTTGGTTTTTCAGCCTCTTTTGGCGAGGATCGGCTCATGCTGGACCACGCATCGCCTTGCACGGCTCATGCCTGTGGCACGTCACAAGGTGATCGTTGACCATGCCCACCGCCTGCATGAATGCATACACGATGGTCGGCCCGACGAAGCGAAAACCCTTTCGTTTCAGGTCTTTGGAGATCGCCTCGGCCAGTGGCGTCGCGGCCGGCACCTGGTCCAGGTTCGTGAAGCTGTTGACCAGCGGCTCGCCGTCCATGAAATCCCACAGGTACTTCGAAAACGCGGCGTCTCCGCCCATTTCCAGGTAGGCTTGCGCGTTGGTCACTGCCGCATCGATCTTCAGCCGGTTGCGGACGATGCCGGCATTGCCCATCAATTCGGCTTTCTTTTCAGCATCATAGCGTGCCATCAGCGTAGCATCGAAGTTGTCGAAGGCGGCGCGGTAGCTGTCGCGCTTGCGCAGGATGGTGATCCACGACAGCCCGGCCTGGAAACCGTCCAGCAACAGCTTTTCGAACAGCGCACGGCCATCATGTTCGGGTACGCCCCATTCGGTGTCGTGGTAGGTCACGTAGTCTGCGGCGGTGCCGCACCAGCCGCACCGGTCAAGCCCGTCAGCGTGCGAAATCAGTGAATGTTCCCAACCCATTAGTCGTCGCTTTCGATGGCGGTTTGCGGCTCGGGCCAGCGCGCCCAGTGCGGCTTGTGCATGGTGATTGCAACACCGTCAACTGACAACCCGGTGCCATTTGCCGCCGCTGTCGCCGCCCGGTCCAGCCGGACCAGCGCGATGCCTTGCCGGCCTGATTGGCCAACGAGACTGCCCACCTTGCGCTCACCCGCCATCACCACGCTGCCACGCGCCGGCAACGCTTCAGCCGCGCTCACCGGCACGATGCGGCTGCGCGCGGTGCCGCGATGCTGCATCCGCGACACAACCTCCTGGCCCACGTAGCAGCCCTTGGCAAAGTTGACCGAGCCAAGCTGGTCATAATTTGCTTCATGCGGAAACATCTCGCCGGAGCCGATTTCCACACTGTCCGCAATCCCCAGCGCATGGCGATGGGCAGCATGGGCATCTGCAGTCCCCTCAGCCATTTCCGTGATGGCAGCCACCGGCCCGATCAGCCGCCACCCAAGCTCGGCCAGGCGCGGGTCATGGTACGAGATCACCCCTTGCGGTACGCTTGGCGCTTCATCGCCCCATGCAACGGCAACGGCCAGGTCGTCGCGCACGGCAATGTCGATGGCGCGGCGCAGCTTGTACATGGTGAGCCGTTGCAGCAGCGCGGCGCGCGCTTCTGCCGGGCACTCGACCAGCACGCCATCTGCGATGGCGACCACGAAAAAGTCGAACAGGATCTTTCCCTGCGGTGTGAGCAGCCCGCCGTGTGCGGCCCCGCCCGGTTGCAGCTTGACGACGTCCGTGGTGATCAGGTCCTGCAGGAAGCCAAGCGTGCCGTCACCGGTCAGTTCGATGATGGCGCGATCGTCCAGTGGCGCAACAGTGTTTGCCATGCGGTAGCTTTCCTTGCTCTTGCCTCTGCCATGAGATTTACGTAAGCCGGTGCCATCGTACAAGCCGCCCGGCCCAAAACCCGAATTTGGAGAGATTTCATGTCCGACACGTTCCGTGCCATCCAGATCAACAAGGTTGATGACAAGCAGACCGTCGAACTGGTCAATCTCACCGATGCCGACCTGATGGACGGAGATGTGACGGTCAATGTCACGCACTCCACGGTGAACTACAAGGACGGTCTTGCACTGACCGGCAAGGCACCGATCATCCGCAAGTTTCCTCTGATCCCCGGCATCGATTTTGCCGGCACCGTGGCCATCTCCGACAACCCTGAGTTCATGGCCGGCGATGCTGTGATCCTCAACGGCTGGGGCGTCGGCGAAGGTCACTCCGGCGGTTTTGCCGAGCGCGCGCGCGTCAAGGGCGACTGGCTGGTGAAGATGCCAGAAGGCATGGACGCCGCCCACGCCATGGCCATCGGCACGGCCGGCTACACCTCGATGCTGTGCGTCATGGCGCTGGAAGACCAGGGCATCAGCCCCGATTCGGGTGAAGTGCTTGTGACGGGTGCGGCCGGCGGTGTCGGTTCGGTGGCCATCGCCATCCTGTCGAAGCTCGGCTACTCGGTCACTGCCTCCACCGGCCGTACGTCCGAAGCAGACTTCCTCAAGGACCTGGGGGCGGCAAACATCGTTGACCGTGAAGAATTCAACAGCCCGCCGAAGCCGTTGGCCAAGTCGCGCTGGGCGGCCTGCATCGATGCGGTCGGCTCAACCACGCTGGCCAACGTCCTGTCGCAGATGAACTATGGCGGCGTCGTTGCAGCCTGTGGCCTGGCGCAGGGCGCAGACCTGCCAACGTCGGTTATGCCGTTCATCCTGCGCGGCGTGAAGCTCGTCGGGGTGGACTCCGTCATGTGCCCGAAGCCGCGCCGCGAGCAGGCCTGGGCGCGCCTGGCCAGAGACCTCGACATGGCAAAGCTCGACAAGTTGACCCAGGCTCACATCAAGCTTGACGACGTCATCGCTGCAGGCGCCGACATCATGTCCGGCAAGATCCGAGGCCGCGTCGTGGTGGATGTTGCCTGAAGCATCAGCCGAAACTGTTTGGAAGTTGCTCGTTTTCAAACTGCTAGAGCAACTTTAGCCGTTCAACTCGAACGGCTGTTGCTCTAGTGCAGCTTGCGCACGACGGTGAATTCACCGTTGCGAATGCGCTCGGGCAGGCGCTGTGCCATGACGGCAACAGGCTCTTCGCCATATGTGGCGATCATGTCTGACAATGCTGCGAATATGGCAGCCGTCGCCACGCAATCCGGGTCAAGCCCGTCGTACACGGCTTCCTCCCAGGCATCGAGGATGTAGCGCAATGCCAGTTGGCGGCTGCGCTGGTCCTCGGCGCTGGCGTGTTCGTCCCCCACTACCAGTTCCGGCTCATCGAGCAAGAGCTTGTCTTTTCGGCTTGTCATCTTTCCCACCCGGCAACTTGGGACAGTGTGCGAACAATCAATTGTCGCCCGCGCCCTTCCGTGTCGCTCTGTTGAAAGTGACACTACCACGACAACAGGGCCGTTCACCTGCTTCCTTGCCAAAAGGTTAACGGCGCAAGGTTACTCCTTCACGATGGCCGTACCCGGGTGAAACGCTTCCACGACAAACGCGAAAGTGACGTCATGTGGCATGTCCCTGTAGGTGCCGTCGCTGTCGCGGCGCATCACCGTCACCGAACCGACATCACGGCCCTTGGCAAGCTCTTCCGTGTCCAGCGCGGAGGCCTGACCGGCCTTCCAGTTCAGCTTGACCGGACCTTGATCAAGCCGCCCTTGCCGGGCGAGATGAGTGAGTGCAACCGCGAAAGCCTTGCCGCCGTCCCGGTAGACGACAACCCGCGCCATTGGTGAAATGCCCTCCGGCATTGCGCCATTGTAGAGAAACGGTTTTGCCGACCGGTCATAGCCAAAATAGGGATTTCTGCCATAGTCGCGCAGGCCAGGATCGTTCGGAACCAGCACCTTTCCATCTGGATGGCGGCTCCTGAAATCGGCCCAGCTTTCCAGCCGTGCGGGCAGCATGGTCAGCGATGTGCCGGTCATGGCGCCGACGATGGCCTCGCCGGAGAACTGCTGCCACCAGCTGTCAGACTGGCGGTCGTACATGATAAGGTCGGAGTGGCGCAGCAGCCCGGACGTTCCGAAATCCAGCACCTGTCCGTTAACGCGCCGATCGAAAGCGATGGCTGCATTGCATAACGGGCAATAGGTCACCGAAACCGGCACACCTCCAATGTTGTCATTGACGATCTCGTGCCAGATCATGATGCGTAGAGGGTAGGCGCGGGCATCGCCATTGATGGCAACGGACATCACTGGTTCGCGGTCAACCAGGTTGTCGACGTCTGGCACGCTTTCGAACTTCGGGTCGTCGATGGGCGGAATGCCGTCGCGGGGCGGTCCGCCCGACATTATTTCAGCAAGGTCGATGGATGTCTTGTTGAAGTCGGTGTTTGACCAGCCCATGCGCTTGAATTGCGCGGCCTGCCCGGAAGATTGCGCCGGCGCGGCAATGGAGAAGAAAACTGCGAATGCCACAAGGGCGACAAAGAACCGCGACATCCAGGCACCTCCTTGCTCAGTGTCTGAACAGTGCCAGCCGCAGGCATCACCGAACAATCAGGTTTGTGTGAAACCATCGAGAGCACGGCGCAGGAAGGCATCGGTGCCGGGGGTCATGGTGAGGCTTTCGAATTCCTCGATGCGCACCCAGCGGGCATCCGACACGTCATCGCCAGGGCGCGGTTCGCCCGCCTGCCAGTTGCACTTGAAGCACGAGATCACGTAGTGGAATTCCAGTCCGCCGGACGGGTCGCGGTGGATGATGTCGATGCAGTCGAACAGCCGGTCGACCTCAGCAGTGACAGAGGTTTCCTCCAGCAGTTCGCGCAGCACCGCCTCGCGCGCAGGCTCGCCCGGCTCGATGTGCCCGCCCGGCAGGCTCCACATGCCGAAGCCCGCCTTCTTGGCGCGTTTGACCAGCAGCACCTTGCCGTCGCGCAGTACCAACGCGCTGACGCCGGGAAGCGGCCTTATGCGGGCGATCGTCATGGCGGTTTTCATCCGGTCATCGTCGTGGCAAGGTGGCTGGCGTTATGTGCGGTCTGTACAGTTTTCGCAAGTCGCCCGAGGAAGTGCGCGCGATGTTCGGCTATCCCGAGCAGCCAAACTTCCCGCCACGGCTCCATGTTGCTCCCGGTCAGCCTATCGCCATCGTGCGCGGCGAACAGGACAATCGCCATTTTGCGCTGGTGCGCTGGGGGTTCGTGCCGTCTTGGTCGAAGGAACTGAAGCCCGGAAGACCGCTGATCAATGCCCGCTCGGAAACGGTGTTTGAAAAGCCCTCGTTCCGCCATGCCATCCGCCGCCGCCGGTGTCTCATTCCCGCTGATGGCTTCTACGAATGGAAAGGCGATATGCCGGGCGCCAAGCAGCCGTTTCACATCACGCGCCCCGGCGATGAGCTGTTTGCCTTCGGTGGCATCTGGGAACACTGGATGGCGCCGGACGGGTCGGAGCTCGAAAGTGCGGCCATGCTGACGACCGCGCCCAACGTAATGATGGAGCAGATCCACAATCGCATGCCGGTGGTGATCGAACCGCACGATTACAGCCGCTGGCTGGATCATTCGCGCCCTGACGGCAAATCGGTGGTGGAGCTGATGAAACCGGTGCGCGACGAGTTTTTCATCGCCCGTGAGACGCAAATGCCACGCCCGCAACGCAGGAAGGTTGAACCGTCCAGGCAATCTGAAGTCAAGCCGGAGCCGAAAGCGGACGATCAGCTCAAGCTGCTCTGATCACTCTTCAAGCAGCTTTCGCGCCATGCACAGGCGCGGCTCGACCTCGTAGCCAAGGCTCTCATAGAAGCCGCGGACGGCCTCGTTTTCGGCGCGCACCAGAAGGTTCAGCTTCCACACGCCGCGTTGCTTGAGCCAGTGTTCAGCCGCGCGCATGGTGGCCTTGCCCAATCCCTTGCGCTGGTAATGCGGGTGCGTAGCGACATAGTAAACGATGCCGCGATGACCATCATGACCCACCATGACCGAAGCAATGACGGTGTCGCCGTCGCGGGTGACCAAAACGTCCGAGGCCGGGCCGGAGCGGGCAAAGGCGATGTCCCTCGCCGGGTCGTTCCACGGCCGCACCAGGTCACACGCCGTCCATAGTGCAATCAGGCCGGCGACGTCTTCGTCGCGGGCCGAGGTGTATTCAAGGCTTGCCATGCTACAGCACCTTGCCGGGGTTCATGATGCCGTTGGGGTCGAGCAACTGCTTGATCGAGCGCATCATGGCCAGTTCGACCGGTTGCTTGGTGGCGGCAAGTTCATCGCGCTTCAAGGTGCCGATGCCGTGCTCTGCGCTGATTGATCCGCCCATCTTGCGCACGATGGCATGAACGGCGGCGGCGACTTCTTCCCAGTGCGCCAGGAAGGCGTGCCTGTCGGCACCGGCGGGCTGGGAAATGTTGAAGTGGATGTTGCCGTCGCCGATGTGGCCAAACGGCACCGGGCGGCAACCGGGGATCATGTGCCGGACCTTGCTGGTAGCGGCCTCGAGGAACGCCGGCACCCTTGATACGGGCACGGAGATGTCGTGCTTGATCGAGCCGCCTTCCAGCCGCTGCACCTCCGACATCATCTCGCGCAGCCGCCACAGGTCAGCCGCCTGCTGGCCGCTGGCGGCGATTGTCGCATCAGTCACCAGCCCTTCTTCCAGCGCGACGGCGAGAATGGTAGCGGCCAACTCTTCCATCTCCGGTGCGCCTGCAAACCCGGCAAGTTCAAACAGCACGTACCAGTCGGACGGGGCGTCCAGCGGGTCGCGGCAGCCGGCGTGCGCGATGACCATGTCGATGCCGGAGCGCGGCATGATTTCAAAGGCGACGATGGCCTGGCCGCTCATTCGCCTGACCAGCGACAACAGCCCCATTGCGTCGTCAGGCGAGTTGACCGAGGCAAACACCGTGGCGCGATCAACCGGTTTCGGGGCAAGCTTCATGGCGGCGGCGGTGATGATGCCGAGGGTACCTTCTGCCCCGATGAACAGGTGCTTCAGGTCGTAGCCGGTGTTGTCCTTGCGAAGGGTCTTCAACCCGTTCCACACCTCGCCAGACGGCAGCACCACCTCAAGGCCGAGGCACAGGTCGCGGGTGTTGCCATAGGCCATGACGTTGATGCCGCCGGCGTTGGTGGACAGGTTGCCGCCCACCTGCGCCGTTCCTTGCGAGGCAATCCACAGGGGAAACAGCAGATCCTTGCGCGCTGCCGCTTCCTGGGCGTGTTGCAGGGTGACGCCCGCCTCCAGGGTGATGACGGCGTCGGCCTCGTCGAGATGACGGATGCGGTTCATCCGGGTGAGCGAGACGACCACCTCCGGCCCCAGTGGAATCTGCCCGCCGACCAGCCCGGTGTTGCCGCCTTGCGGCACGATGGGCGTGCCGGTTTCATTGGCAAGCTTCAAGATGGCAGCGACTTCATCCGTCGAGCCTGGCTTCAGCACCAGTCGCGACGCGCCTTTGAACTTGCCCCGCGGTTCAACAAGGTGGGGCGCAATGTCAGCGGTGCCGGTCAGGGCGTTGTGGGCACCGACGATGGCAGTGAAGCGGGCGATGAGTTCGGGGTCGAGCATGATGGTCACGATAGAGTTGCTGATCTGCCACGTCTAGCGCGGCGCGGCTGCGCGCGTCAGCCTGTCGTTGATCGCCGCGCCCAGGCCTTCGTGCGGGATCGGCGCCACGGCGATGGTGGCGGCACCGGTGGCATCAAGCGCGTGCAACATGGCGAACAGGTTGGCGGCGGCCTCGGCCATGTCCCCCGTGGGTGACAGGTTCAGCGTGCCATTAATGTCACCGAAACCGAGCATCACCTCGCCATCGCTGGCAGATCTAGCCTCAGGGCGCACGCGCGCACGCGGCGCATAATGGCTTTCCATCTGGCCGGGGGCCACCGGCGCTGTGTCGCCGCCAGCCTCTACCAGCACGGGCTTGCCCAGCACCGCCTCGACCTGTTCACGCGACACGCCGCCGGGCCGCAGCAACACCGGCGTACGCCCAAGGCACGACACTATGGTGGACTCAAGCCCCACCTCGCAGGTTCCCATGTCCAGCACGCCCCAGATGCGGCCGTCCAGCCCGGCCATGACATGCTCGGGCCGGGTGGGCGAAATCTGTCCCGACCGGTTGGCGGACGGTGCGGCCACCGGCACGCCTGCCGCTTGCAGCAGCTTGCGCGCCCCGGCATGGCCCGGCACCCGGATCGCGATGGATGAAAGCCCCGCACTGACCAGTTCGCTCACCGGGCAGCCGGCGCTGCGCTCGACCACCAGCGTGAACGGTCCCGGCCAAAGCGCATCAGCCAGCACCAGCGCATCATCGCTGAAGCGGCCAAGCGCAAACGCCGCCTCGAGCGTTGGCACATGCACGATCAGCGGGTTGAAGCTGGGCCGGCCCTTGGCCTCGTAGATGCCGGCCACTGCCTTGCCGTTGGTGGCATCCGCGCCGAGGCCGTAGACGGTCTCGGTGGCAAACGCAACCAGTTCACCTCGCCTGAGTGCGGCGGCGGCCATTGCAATGTCTGTGGTGACGATGGTCATTTCGGAATGCTAGAAGGTTTGTCCGGTTGCAGGCTGTGCGCGTTCATTGCCGTGATAGCATCGCTCGCGTCAAGGAGATCAACGGGGCGGCTGCTCCAGTGACCACGCTCTATGACTGCATTGGCGCTACCTATGCGCGCCACCGCCGCCCGTACCCGAGGATTGCCGCGATCATCCACGCCGAGCTGGCGGGCGCGCAAAGCGTGCTGAACGTTGGCGCCGGGACGGGGTCCTATGAACCGTCCGGCATACCGGTGACGGCGGTGGAACCATCGGCCGAGATGAACCGGCAACGGCCACCCGGCCCTGCAACCATCGTTCAGGCGCGCGCGGAAGAGCTGCCGTTTTCAGACCAGTCGTTCGACGCCAGCATGGCCATCCTGACCGTGCATCACTGGACTGATGCCGGACAGGGCCTGCGCGAGCTCAGGCGCGTCACACGCGGCAAGATCGTTATCCTGACGTTTGATCCCGACGACACCAGCTTCTGGCTGCTCGACTACCTTCCCGCGCTGGCCGAGCTGGACCGCCAGTACATGCCGCGCCTTGCACAATTTCAGGCGGTGCTTGGCGCGGTCCAGACTGTGCGCGTGCCCATCCCGCATGACTGCATCGACGGCCTGCTGTGTGCCTACTGGCGCAGGCCCTCGGACTATCTTGACCCGGACGTTCGCAAGGCGATGTCGTCTTTTTCGAAGGTGTCAGGCGTCGAGGCCGCGATGATCAGGCTTGAGGCTGATATCGCCAGCGGCGATTGGGCGCGCAAGAACGCACATCTGCTGGAGATGGACGCCTGCGACATGGGCTGTCACCTTGTTGTGTCGGACGCCGCTGACCGGTCCTGACAACTTCGCCTCAGGCGACGGCGTGGGCCTCGCCGTCTTCCTCGCTGCTGCGGTGCGAGGTCAGGCCCGAGGCCACCACGCAAAGCGATGAAACGTCCTCGCCACGATCCTGCCGGATGACGCCGGCCTGGATCTCGACCGAGGCAAACCCCGCATCGCGCAGCAGGTCCGCGACATAGCCCTGCGAGTGGGCGAAGCGGCGGCTTTCGCGCAGTTCGACCGGGTTTGTGCCTGCTTCGACGGTGAACGCCAGATGCCCTGCCGGACGCAGTGAGCCGGCGCACCAGGCCACCACCCGCTCCAATGCGCCGAGATAGATGAACACGTCAGCCGCCACGATGAGATCGTGCAAACGCCCGTTCACCGCCAGGTGCGCTATGTCATGCTTTTCCAGCACGTCATAAACCTGCTTGGACCGCGCCTGGCTCAACATGCCGGCAGAGATGTCGTAGCCCGTCAGCCGTTCGCAATGCGGCCGCAGCACCTCGCCCATCAGGCCGGTGCCGCAACCGAGGTCCAACGCGCTGCCAGCGCGCTGAAAGCCCGACGCCAGCAGGGCCTGCAGGATCATCTGGGGCCCGCGATAGTTGAGCTTGCCGACCAGTGAACGCTCGAAGTCCTGCGCATACTGGTCGAACAGGGTTTCCACGAATGCCGCCGGCATGGATTCCTGCACAGGCGTTGCCCGCAACAGGTCGCGCTTCAGTCCTGCGCCCAGCGGATCTGCCGGGTCATGCGCCACGGCCATTTCAAAGGCATTGCCCGCCGCCTCGCGCTGGCCAGCCTTCTCCAGCATTTCGCCGAGCCGGAACCATCCGGCGGCCCAGCCCCGGTCAAGTTCGAGCGCGCCGGTCATCACCTCGATGGCGGCATCAAGATCGCCCGCCTGGGCCAGTGCTTCGGCATACATCGCGCGCCGGTCCGCCCTGGGATCGGCAGAGGGAAAGGGTATCGCAGCCAAGGTCGGTGTACTCGGGGTAGCCTTGCCGTGCATCGCAGCCGGACTGGGGCAGCGGCACGCAAGGTGGAAAACGCTCGAAACGGCAAGCGTCG
This sequence comes from uncultured Anderseniella sp., assembly GCA_964390445.1. Taxonomy (GTDB): domain Bacteria; phylum Pseudomonadota; class Alphaproteobacteria; order Rhizobiales; family Aestuariivirgaceae; genus Anderseniella. The sequence continues at coordinate 16,233 of CAYMJJ010000002.1, forward strand.
TGAGCCATTAGAGCGCGGCCCCGGTCGCTGTCAACGGGTGTTGCGCTGCGCGCCGTTTCGGCTTGGCCCTTGATTACGGCAGGTGAATCCGCCCACTATCGCGCAACACCAGCCGTTTTCCCACGGAGAATTGATGAGTACGCTTTTGCTGCACCACGACGTGTTCACCGAACATGCGCCACCTGACGGCCACCCTGAACGGCCTGATCGCATGCGCGCGGTGGAGCGCATCCTGTCGCATCCGCATTTTGATCTGCTGCGCCGGGAAGAAGCTCCGATGGGGACGCGTGATCACGCCTTGCTGGTGCATCCTGAAGATTATGTCCACCTGATCGAGCAGACCAGCCCAACCGACGGGCTCGTCTCGCTGGACCCGGACACATGGATGAATGCATCAAGTCTCGAAGCGGCTTACCGGGCCGTGGGCGCGGGCGTTCGCGCGGTCGATGCGGTGATGAATCTGGAAGTCAACAACGCGTTCTGCGCGGTGCGCCCGCCCGGACATCACGCTGAGGCCAGCCGGGCCATGGGCTTCTGCCTTTTCGGGTCGGTGGCGATTGCCGCCAATTACGCCCGCGAGGCCTATGACCTGGACCGGGTGGCGGTGGTGGATTTCGATGTTCACCACGGCAACGGCACGCAGGATATCTTCTGGGCCGATGAAGACATGTTCTTCGGCTCGACCCACCAGATGCCGCTGTTTCCGGGCTCGGGAGCCGTATCCGAAACCGGTGTCGGCAACATCTTCAATGCGCCGTTGAGTGCGGGCGACAACGGTGACGTGTTCCGCGATGCCATGCTGTCGCGGATATTCCCGGCGCTCGATGCATTCCAGCCGGACCTGATCCTGATCTCGGCTGGTTTCGACGCGCACCAGCGCGATCCGCTCGGATCGCTCCAACTGACCGAGGAGGATTTCGCCTGGGTAACGTTGCGGCTGATGGACCTGGCCGGCAAGCACTGTGACGGGCGCATTGTATCGATGCTGGAAGGCGGCTATGACCTCGCTGGCCTGTCCGGCTCGGTAGGTGTGCACGTCAAGGCACTGATGCACGGGTCAGGCCAGCGCGCCATGGATGAAACCGGAGAAGCCAACGATGAGTGATGCGCCACAGGACATTTCGGCGATGACCTTCGAGGCCGCGCTGGCAGAGCTTGAAGCAATCGTCGAGAAGCTGGAGGCCGGCAAGGTCAGTCTTGAGGACTCGATTTCGATCTATGAGCGCGGCGAAAAGCTGAAAGCCCACTGCGACAGGCAACTCAAGGCCGCCGAGGCCCGCATCGAGAAGATCACGCTAAAGGCTGACGGGTCTGCCGGCGGCACCGAACCGCTCGACGTGGATTGATCGCCACCCATGAGCAGCGAGTCGAAACAACGACTCGATCAGGCGCTTGTGACGCGCGGACTTTCGCCCAGCCGCGCCCGTTCCAAAGACCTCATTGATCGAGGGTTTGTATCTGTAAACGATACAGTTTCTCGCAAGGTTGCTCAAATGGTTCAGGATTCGGACCATTTGGCGGTTTCTGATGCCGCAGGCGGTCATGTTTCTCGCGCCGCAGCAAAGCTCGTTGCGGCGCTCGACGGGTTTGGCATAGACGTTGCCGGCTGCGTATGCCTCGATATCGGGGCCTCGACCGGCGGCTTCACGCAGGTGCTGATGGAGCGCGGCGCAGAACATGTGATCGCCATCGATGTGGGCCGTAACCAGATGCACCCCGCCATTGCCGCACTGCCCGGCGTGACGGTGATCGAGGGGCTGAATGCCCGCGACCTTGACCTGTCGCACCTGGGCGGGGCCGCGCTGGAGGTGATCGTCAGTGATGTCAGCTTCATCTCGCTGAAGCTGGCCTTGCCCCGGGCCTTGCACCTGGCATCGCCGGGTACTGTTCTGGTGGCGCTGATCAAGCCGCAATTCGAGGCGGGGCGAGACAACATCGGCAAGGGCGGCATCGTTCGCGACGAAGCCGTGCGCGAGCGGGTGTGTGAAGACATCCACACTTGGCTGGCGCAGGACATGGGCTGGCAGGTGCTGGGCCTGTTGCCCTCGCCGGTCACCGGCAGCGACGGCAACCAGGAATACCTGATTGCGGCGCGCAAGCCTTGAAACCTGTGCTCGCAAGGCGCATTTTGACACCATGCTGAGTCCCATCGAAAAACTCTCCTATGCCGCCCGCCAGGGTGCCCGTGTTGCCTGGTATATGGGCCACGGCCTTGCCACCGGGCAGTTCCGCGAAACCAGGTCTGGCGTATCGGATGTCACCCGCGAACGCCCGCGCCAGAAAGGCCCCGGCCTTGAACGGCTGATGCGCGACCTTGCTGCCTGCTTCCAGCGCGACCTCGACAACGCGGCAAAGGGCTACTATCCCCTGCCGCGCGATGCCGACGGGTCGCCATCGCGTCTGATCAAGACCTCGCGCGCCTTCATGGCGGATGTGCCCGTGGCGGCCGAGCGCAAGGCGCAAGGCAAGGGCACGGAAGTCTATTCGGCGGAAAAGGCGGATGAGTTGCCTGCCTATTTCCTGCAGAATTTCCACTATCAGACCGGTGGCTACCTGACCGAGGAGTCGGCCGAGATCTACGACATGCAGGTGGACGTGCTGTTTTCTGGCTCTACCAACGCCATGCGGCGGGAATGCCTGGTGCCGCTGGCCCAGTGGATGCAGGGCCGCGACCAGCGCAAGGTGCATCTGGCCGATATTGCCTGTGGCACGGGCCGGTTTGGACGCTTCGTGAAGCAGGCCTATCCGCGCATCAACCTGACCTTGTCGGACCTGTCAGACGCCTACCTGGCCGAAGCAAAACGCCACCTGTCCGACTATTCCGGAATCAGGTTTGAGGCCGCAAATGCGGAAAAACTGCCATTTGAAGACAGCAGCATCGACGTACTCACGGCGATCTTCCTGTTCCACGAGGTGCCGCCCAAGGTGCGCCGCATCATCGCGCGCGAGTGGGCTCGAGTGCTGAAACCCGGTGGCCGGCTGATCTTCATGGACTCGCTGCAACTGGGCGACGTGGCAGGATACGACGGCATGTTGCAGTCGTTCCCGGTCAACTTCCATGAGCCGTACTATGGGAGCTACATCAAGGAAGACCTGGGCCGGATTTTCACTGACGCTGGCCTGACCCATGTGGAAAGCCGTGCCGTTTTCCTGTCCAAGCTGGTGGTGTGCGACAAGCCGTCCTGATCAGCAGTCCAACTGGTCTGCCAGTTCGGTGAAACTGCCTGCCATATGGGTCCATGCCCCTTCGCGTGGCGGGGCAGTGACGACGCCGGGGCCAAACTCGTCAGGCCGCGCCACGTAAGCCGTCGCCAGGCCCAGTTCGGCAGCCGCTTCAAGATCATCCTGGTGGGCGGCGACCATCATGCATTCTTCGGGTTTCAGCCCCAGCGCATCCGCTGAGCCAAGATAGGCCTGGGCGTCCGGCTTGTAGGCCTGGGCGACTTCCGCGCCAAGGATCACGTCCCACGGCAGTCCGGCGCGCTTGGCCATGTTGGTGATCAGGGCAATATTGCCGTTCGAGCACGGCGCGATGATGAATTTCGACTTGAGCCGGGTCAGCCCGTCGACTACGTCGGGCCACGGGTCCAACCGGTGCCATGCCGTGACAAGCCGGTGCCGGTCCTCGCCCGCGGGCGCGTCAAGGCCGTGACTGGCAAGACAGGCGAGCAGGTTTTCCTCGTGCAGGATGTCCAGTCGCACGAAACCTCTATTGCCCTCGCGGATTCTTTGCATCGCAGGTTGATACAATCCACGCCATTCATCAGCAATAGTAGCCCAATCTGCTGCAATATGGTGAGTTCTACCCCATGCAGCCAGTTCCCGGATGATCCCGGAGCGCCAGTCTACCACCGTGCCGAACACGTCGAACAGCAATGCCCTGATGGGGTATCCGGCTGTCATGACCGCTCACCGTTCTGGCCGCGATGGCGCAGGTAATGGTCGGCCAGCACGATGGCCATCATGGCTTCGCCCACTGGCACCGCGCGAATGCCGACGCACGGGTCATGCCGGCCCTTGGTGACGATGTCGGTGTCGTTGCCCTGCGAATCGACCGTGCGGCGCGGAGTGAGAATCGAAGATGTCGGCTTGACCACGAACCGGCATACCACGTCCTGGCCCGTCGAGATGCCGCCCAGAATGCCACCGGCATTGTTGGACAGGAATTCCGGCTTGCCATCCTTCATGCGGATTTCATCGGCGTTTTCCTCGCCGGTGATGGCGGCTGCCTCAAACCCGTTGCCGATTTCGACACCCTTGACGGCGTTGATGCTCATCATGGCCGAGGCGAGGTCCTGGTCGAGCTTGCCATAGACGGGCGCACCCCAGCCTGCCGGCACACCGGTCGCGACCACCTCGATCACCGCGCCGCACGATGAACCGGCCTTGCGGATGCCGTCGAGGTAGGCTTCCCAGGCGGTAGCGGCTTGTGCATCGGGGCAGAAGAACGGGTTGTTGTTGACCTCCGCCCAGTCCCAGTTGTCGCGGTTGATCCTGTGCGGGCCCATTTGCACCAGCGCGCCGCGCACCTCGACCTGCGGGATGACCTTGCGGGCAACCGCGCCTGCCGCCACGCGCGCAGCGGTTTCGCGCGCAGATGAGCGTCCGCCGCCGCGATAGTCGCGCACGCCATACTTCTGCATGTAGGTGAAATCGGCGTGGCCCGGGCGATACTTGTCGCGAATCTCCGAGTAATCCTTCGAGCGCTGGTCGACGTTCTCGATCATCAGCGCGATGGGGCTGCCGGTGGTGATTTGCCCGCCGGTGCGGTCGTCCTCGAAAACGCCCGACAGGATGCGGACCTGGTCAGGCTCGCGGCGCTGCGTGGTGAAGCGGTTCTGGCCGGGTTTGCGCTTGTCGAGGAAACCCTGGATATCGGCCTCGGTCAGCTTCAACCCCGCAGGGCAGCCGTCCACGACGCACCCGAGCGCCACCCCGTGGCTCTCACCGAACGTGGTGATGCGGAACAAGTGGCCGAACGAATTGTGTGACATGGATGGGCACCCTCTGATGCCTGCTATGTAGGCGAGGGTGCCCGGTTGCGTCAAACCCTTATGGGAGGGGATGCCTCCGGCGGCTGCCTAGCGGGCATATACCCGCATGACCGGCGACCGGCCTGGCAGGATCTTGGAGTAGCGCACCACAATGCGGCGGATGTCACGCCGGTTGCCGCGCAGGTCGATTGCGCGCGAACAGGTACCCGGCAGGAACAGGTTGCGCAGCGCCACGTCCTGGCGTGCACCGTTGCGAAACACCACCTGCATCCGCTGCATGGCCAGCGGCGCACGCGACACGCACACCCTTACTGCACGATGCCGGTCGCGGCCTCGAACGGTGATGACGTCGCGATCACGCAGGTGGTCGGCCTGTTTCGTACCGATCAGTTCCCACGCATGGGCCGGGGCAGCAACGGCCATCAGGCTGACGGCGATGGCTGCAGCAAAAAGGACAGATCTGAAGGTCATGTGACTCAAAGCTCCGCGGTTGAACCGGCGCCAGATTTGCGCATCGTTTGCGGTATTCTTGTGACATTGCGTTGCCGTTGGGTCAGCGGATTACCGGGCCTTGAACCACTCGATCCCGCCGTCCTTCAGCCGGTAAAATTTCCATTGCGGATTGCGCAGCAGAACCAGTTCATCAGGTGCCAGTCCAAGCACCAGCCCGCGCACGATCCGGCTGATGCCGCCATGTGCCACGACCAATGTTGGCCCGGTCAGGCTGTCGAGCCAGTCACGCACTCTGGCGGTGGCATCGGCGTAGCTCTCGCCGCCGCCGGGCCGCCAGCCGTGGTAGCCTTCCGGGTCACGGTCAGGGTCAATGCCAAGCCCGTTCAACTCTGGCCACGTCTTGCCTTCAGCCTCGCCGAAGTTCAACTCGATCAGACGCTCGTCGACCATTGCTGGATGATCTGGCGTGCCGAATGCATCCAAGATGTGGGCAAGCGTCTGCCTTGGCCGTTTCAAAGGGCTGACATGGACCTGCAAGCCGTCAAGGCTGGCATGTTGATTTCGCAGCACCTGTGCGATGGCCTTTGCCTGGGCGTGGCCGGTTTCATTCAGCGCAATGTCGGTCTGGCCCTGGATGCGCCGCGTCTTGTTCCAGTCGGTCTCGCCATGCCGCACGAACCAGATTTCGGGGTAACAGCGAATGGTTACTCGCCCTGTTCCAGGCTCATGTCGGGCGCGTAGGGGTTCTTCATGCCCACGACATGATAGCCCGAATCGACGTGCAGGATTTCCCCGGTCACGCCGCGGCTCATGTCGGACAGCAGGTAGGCGCCTGAATCGCCGACCTCTTCGATGGTCACCGTGCGGCGCATCGGCGAGTTGTGCTCGTTCCACTTCAAGATGTAACGGAAGTCGCCGATGCCGGAGGCGGCCAGCGTCTTGATCGGGCCGGCGGAAATGGCGTTGACGCGGATATTCTTTGGGCCGAGATCTGCGGCAAGATAGCGGACCGAGGCTTCAAGCGCGGCCTTGGCCACGCCCATCACGTTGTAATGCGGCATCCACTTTTCAGCGCCGTAATAGGTCAGCGTCAGCAGCGAGCCGCCATCCGTCATCAGCTTTTCAGCGCGCTGGGCGACGGCCGTGAACGAGTAGCACGAGATGTTGAGTGTGCGGTTGAAGTTGGCCTCGCTGGTGTCGACATACCGGCCTGTCAGTTCGTCCTTGTCGGAAAACGCGATGGCGTGGACCACGAAGTCCAGCTTGCCCCACTGCTTTTCCAGTTCGGCGAAGGTCGCGTCCATGGAGGCGCTATCGGTGACGTCGCATTCCAGCACGATGGAGGAGCCAAGCTGTTCGGCCAGTGGCCGCACGCGCTTGCCAAGTGCCTCGCCCTGGTAGGTGAAGGCAAGTTCTGCCCCATGGCTGTGCGCCGCCTTTGCAATGCCCCAGGCGATAGACCTGTTGTTGGCCACGCCCATCACAAGCCCGCGCTTGCCGGCCATGATCGATCCCGTCTGGGTCATGGACAACGCCCTCTCACATGAAAAATGACATCGGATTTCGAATAGGAAGGTGTAATTGCACGAAATGCTGGTGTTGGCAAACCAGGAATCGCCGCCCTTGCACAACCGCGCGAGCAATGGCCATATCTGTGCATCAGCCCCAGTGCCCCAAGCTTTCGCCGGAGACCCCATGACCGAGACGCCGACAGATTTTACCGTTCGCGATGAACCCCTCGAACTGTTCGGAGACTGGCTTGAGGACGCGACCGCCAGCGAGCCGAACGACCCCAACGCCATCAGCCTGGCCACGGTGGATGCAGACGGCCTGCCCAACGTGCGCATGGTGCTGCTGAAGGGTTATGATGCGCGCGGGTTCGTGTTCTACACCAACACCGAAAGCCAGAAGGGCACCGAGATACTTGGCCAGATGAAGGCGGCGTTCTGCCTGCACTGGAAAAGCCTGCGCCGACAGGTGCGGGTGCGCGGGCTGGTCGAGCAGGTCAGCATCGAGGAAGCCGACGCCTATTATGCGTCGCGTCCGCGCGACAGTCGCATCGGGGCATGGGCCTCACAGCAGTCACGCCCGCTGGAAAGCCGCTTTGCGCTCGAAAAGGCCGTTGCCCGCTATACCGCGAAGTACGCTATCGGCGAGGTTCCAAGGCCGCCATACTGGACCGGGTTTCGCATCAAGCCGCTGTACATGGAGTTCTGGAAGGACGGCGCATTCCGCCTGCATGACCGGGTGGTGTTCCGCCGTGACTCTCCGGACGAGGACTGGAGCAAGTGGCGGCTTTATCCTTGAGCCGCGATGGCCTATAGCTTGAGCCCAGCCAACCGGAGCCGACCATGCCCATGTCCCAGACAGATAACGCCGATCGCAAGACCCTGATCCTGACGGGTGCCTCGCGCGGCATTGGCCACGCCACGGTCAAGCGGTTCTCGTCGGCAGGGTGGCGGGTCATCACCTGCTCGCGGCACCCGTTTCCAGAGAACTGCCCGTGGGAGATGGGTCCGGAAGACCACATCCAGATCGACCTGTCGAACATGGATGACGTGGCGCGCGGCATCGGCGAAATGCGCGAACGGTTGAAGGACCAGGGCTCGCGCCTCAATGCGCTGATCAACAACGCCGCCATCTCGCCCAAGCTGGAAGGTGGCGCGCGCATGAACACCTTCGACACCAGTTCCGACGCCTGGCTGCACGTGTTCAACGTGAACTTCTTTGCACCCGTCATGCTGGCCCGTGGCCTGGTCGAGGAACTGAAGGCCGCGCAAGGGTCCGTCGTCAACGTGACGTCGATTGCCGGCACCTCGATCCACCCCTTTGCCGGTTCTGCCTACTCCACCTCAAAGGCGGCACTGGCCTCGCTGACGCGTGAAATGGCCAATGATTTCGGCCCGCTCGGCGTGCGCGTCAATGCCATCTCGCCGGGCGAGATCGAAACCTCGATCCTGTCGCCGGGCACCGAGAAGATCATCCCCAGCATTCCGCTGCGCCGGTTGGGCCAGCCGGAAGAGGTGGCCAAGGCGATCTACTTCCTGTGCACCGATGCCTCGTCCTATGTGACCGGCGCTGAAATCCACATCAATGGCGGCCAGCATGTCTGACAGCCCCCGCCGCCGGCCCGAGACCATCGCCGCGCAGGCGCTGGACGCGGTGGATGCTGCAACCGGTGCAATCGTACCTCCGCTGCATACGGCCACCACCTATGCCCGCAACTCTGATTACGGCCTCATCGGCAAGCATCTGTATTCGCGCTATGGCAACGAGACGATTGACCATGCCGAGCGCATCATAGCAACGCTGGACGACGGCGAAGCCGCAATGGTGTATGCTTCCGGACTGGCCGGTGTTGCTGGCCTGCTGGAAACGCTGAAACCGGGTGCGAAGGTTGTCGCGCCTGCGATCTTCTACTGGGGTAGCCGCGACCTGCTCAACCACATGCATCGCACCGGCCGGATCAGTGTCGAATACGTGGACATGACCGATGCCACCGCTGTGCATGACGCACTTGTGGGGGCCGAACTGTTGTGGATGGAAACGCCGGTCAACCCGACCTGGGACGTGGTCGACATCCGTGCCATGGCAGATATGGCGCACGAGGCAGGGGCCATCCTGGCGGTGGACTCGACCTCGGCAAGTCCTGCCGTCACGAGACCGCTCGAACATGGTGCCGACATCGTGTTTCATTCTGTCACCAAGTATCTCAACGGCCATTCGGACGTGCTCGGCGGGGCGCTGGTGACGAAGCTCGATGACGAGCGCTGGAAAGCCGCAAAGCACGTGCGTGCCATTACCGGCGGCATTCTTGCGCCGTTTGAAAGCTGGCTGTTGATCCGTGGCATGCGCACGCTCTACGTGCGGGTGAGGCAGGCCAGCGACAACGCACTTACCATTGCCCGCCACCTTGAGCATCACGCCAGGGTGGAGAAGGTGCTCTATCCGGGTCTGCAATCGCACCCCGGCCACGAGGTTGCCCGGCGCCAGATGGATGGTGGGTTCGGTGGCATGCTGTCGGTATGCGTCAGGGGCGGCATGGAAGAGACCGGCCGTTTCGTGCGCGCGCTGAAGCTGTTCCTGCCGGCCACGTCGCTGGGCGGCGTCGAGAGCCTGGTGGAACACCGCAAGGTGATCGAGGGACCGGATAGCCCGATCGCCGATAACCTCGTGCGCATTTCTGTCGGCATCGAGGCGGTGGACGACCTGATCGGCGACCTTGAACAGGCGCTGGACAGGGTATGAAACGCGGCATTGTCGCCATGGTGCTGGCGACGTTGTCAGCCCAACCGCTTGCCGCCGAACCTGAACGCCTGCCCGATGGCCTGATGGCGAAAGGCACCAACGACATTGCCGAAGTCTGGCTGACCCGGCCAACGGACCGCTATGCCCACGGTATTCTGGGTGATGCCATCGAGGCGGGCGGTCTGATGGTAAGGACCCGCGACGGCGAGACGCTTGAACTGGTTCTGCCAGAGCAATTCGTGTTCGAGGACCGGCAGGCGCGCATCCATGATCTTGATGGCGATGGCCGCGACGAAATCATCGTCGTGCTGACCAGCGTGACCGAAGGCGGTGCGCTCGCCTTCTATGGCGTGCGCGACGGCAAGCTGGTGAAGCTGGCGCAGACCCCGCACATTGGCCGGCCCAACCGCTGGCTCAACCCGGCAGAGATTGCTGACCTCGATGGTGATGGCAAACTGGAAATCGTTTTCGTGACCACGCCGCATTTGGGCAAGATCGTTGAGGTGTGGCGCTATCACGCGGCCAGGCTGAGCCGCGTCACCACCCTGGCCGGGTACTCGAACCACGTTATTGGTTCACCGGTTCAGGACATGACCGAAGTGGTCAACTCGGCCACACAGGGCCGCCTGCTCGCCATTCCTGCGGCGGACTATTCGACAGTCGCCTTCCTTAAACTCGAAGGTGACAAGCTGGCCGAGGTCGCCCGTGTGCGCGTTGGCGGCAGGATTACTTCAGCCGTGACGCTGAATGAAAATGGCCGGCGGCTTGAGTTCGCCACCGGCCAGAAGAAACGTTCGATCAAGGTGCCGTGAGGCCAGCAGGCTAGCTGCGCAGGCCTTCCGTCTTGATCCACTGGGCAGTGTCGTTCAGCGCACCTTCATAGCGGTCGAACATCTCGTTGACTTCGCTCTCGGTCATGATCAGTGGCGGGCACAGGGCAATCGAGTCGACCATGGCGCGCACCATCAGGCCCCGGGCCTGGGCAAACTTCATCATCGTCGCACCGACCATCTTCTTCGGGTCGAACGAGGCTTTGGTTGCCTTGTTCTGGACAATCTCGGCGGCACCGATGAAGCCCTTGGTCCGCACATCGCCAATGAGTTCATGGTCCTTCAGCTTGTTGAAGCGGCCTTCAAACAGCGGCGACAGCTTGGCAACGTGCTCGACGATGCCGTCACGCTTGTAGATCTCCAGCGTCTTCAGGGCGACGGCGGCCGCCACCGGATGCGCGGTGTAGGTGTAGCCGTGGCCGAACACGCCGATCTTCTTCGACTGGTCAAGCATCGCCTGGTAGAGGTCTTCCTCGATGGTGATCCCGCCCAGCGGCATGTAGGCCGAGGTGATCGCCTTGGCCATCGAGATCGAGTGCGGTTTCATGCCCATGGTTTCCGAGCCGAACCACTTGCCGGTGCGCCCGAAGCCGCAGATCACTTCATCTGCGATGAAACGGATGTCGTACTTCTCGAGGATCGGCTGGATCTTGGCATAATAGCCTTCCGGCGGAATGATCACGCCACCCGCCCCCATGATCGGCTCGGCGAAGAAACCGGCCGCCGTGTCGGGGCCTTCGCGGATGATCATGTCTTCAAGTTCTTGCGCACAGCGCGTGGCGAACTCTTCCTCGGTCTCGCCATCCTTGCCGAAGCGGTAATAGTGCGGGCACGAGGTGTGCATGATGTTGGCGATTGGCAGGTCGAAATCGGCATGCACCGGCGGCAGGCCGGTCAGCGATCCCGATGCCACGGTCACGCCATGATAGCCCTTGATGCGCGAGATCAACTTTTTCTTCTGCGGCTTGCCGCGGGCGTTGTTGTAATACCAGGTCAGCTTGACCTGCATGTCGTTGGCTTCCGAGCCGGACGAGCAGAACAAAAGCTTCGACGCCTCGCATGGCGCCAGTTCCTTCAGCGTCTCGGCCAGTTCGATGGCGAGGTCGTTGGACTTGCCGGCAAAGATGTGCGTATAGGGCAGCCGCTTCATCTGGCGCGCGGCAACCTCGACAATTTCCTCGTTGCCATAGCCCAGCGACGTGCACCAAAGACCCGCCATGCCCTCGATGTATTCCTTGCCCTCGTTGTCGTAGACGTAGATGCCCTTGCCTTCATCGATGATCGTCGGGCCGGTCTCGCGGAACGACGACAGGTTGGTATAAGGGTGGATCAGTGTCTCGATGTCTCGCATCGCGAGGTTGGACAACGGCTTGCTCATGAGGGAAATACCTTTTGACTTGGTCGTGCTGCTGCGCAGGATCTTGCGAGCCTGCAATATGTCAGAAACAGAAGGGGCGGCACAATGGCCGACAATGCACTGATTGAACAAACCGCGAATGCACTGGTTGCAGGGCTCAGGAAGGGTGATCTCAGCCCGCATGACCTGCTCGATGCGCTGGAGGCACGCATTGCCGAGGTGGATGGCAAGGTCAACGCCCTGCCCACGCTTTGTTTCGAACGTGCCCGCAAGCATGCCGATGAACTGATGCAGAAGCCGGTTGGCGAACGTGGCCTGCTGGCCGGTATGCCGGTGCCGATCAAGGACCTGGCCGATGTTGCCGGCGTGCGCTCGACGCACGGCTCGCTGATCTTCAAGGACACGGTGCCGGAGGTGTCGGATATTCTGGTCACCCATCTCGAAGCCGAAGGCGGCATCGTTTACGCAAAGTCCAACACGCCGGAATTCGGCGCAGGTGCCAACACCTTCAACGAGGTGTTCGGGCGTACGCTCAACCCGTGGAACACCTCGCGCTCGGCGGCGGGCTCGTCAGGTGGCTCTGCCGTGGCGCTGGCTACCGGCATGGCCTGGGTTGCGCATGGCTCGGACATGGGCGGCTCATTGCGCAACCCTGCCTCGTTCAACTCGATCTGCGGCATGCGGCCGTCACCCGGCCGTGTCGCCACCACGCGCACCGGCAAGGTGGACGGCAACCTCGGCCAGGAAGGCCCGATGGCGCGCAACATCGAGGACCTGGCGCTTCTGTTCGACGCCATGTGCGGCGAGGAGCCGGGCGACCCGGTGTCAAAGCCGCGCCCCGCGACCAGTTACCTGGATCAGGCGCGTTCCGGCTGGAAGCCGAAGAAGGTTGCCTTCTCGCGCGACCTCGGCATCACGCCCGTCGATCCGGAAGTGGCCCGCATTGTTGAAGAAGCAGCACACCGCTTCGAGGACGCAGGCGTCCTCGTGGAACATGCCTGCCCTGACCTGTCGGAAGCGCACGAGTGCTTCCAGACATTGCGCGCGCTGTCGTTTGCCACCGGCATGAAGCCGCTGCTCGATGCCCACCGCGACAAGCTCAAGCCTGAAGTGATCTGGAACATCGAGAAGGGGCTTGCCCTTACCGCCGATGATATCGTCAAGGCCGACCACCAGCGCGCCGCCATGTTCCACCGCACGCTTGAATTCTTTGATACTTACGATTTGCTGTTGTGCCCGGCCACCATCGTGTCGCCATTCCCTGTTGAAAACCGCTACGTGGAAGAGTGCTACGGCCACAAGTTCGACACCTATATCGACTGGCTTGGCATCGTCTACGCCATCACTAATGTCTGCTCACCGGCGCTCAGCCTGCCGGCAGGCTTCACTGCCGAAGACCTGCCAGTTGGCATCCAGGTGATCGGCCGCCCGGGCAGCGACGGCCAGCTTCTGGCGGGTGCCAGACTGCTGGAGGACATCCTCGGGATAGCAAGCAAGGTGCCGATTGATCCGCGCGCATGAGCCGCTAGTATCGGCCATCAAGAGAACAAGCGCACCCGTGGGTGCAGAGGAAACGACATGCTGGGATTGATGCAGGACTGGCCGCTGCTTGTGCATACCGTTCTTGACCACGCTGCACGCTGGCACGGCACTGCCGAGATCGTGTCGCGCCGGGTGGAAGGTGACATTTCGCGCACCACCTACGCCGATCTGAACCTGCGGGCCCGTGCGCTGGCCTCGGCTGCGCAAGAGCGGCTGGGCCTGAAGCTGGGCGACGTGGTGTGCACCATGTCGTGGAACGGCTACCGGCATCTTGAAACCTGGTACGGCATCATGGGGCTGGGCTGCGTGGTCCACACGCTCAACCCGCGCCTGTTTGCTGACCAGCTCGTCTACGTGATCAACCACGGCGAAGGCAAATGGGTGTTTCTCGACCTCACCTTCTTGCCGATCCTCGAAGCGGTGCGTGACAAGCTGCCCAAAGTGAAGGGCTATGTCGTCATGACCGACGGTGCGCACATGCCCGAAACCACGCTGGAAAACGTGATCGTCTACGAAGAGCTTGTCGCATCCGGTGACAACATTTTTGTCTGGCCCCGCTTCGACGAGAACACCGCCTGCGGCATGTGCTACACCTCCGGCACCACCGGCAACCCGAAGGGCGTGGTCTATTCGCACCGTTCCAACGTGCTGCATGCGCTCAGCTCGTGCGCCGGCGATGCACTTGGCATTTCAAGCACCGATGTGTGGATGCCGGTCGTACCGATGTTCCATGCCAACGCCTGGTCGCTGGCCTTCTCGGTGCCGATGGGCGGCGCCAAGATGGTGATGCCCGGCCCGCGCATGGACGGCGAGGCGATCTATGAGTTGCTTGACAGTGAGAAGGTCACCTCGACCGCTGCCGTGCCGACCGTGTGGCTGATGCTGCTGCAGTACCTCGAGCAGAACCCCGACCTGAGGCTCCCGCACCTCAAGAAGGTCGTGATCGGCGGCTCGGCCTGCCCGGAGGCGATGATGCGCGCCTTCGAGGAGAAGTACGACACGCAGGTCATCCACGCCTGGGGCATGACTGAAATGTCGCCGCTCGGCTCGTTGGGCAACCGCAAGGGAACACTCTCCCGCCTCAGCGATGCTGAATGGTGGAAGTACAAGCTCAAGCAGGGCCGGCCGCCCTACTCGGTGGAGATGAAGATCACCGATGACGAAGGCCGCGACCTGCCGCACGACGGCAAGACCTTTGGCCGGCTCAAGGTGCGTGGTCCTGCGGTGGCAAGGTCCTATGCCAAGGGAGATGGTGCCGACGCCTTCGATACCGAAGGCTGGTTCGACACGGGCGACGTCTCGACCCTCGACGAGCATGGCTACATGCAGATCACCGACCGCTCGAAGGACGTCATCAAGTCGGGTGGAGAGTGGATTTCATCCATCGACCTGGAAAACGCGGCGGTCGGTTGCCCCGGCGTGGCCGAGGCGGCAGCCATCGGCATGGCGCATCCGAAGTGGGATGAACGCCCGCTGCTGGTTATTGTGAAAAAGACCGGTGCCGAGGTGACCAGGGATGCCGTGCTGGCGCACCTGGAAGGCAGGATCGCCAAGTGGTGGATGCCGGATGATGTGCAGTTCGTCGACGAGATACCGCACACCGCCACCGGCAAGATTTCCAAGCTTACCTTGCGCGAGCAGTTCAGGGATTACGTTCTGCCGACGGTTTGATGAGGCTGCTGGTCAGTCCTGCCTGAGAAACTCGATCACCGGCGCGATGGACGTGTCGGGTACTTCTTCCTGCGGCACATGGCCCGCGTCCGGCAACCGCACGAGCCGGGCATCGGGCAGGGCACCCAGGTAGTCGGCGGCATTGCTGATCGGGATCATCTGGTCCTTCTCGCCCCATACCAAAAGCACCGGCATAGTGATCTTGCGCAATAGTGGCTCGGGCGGCTGCAGCACGGTCTGGCGCATGCGGGCGAGGATGGCCCCGCGTGAACCTGGTGCCCGCATCAGCCCGTAGTATCGCTCGAACGTCTCTTCGCTCAGCTTGGAGGGATCGGCATATGCAGCCGCAAGGCTGGATCGCAGAAACCGCTTTGGCAGCACGTATTGGGCAGCATCCAGCAGGCTCGGCACCTCTGGCGGCTTGCCATACTCGAACCCGTTGCTGGCAAAGCCGTCTGGCGATACCAGCACCAGTTTCGAAACCCGCTCCTGGTGGGTAGCGGCCAACAGCCACGCGATGCGCCCGCCGAGCGAACTGCCGATCAGGCTGACCCGCTCCATACCGAGTGTGTCCATCAGCGCCAGCAGCACTTCAACCGTGCGCTCATCGGAATAATCTCCCGCCGGATCAAGCCCCGACAGCGCATTGCCCGGCAAGTCCAGCGTGATTACCCGGAAGTCGCGCTCCAGTGCCTTCGCCCAGCCATCCCATGTTTGCAGGTGCGAGGCCGTGCCATGCACAAGCATGACGGCGGGCGCAGACTTGTCGCCCCGGTCACGTACGTGAAGCCGGATGCCAGATACATCCACCAGGTCGCCGGGCTGTTCGAGGTACTGCGCCTCAAGCGTGCTGCGCGGCAGGTCCGGCGTCCACGCCCACAGTATCAGCAGCACAAGTCCGGTGGCGAGTAGCGCCAGGATAGTCATCACCATGCGCTTGCCTACCTTCATGCCGCTTCGTACTCGGTGTCCAGCGCCAGCGGTCCGTGGGCGGTCACCAGGTCCTGCTCGATGAGATGTTCGACATGGGCAAGGGTGGATAGCGCAGCGGCTGCGTGCAGTTTCGGATCGACGTTGGCGTAGACCTGCCTGACGACGCCCATGATCGTGCGCTCGCCGTCCTTGAGCCGTTGCAGCACTGCCTTCTCGCGCATCTGGCGATGGCCCAGGAATGCACGGACAAAGCGTTGCGGGTCGCGCCGTTCGGGGCCGTGGCCTGGCAGGTAGACCCGGTCCTGTTCGCGCGCCATCAAGGTGCGCAGCGACTGGAAATAGTCCGCCATGTGTCCGTCCGGCGGGGCAATCACCGATGTGGACCAGGCCATTACGTGATCGCCGGAAAACAGGGTTTGTTCCTGCGGCAGGGCGAATGCCATGTGGTTGGAACAGTGGCCGGGCGTGAACACGCTTTCCAGCGACCAGCCGTCGCCTTCGATCACGTCGCCGTGGCCGATGTTGACATCAGGCGTGAATTCATGGTCGCCGGCTGCATCGAGCGTGATGTCGCCGGAGGTGATGGCCTTGGCAGCCCGGCCCGAACCGTGCGGGCCATAGCCCCAGGTCCTGGCACCGGTGGCCTTTTGCAGCCGCCGCGTCAGGGGCGAGTGATCGCGGTGGGTGTGGGTAATGACGATGTGCGTGACGGTCTCGCCGCGCACTGCATCCAGCAGGGCAGCAAGATGGTCCTCGTCCTCGGGACCGGGATCGATGATGGCAACCTTGCTGCGCCCGACGATGTAGCTGTTGGTGCCCTTGAAGGTGAACGGGCCGGGATTGTTGCAGGTGACGCGGCGCACCAGCGCGCTGACCTCAACGGCGTCGCCGTGGGCGGCATCGAAGCTGTGGTTGAAATCTAGCTCACTCATGTGGACGCGGTACTCAACGGCAGTTGCAGGCGTGGCCAAAGGCTAATAAAGCTATTCATCACCATATCAAGCGCCAACGGACAAGGGGCCTCGCCATGCAGCCAGCAGCCATCACCATGCCTACACTCACCCAGTCGCTTCTGGGCCAAGGCGGACGCCTCGGCATCATGCGTGCTGTCCTGCTGGCTGTTGCGGGGTCATTGCTGCTGTGGGCGTCGGCCAAGGTGCAGGTGCCGTTCTGGCCGGTGCCGCTGACCATGCAGACGTTCGTGGTGCTGGGCCTTGGGGCAGCATTCGGCTGGCGCCTCGGCATGGCAACGGTTGCGCTCTATCTGCTGCAAGGCGCAATCGGCCTGCCGGTCTTTGCCGGTACGCCTGAAAAAGGCATCGGCCTTCTGTACATGGCTGGTCCGACCGGCGGCTACCTGGCAGGCTTCGTGCTGGCCGCCGGCATCACCGGCTGGCTGGCCGAGCGCGGCTTCGACCGCAACGTACTGACCATGGGCCTTGCCATGCTGGCCGGCACCGTGGCGATCTATGCGCTGGGCCTTGGTTGGCTCGCCACGCTGATCGGTGCGGAAAAGGCGGTTGAGTTTGGCCTGTTGCCGTTCATCCCCGGCGACATTGCCAAGCTGGTGCTGGCAGCCATTGTTTTTCCGGCTGCCTGGAAACTGATCAAGCGGCATGGCTGAAGCCTTCATCTGCGACTATATACGCACGCCCATCGGCCGGTTCGGCGGGGCGCTGGCGACGGTGCGGCCAGACGATCTCGCGTCGATTCCGCTCAAGAGCCTGATGCACAGCAACGCAAACGTGCAATGGGACCAACTGGACGACGTGATCTTCGGCTGCGCCAACCAGGCCGGTGAGGACAACCGCAACGTTGCCCGCATGGCGGTGCTGCTGGCGGGCCTGTCGCAGAACGCACCCGCCACCACCGTCAACCGGCTGTGCGGCTCCGGTATGGACGCCATGCTGATCGCGGCCCGCGCCATCAAGGCTGGTGAGGCTGACCTGTGCATTGCCGGCGGCGTTGAAAGCATGACTCGCGCACCGTTTGTCATGCCCAAGGCCGACACGGCGTTTTCGCGCAACAACGCGGTCTACGACACCACCATCGGCTGGCGCTTCGTCAACCCGGTGCTGAAGGCCCAGTACGGCGTCGACTCCATGCCCGAGACCGCCGAAAACGTGGCCGCAGACTACCAGGTCTCGCGGGAGGACCAGGACGCGTTCGCCCTGCGCTCGCAGCAAAAGGCAGCCAGTGCCATCGAAAGTGGCCGGATGGCGCGCGAAATCACCGCCGTTACCGTAAACCACGGCAGGGCTGCCACCATCCTGTTCGACACCGACGAGCACCCGCGCGCCGACACCACCGCCGAACAGCTTGCTGGCCTGCGCACACCGTTTCGCGAGGGCGGGTCGGTCACGGCGGGCAACGCCTCGGGCGTCAACGACGGCGCGGCTGCAATGATCATTGCGTCTGAAGCCGGGGCCAAACGGCACGGGCTGACGCCGGTTGCCCGCATTCTTGGCGGTGCCGTCGCCGGTGTGCCGCCGCGGATCATGGGCATAGGGCCGGTGCCGGCCACCGAACGGCTGTGCGAACGGCTCGGTCTCAAGGTCAAGCAGTTTGACGTGATCGAGCTGAACGAGGCATTTGCGGCACAAGCACTTGCCGTGTTGCGCAAGCTGGGCATCGACGACGACGCCGAACACGTCAACCCCAATGGCGGGGCCATCGCGCTGGGTCATCCGCTTGGCATGTCCGGCACCCGCATTGCCGGCACGGCCGCGCTTGAACTGCAGCAATGCAAGGCGAAACTGGCGTTGGCCACCATGTGCATCGGCGTCGGCCAGGGCATCGCCTGCGCCATTGAACGGGTCTGAGCTACACCTCGTACCCGAACTTTTCTGCCCACGGAGCCAGCAACGGCAGTGCCGGGGCCATCTGCTCGCCATAGCGCTGCCACCGGCCGCTGGCACTGGTATAAAGCGGCCGGGTGACCTGGTTGAAGCTAGGCGTGTTGATGCGTCCGCGCGTCTTTGCTGTCTCGATATAGTCACGCACACCGTCTTCCCAATCCAGCTGCAGAAACTCCATCAGCGGCGCAATGGTGTCGTCGAACGAGGTGATCAGGTCTTCGTAGCGCAGGCTGTGGACCCGCAATGGCAGCACCTCGCGATACTGCTGCCATAGTGAGAACGTCGCATCATAGAACCGCGCAGCCTGCTCGATCTCGACGAAGTTCGACATTGCCGCATTGAGCTTGAACCGCTGCATGAAGCAGCTCAGCACGCAATCGCACGGGTGGCGCAGCGCAAGGATGAATTTTGCCCGCGGAAACAGCCGGTGTACCAGCCCCGCGTCCAGCATCGACAGCGGCATCTTGTTGACCAGGATGTCGGAGGTGTCTCCGGCCGGCCGGTGCTTTTCCTGCGCCGACAGGTAAGCCTCCTGCAGGCTGGTCAATTGTGCAGGTGTCAGGCCGGCAAGCCCCGTGGTCTCCTCGCCCAGCATGTTGCGCGCCGCCAGCATGGCAGCGGTGGTGACGGGCTGTTCCTCCAGCACCGAAACGCGTGAGTGGCTGCGCAGGATGGTATCCAGCAAGGTGGTGCCGGAACGTGGGAACCCGACCAGCAGCACAGGTTCGGCGTGCGAATGTTCGCCTTCGTGCGGCGTCCAGTTGGCATACCACCCGGGCGTGAAGGCCGCAGCGCGGTCGCGCAGCCGCTGCAGGTAGGTTTCGCGTTCCTGAAGCCGGCCACCGTAGCGGTCCAGGCTGATACGGTTGGCAAGGGTGAACTGCTCGAACGCCTTTGCCGTGGCATTTTGCTGGTCGTGCAGCTTGCCCAGCAGTTCCGCGTGGGTGGCCGCAAAGTCCGCGCCGTGATCATGCGGAGCCGCGATGCTATCCAGCATCGCAATGGCGTTTGCCACCTGGCCTTCCTCGCGCATGACGTGGGCTTGCGACAGCAGCACGACATGATGCTGGTTGCCCAGCGCCTGCGACGCCCGTCCGATCAGGTCCTTGAGGCCGGGCAGGTCATTGCGCCTGCGCTTGCCATCGAACAGCACGGCCCACACCCGCTCGTCCTGCGGTGTCCGCGCGATCAGCCCCTGGGCCAGGGTTTCGGCTTCTTCCTGCTGGTCTTCGCCGGTCAGGCACAACACCAGCCCCAGCGCTGCGGTCTCGTGGTCCGGCTGGATCGCCAGTACCTGCCGGAAGCCCTCGATGGCCCGCTCGAACTGGCTGATCTCCTGAAAGCTGAGCGCCAGGTTGTGCAACACATCCACGTCACGCGGTGCCAGTGATCTGGCCAGCTGCAGCGCGTCGATGGCATCCTTGTAGCGGCCCAGCCTGCGCAGGGCATTTCCCAGATTGTAGTGTGCATCCACCATTCGGGGGTCAAGCCGGAGCGCGGCGCGCGCGGCCGTTTCTGCCTCGGCAAGCTGGCCGGCGGTTTCAGCTGCGGCAGACAGCACGTTCTGGGCTATGGCTGAACCAGGCGCGGCCTGCGCCACCTGCCGTGCCAGATGCAGGCTTTGCTGCAACTGGCCGGTCTCGTTCAGGCGCACCACGTGGGCCAGCGCGGCTTCCAGTGTCATCTTCTGTTTGGCCATAATGATCGTCCGTCATGCTTGTTGTCAGCAACTTGGTAGCGGAACACGGCGATGTGCGAAAGCATTGGCTTCACTGGGAAAAAAGCCGCCGCATGCGTTTTATAACGGAACTGTTTGACCCTCTGAGCCGTTTTCTCCGCATGAAACAGTTCATCAGGATAACCACACTGCCGCTTGCTGCCGCCGCCCTTGTCATCACGGGTCTTGCGGTATCTCAAGCACCAGAAGGTGATATTCTGGTACAAAACAGTGGTCAGACGATCATCTACAAGGATCCTGATGGTGCCTGGCCTGGAAACAGTAAGCGGGCTGGTCCGAACCAGTATACCCATTACGAGTTGCCCGTGCCGCCCAGGCCGTCAACCAGGGGTCACTGGATTTAACCTGATTGTCACTGCCGGTTATGGCAGTAAGGGGATCTTCCGGCTATCGTGCTGAACAGTATCTGGTGTACATGAGGCCAGCTTGCCAAAACGCCCAGTCTCATTCCTGATCCTGATCGTCGGGATCCTGTTATCCGCCTTGGCTGGCTTTACAGCCTACAGTGTCGTCGATAGCAAAAGGCTGCAAACCGACCGGTTTGCGGCCGAAACGCTTGTTGAGGACATGCAGGGCAAAATACTCGTCACCGAGGCCCAGCTGCGTGCATTGCGTGGCTTTTTCACGATCAAACGTAATGTGACCGATAACGAGTTCGAGAACTTTGCCGCCCAGTTGTCACAGCCGTCGCATGTTCGCGCCCTGCAACTGGTCCAGTTCTTGAAAGCTGGCAGCATTGAAGAATATGCCAGGCAACAGCGCGGCTTCAGGAAATACCCGTTCACCCCGACCGAACGTAACACCGCCGCCGACGTGATGGCGGTATCCGGCGACCGCGATCACGCCATCATCGAATTCATCTACCCGATGACTGGCAACCAGCGTGCCCTCGGTCTGGACATTTCGTCAAATGAGTACGCCAAGGATGCTCTCGCCCGGGCCGTTGACCATGGCAATGTCGCCACCAGCGATCCGTTTGCGCTGGTCCAGAACCCGGACGAATCCGCTTTCCAGATGTTCTTGCCGGTTGCGCGGCACGACATTGGCGAGCCATCCCAGGTCCAATTCAACGGGGCGGTGGGTGCGCTGATTTCCATCAATGAACTGGTCAATGTCTCACAAACCAACGACAGCATCATTGCGCGGCTCACCAATATCGATTCCGGCATTGTCATTTACGCGTCGACGATCCCCATCGAAGGACGCCCCCTTGTGGACTACAAGCTCCAGGTGGGTGACCGCAGCTGGAATGCGACGATTGCGGTTCCGGCAGGGCGAACCAGTGCTGCGGCGGCGATGCTGGTTTTCGGCCTCGGATCCTTGTTGACGCTTGTCGCGCTTGGCGCATACGAGCAGTCCCGCTTGCAGGAGCGCAACCGGCAGGTTGGCTCTCTGCTTGATCGCAGCGAGCATGCCCGCGCCATCCGTGATGCTGCCTATACATCGTTGTTCAACGGTACCGGCACCGCCAATGCCGAGATCGAGGTTGGCACCGGGTTCGTCGTCAAGGCCAACCTGCGGCTGATGGAACTGACGGGGCTGGAGCCCGGCGAGATCGAGGGCCGGTTGCTGAATGACCTGTTCGATGCGCGGGACCAGCCAGCCGTGACAGCATTGGTCAACAGCCTCAGTAACAAGGCGGCGTTGCCCGGCACCACGTCGGTGCGGTTGCGGGACAGCCAGGACAAGGTGCGCTGGATGCTTGTCAGTGCGGGCGAACCCATCGAGAACGATGCGGGTGGCACGACGGCAAGCCTTGTCATGCAGGATATCACTGTCGCCAAGGAATCGTCCCAGGCCCGCGACCTGCTGGTGCGGGAACTCGCCCACCGCGTGCGCAACACCATGCAGCTTGTTTCGAGCCTGGCAGACCAGACCGCTGCCCGGTCTTCAACCGTCGACGACTACCGGCGCAATCTTCAGGCCAGGTTGCGTGCGCTGAACGTGGCCCAGGATGCTCTGTTTGAAGTCAACTGGGGTTCGGTAAAGCTCGATTCGCTGGTCAGCAAGATCCTGTCGCCCTTCGATGCCGAAAGGGCGGAGGATCGGCGTATTACCAGCAATATTGCGCCGGTGATGGTTACCGCGCAGCAGGCCCAGATGATTGCCCTGGCCATTCATGAACTCGCCAGCAACGCCGCAAAGTATGGTGCGCTGAGCCACCGCGATGGAAAGATCGAGCTTGAAATCTCCATCAAGCCGGACGCCGACATGCTGAAAGATGACAATGTCCTGAAACTGCGCTGGTCGGAAACCAGTCCGTCGCGCAAAACCAGCGAGCCCTCGCAGAAGGGGTTTGGCACGATCATGCTGGAAAAGCTGCTGGCCCGGCAATATGGTGGCCAGACGCGGTTTACCTGGCGCAAGAACGGCTTGCTGTTTGAAGCGGACCTGCCGATTTCGTCCAGCTAGTTTCCCCGGCCTCCCGATCAGCGCTCAGGGGCGTCAGCGCATCAATCATTTGATATGCAACCAAATGCTTTGGCGAACGTTTGGTCCTCATTACATCAACGCGAACACCATCGAACTCGGAAGTTTCATGACCAAGCTGACAAAGGAAGAAGCACGCGCTGGCACCGACAACCGAATGCCGAGGCATGTCCTGTTCATCGGCACCGCGTTGGCTATCGTCGGCTTGACGCTGGCATTCTGGTACTTCGCAGCCTAGGTTTGCGTTACTTGGTCATCGAGCTTGTCCTGCTCGGACGCGTGGCCGGGCTTCAACAGGTGCTAACGGCGCGGTGGATGGCATATGAGGAAGACAATGCATCAAGCAACATCGGGAGAAGGCAACGGCGGGGTCGGCAAGCCATCTCGCAAGCCTGACGCCATCGTCGAGGAGTCAATCGGACGCCACCTCAAAAAGCTTTATGACGAAGTCGCCAATGAGCCGGTGCCGGACCGTTTTGCCGAGTTGCTCAAGCAACTGGAGCAACAGGAAAAGGGGGAGGAGGACTGACCAATGGCCGTTTCGCAGGAATTGCGTGAAGGGCTGGTTAGCAACATTCCATCTCTTCGCGCCTTCGCCTACTCGCTCAGTGGAAACCCTGCGCGTGCCGATGATCTTGTCCAGGAAACCATGGTCAAGGCATGGGCAAACTTCCAGTCATTCCAGGAGGGCACCAACCTTCGCGCGTGGCTGTTCACCATCTTGCGCAACGAGTTCTACTCGCAGATGCGCAAGAAGGGCCGCGAGATCGAGGATGCTGACGGCATG
This sequence comes from uncultured Anderseniella sp., assembly GCA_964390445.1. Lineage (GTDB taxonomy): Bacteria > Pseudomonadota > Alphaproteobacteria > Rhizobiales > Aestuariivirgaceae > Anderseniella. The sequence continues at coordinate 40,074 of CAYMJJ010000002.1, forward strand.
ATTGCCGGGCGCCAGGCGGTCGAAGGCAACCAGGAAAGCCACCTTGCCCTGGAAGAGCTGAAGGCCGCACTGGCCGACCTGCCGGCCGACCAGCGCGAAGCGATCATCCTGATCGGTGCGTCAGGCATGGCCTACGAGGAAGCTGCCGAAATCTGCGGTGTCGCCGTCGGCACCATGAAAAGCCGGGTCAGCCGGGCGCGCAAGCGCCTCGCCGAAGTGCTTGGCCATGCCGAGCTTGATCTCGCCAGCTGACGACCTGCCGCTTGCGCCGGCCCGGCGTCACTTCTCCTTGCTGAAGATTTCGTAGATGCCAGATGTTTTCTGGTGCAGTTCCTGCTCGATCTGTCCATAGGTGAGCAGGGCAAACAGCCCTGTGCCGCCAACGATGTTACCCAGCAGCGTCGGCAGGAAGAACCCGCCCAGCATTGCAGCCAGGGACACATCACCTGCGTAGACCAGCAGCATGCCTTCCACCGTTCCCGCAACAACGTGCGTGAAGTCGCCCGCTGCAATGATGTAGGTGACCAGGATGATCAGCCACAGCCCGGCCGAGTGCGCATTGGGCAGCATCCACACCAGGCCCGCAATCAGCCAGCCGGCAAAGATGCCCTTGATGAACATCTGCCACACCGTGTTTTCCATCATGTGATGGCTGATCGACAGGCTGGCTGCGAGCACATCAGCCGGTATCGCGCCGGTGTAGTAAAGCCCGGCAGCGAACAGCGCGCAGCCGACGAAATTTGCCGCCAGCACGCTCGACCACAGCCGCGCAAGGCCCGTAACACCAATCTTGCTGGGTTTCAGCAGGGTGGGTAGCACGACGGTGATGGTGTTCTCGGTAAACAGTTGCAGCCGCGCCATGATCACCATCACGAAGCCGACGCTGTAGCCCAGGTTGTCGACCAGCGGCCGCCACGGTTCATCCGGCAGGTGGGCCAGCAGGATGGCCTCCGCCAGTACCGAAAAGCCAATCGCAAGCCCCGCAGCAAATCCCGAGATGACAAGCGACTGCACCGGGCGCGTCAATTCCTCTTCGCCCGCCCGCCGGATGATTTCATACAACACCGGTGTGGCCAGGCTTGCGTTTTGCGCGACCGATTCTTCTTCCTTCTTGTCCAGGTCGATCGTCGATTCTTCTTCCAGCAATTCATCGCTCATTGGGTTGTTTTTCCCGCCTGTTATGCTTGCTCATGCGAAACGGCCCGGATGAAACCGACGTGGTCTCAACCGGGCCGCAATGCGTGCACATGGCCCTGTAGGCCTGCTGCCGGTCAGGCGCGGCGCGATATGTGCGCGATGACCGAGACCGCCAGCGCAATGAGGAAGATGAAGAACAGGATCTGGGCAATACCGGCAGATGCGCCGGCAATGCCACCAAACCCCAGCACACCTGCAATCAGTGCGACGACGAAGAAAACAATGGCCCAATACAACATGACAATCTCCTTTGAGTTTGTAGGTTGTAAGGTAAACGCCAGCCTCGGAATTCAGTTCCCGGCGGGTGCGTGCAGCCACCATCCGGCCATTCAGGCCGCCGCTTCCCTGGACCCGGCCGTACGGTCGAAGAACAGCGCCTGCGAAATGATCGCCTTGACCATTTCCGGCACGAACGGCTTGGTGATCAGGAACGCAGGCTCGGGCTTTTCGCCGGTCAACAGACGCTCCGGAAATGCCGTGATGAAGATTACCGGCACATCGAAAGTCTTGATGATGTCGTTGACCGCATCGATGCCCGAACTGCCATCGGCCAGCTGGATGTCTGCCAGCACCAGCCCCGGCCCCGTCTTGTCGGCCAACTCCACCGCTTCGGCGCGTGTGCGAGCCACGCCCAGCACCTCGTGGCCCAGATCCTCGACCAGCGCCTCGATATCGTGCGCGATCAGCGGTTCATCCTCGATGATCAGCACCCTCGTGTGCACCTGTTCGGCAATTTCGTGACCGGCCTGATCAAGCAGCGCCGTCATTTCATCCGCTGACTTGCCGAGAATGACCGCAGCTTCGTTGACCGTGAATTCCTCGACAGACACCAACAGAAACGCCTGCCGGGCCAGCGGCGTCAGCGCTTCAAGCTTGCGCGATGCACTCTTCTCCCAGGCCTCGGAGGCCGTTCCTTCCAGGTTGACGTCGAGCGAACTCCACATCGACGACATCACCCGATAGGCCTCCACCCGGGCATCGTTCGAACTGTCGAAGGTTGCCGGATCGGCAATCAGGGCTTCCAGCATGGCACCGACATAGGCATCTCCGCTTGCCTGTGAGCCGGTCAGCGCCCGCGCATAGCGGCGAAGTTTGGGCAGCAGGGGTGCAATCTGGCTGGCAATGCTCATTTTCGAAATTCTCCTGGAAGGATGACACCGGGCAGCGAACGCCTGGCGTGGAGCAGGTGTTCCCGGCGCACGGTTGATCAACTAGTGAACGTATAGTCCCGCATGAGCGCAATAACGGTTTAGCCCGCAAATGGTTCCATCGATTCTAGGTGATGGCGCACCGTGCCGCAATCAACCCTTGCGAAGGGCGTTCTCCTGCACAGCACGCAACCGGAACCTGGGAACCGATCCGGTGAGGCGGGCATTGATACCTCATAGCGTCCTCGAGTGCAGACCAGCTTTTCGAGGCTTCAATACCGCAAGAGGAGTATTCTGATGAAGAAGTTTATCACCGTTACCGCCATCGCACTTGCCGCCACCCTTTCGGCAGCACCTGCCATGGCCGACCAGATCGATCCCAACAATCCGAACGTCACCAACCAGCGTGTTGACGCTGACGGCCAGCGCGACATCCAGACCCGCTGGAATGACTGCAAGACCTTGCAGGATTCGCTGGTCGAGAACGCCACCAACCAGCAGATGGATTCCTTCAACACCCAGTGCGCCGAGTTCATCGACACTAGGACCGGCAAGCTGGCGGTTGATCCCAGCGCGACCAACGAGCAGCTTGGCGTTGAATCCAATACAGCCAACTAGCACTCGCCAAATCAGGCAACCCTTGCGGTTGCCACAGACCACCAGGGCCGGGGCGGGACATAGCCCCGGCCTTTGCCGTTCTGGAGGGCGCTCAAGTGCGTGATGGTGTGCACACAGCAAACAGGCCCGCCACGTCATCCGTGGCGAGCCCGTTCTAATTGGTCGGAGTGGCGAGATTCGAACTCACGACCCCCTGCTCCCGAAGCAGGTGCGCTACCAGGCTGCGCTACACTCCGTTGCTGTCTGAGCGCCGGGTTATATCGCCGTCATACCGCGTGCGCAAGCCGTCATCACGAAGGCTCACAAGTGCCGTTGCAGCGGATAGGCGGAATCAGTATGGTGCGCCTCCATCGGCTGCCGGTCACCATCCGGTATCCGCGTTAATTGGGGCGTAGCCAAGTGGTAAGGCAGCGGTTTTTGGTACCGCCATTCCCAGGTTCGAATCCTGGCGCCCCAGCCAGTTCCCCGCAGGTAAGCCGCTTATGACCACAACCTCTGCTGCAGGCACTGTGCGCCACATGAGCCTGGTCCGGTTGCTGCTGACGGTGCTGCTGCCGTTCTCGCTGTGCTATTTCCTGTCCTACCTCTACCGCGCGGTCAACGCCGTCATCGCCCCCAACCTGGTCAGCGACATTGGCCTGGACGCGGGCGAACTGGGCCTGCTGACCGCCGCTTACCTGATCGGCTTTGCCGGTTTCCAGATCCCGCTCGGCGTTCTGCTGGACCGCTTCGGCCCGCGCAAGGTGCAGGCGCTGCTGTTATGCGTGGGCGCTTTGGGTGCGTTGCTGTTCGCCTGGTCAGCTGACAAGTGGGGCCTCAGCTTTGCCCGCATGTTGATCGGCATCGGCTCGGCAGGCGGGTTGATGGCAGGCTTCAAGGCGGTCAGCATCTGGGTGCCGGAAGACCGCCGGGCGTTGGCCAACGCTTGCATCATGGCCGTGGGGGGGCTGGGGATTCTGACCGCGACGGTGCCGGCCGAATGGGCCACCGCCACCTTCGGCTGGCGCTACATGTTTCTCGGCATCATGGGCATCACCTTTGCCGTAGCGATCTTTCTCTATCTGGTGGTGCCGGAACGTCCTGCCTCCATGGCTGCTGCACCCGGCACACCAGCCGCAAGCGTTCTGGGTGCCATCGGCACCATCTACACCGACCCCGTGTTCTGGCGCATCGCGCCCTTTGTGGCGCTGACGGCGGGCTGTCACATCGGCATCCAGACCCTGTGGGCCGGCCCCTGGTTGCGCGACATTGCGGGCCTCGACCGGGCCGGCGTCGCCGGTGTGCTGGGCCTGCAGGCGGTCGGATTCCTGATCGGCACCTTGATGAGCGGATGGGTAGCCGACTGGCTCGGACGCCGGGGCGTCAGCCTGCTCGTCACCATGACCGGCTTCATCGTGCTGTTCATGGGGGTACAACTGATGATCCTGTTCGAACCGGTCAGCCTTGCTCCTGCGGTGTGGTTCATCTTCGGCATGTTCGGCCAGGCGGGCATCCTTGCCTATCCGTGGCTGGCGCGGTATTTCGGTACCGACCTGGCGGGCCGCTCCAACGGCTGCCTCAACACGCTGGTGTTCGCCGTAGCCTTCCTGTCGCAATATGCCATCGGCGCGATCATAGACCTGTGGCCTCTGGCAGCAGACGGCGGCTACCAGCCGCAAGCCTATCAGGCTGGCTTTGGCCTGTTCCTCGGCCTGCAGGCCGTGGCGCTGGTATGGTTTGCGCTTAAGGTACCGCACGGAACCTTGAGAAAGCAAACGGCATGACCGACCCGATCCTTGCAGAAGTCATCCGTGGCGGCGTCGTCGAAAGCGTGCATCGCGGCGCATGGGCGGTGATCGGCCCTGGCGGTGAATTGCTCGCCAGCTCCGGCGATATCGACACACCCATCTTCCCCCGCTCCGCCATCAAGGCGTTCCAGGCCCTGCCGGCGTTGGAGGCCGGCATTGCCGAAGCCTACGGCATGGACGACCGCGAGATCGCGCTGGCGGTCGCTTCGCACAATGGCGAGGAAGCCCACGTTGAAACCGCGCGCTCTGCCCTCGCCAAGGCGCACATGTCCGAAGCCGCCTATGAATGCGGTGCCCAGTGGCCATCGCTGGGCAGTGCGCTGCGCGACCTTGTGCGCAGCGGCGGCGAGGCGCTTGCTGTTCACAACAATTGCTCCGGCAAGCACGCCTTCATGCTGGCCTTCGCGCGTCAGCTTGGCGTTGACCCCGAAGGTTACACGAGGCGCGATCACCCGGTGCAGCAGGCCATCGAGATAACTTATGGCGAGATGTGCGACTATGACCTGACGTGCGCGCCGTGCGGCATCGACGGCTGTTCGGTGCCGACCTGGGCACTGCCGCTTCGCAACATTGCGCTCGGCTTCCAGCGATTTGCCTCAGGCGAAGGCCTGAGCGACACCCGCGCCGCCGCCTGCCGCCGCATCATCGAGGCAGTGCGCGCCCACCCCTTCATGGTCGCAGGCACCAAGCGGTTCTGCACCAGGCTGATGGAGGCGGTGCCGCGCGCCTTCGTCAAGGTGGGGGCGGAAGGCGTCTATTGCGCCGCCATCCCGCATGCTGGCATCGGCGTTGCCATGAAGGTCGATGACGGCGCCAGCCGTGGCGTCGAGGTGGCACTGGCGCGCGTCCTTGCCGGGCTTGACTGCTGGACCGATGAGGAGGCCGCCGCGCTGGCCGGCATGACCGTCGAACCGATGCACAACTGGCGTGGCATCCATGTGGGCGAGGTGAGGGCGGTCTAGTGCACGATCCACTTAGTCGCGCGCCAAAAACCTCAACTCACCACGTTGCCTGACACACTCAGCGTGGCCGGTGCGTTGCTGCCGGCAAGCCCGAGGTCCTTCGTTGCCACCGTGTCGTGGTCCATGCCGAGGATCGCCCCGCGCCCGGCTCCTGCAATCAGGTTGTTGCTGATCATCACGTGGCCCGCGCCTGCCGCCACCTGGGCCGCGATGCCGATGGCGCAGTTGCGCATCACGTTGGCGCTGGCCGAGACGTTGCGCTGGTACTTGCCCCAGCCGATCCAGATGCCGGCGGTGGGCGCGTTCTCGATCACGTTTGCAGAAACCACCGTGTCGGCCTCAACCGAGATGCCGGTGCCGCGCTTGTCGACCGGGTGGTCGTAGAGGCGCAGGTTGCGTACCAGGTTGCCCTGGCACACGGCCAGCCGGCCGCCGTCGTTGAAGTTGGTGATCGAGATGCCGGTGGCCGCGTCATCGACAAGGTTGTTGGCAATCACCGAGCCTTGCATGGCGAACTCGGAATACAGCGCCACCTCGCCTGCCCGCGTGCAGTTGTTCGAGACGATCTGGATGTTGGAGCCGGAGTTATTGCGCACCGCCGAGAAGGCGCACGCGTCGATGCGGTTGTTGGCGACCAGCACGTTGCCGGCGCGGTAGACGTTGATGCCGTTGCCGTTCTGGCCTTCGCCGCCCGAGCGCGCCTCGATCTTCTCGATGCGGTTGCCGGTGATGATGGTGCCGTCTTCCAGCTTGTCCGGCTGCCAGACGAGAATGCCGTTGTCGCCTGCGCTCGTGATGAGGTTGCCGTCAATGCGCAAGCCGCGCGCGCCCATGCTGAACACGCTCGCCTGCACGCAGGTGTCGATGGTCGAGGCAGTGAGGCTGCCTGAACAGTTGGTCAGCGAGATGCCGTTGGCCCCGGCATTGGTAACGAGGCAGTTGATGATGGTGAGGTCGCGCACCGAGGTTGCCGCGACGAGCGCCGATGAAGTTGGGCGCAACTGGCCGTCGATCACCAGCCCGTCAAGCCGCACCCCCGACGTGCCCTGGACGCTCAGCACCGGATCCGGCCCGGACTGCACCAGCCGGGTCTGGCCCTGCACGCCCACCAGGTTGAGCGGCGCAGTGATGCGCAGGCCCGACGCAATGTAGAGGCCCGGTTCGAGCAGCAGGTAGCCGCCGCGCCGGGAAGCTGCATCGAACGCCTGTTGCAGTGGGCCCGACTGGTCGCGGGCCGCGTTCGCCTCGACGCCGAACTCGCGTGCGCTCAGCATCCCGCCGCTCACCGCAGCCCGCGCCGGTGTCATCGCAAGGGCTGCACCGGCAAGTCCTGCGGCTGAAAACATCGAGCGTCTGTTCATGTCCATATCGGCACGATTTTCCGTTCATTGGTGAGACGTTACGTGCATGGACGCAAGTATTGTGCCGCGGTCTTCGGGTGGCGCGAATTGCACCGGAAATGACGCTGCAGGCGGATTTGCCGGGCGCGAAAGCTGTCATCATCAGACCATCGGCACCCTCTGCAAGGCATCATCAAATGGCTGTTCTTACTCACGAAATGCTTCAGTCCGTCATGCAACCGGTGGAGACCGCGACCGGGCTGCCGAATGCCTTCTACACTGATGCCGACCTCCACGAGGCCGAGAAGCGAGTGCTGTTTGCCTCCACCTGGGCGTGCATGGGATTCGCCAAGGACGTGACCGCACCCGGCGATGCCAACCCGGTCACCTTCCTCGGCCAGCCGCTGCTGATGGTGCGCGGAACTGACAATGAAATCAGGGTGTTCCAGAATGTCTGCCGTCACCGCGGCATGATTCTGGTCTCGGAGAAGACCACCCTGCGCACCACCATCCGCTGCCCCTATCACTCGTGGTGCTACAACTTTGACGGGTCATTGCGCACCACCCCGCATGTTGGCGGACCCGGCAACAACCTGCATGACTGTATAAAGCGCGAAGAATTGGGCCTGCTTGAAGTCCGCAGCCATGTGTTCATGGGTATGATATTCGTCAACCTTGATGGAAATGCCCCGCCCTTCGAGGATCACGCGGCCAAACTGCTAGGCCAGTGGCAGGAGTTTGTTGATCGGCCGCTGTTCCATGCAGGCGACGACTCATCGTTTACACTCGAGGTGAAGTGCAACTGGAAGCTTGCAGTAGAGAACTATTGCGAAAGCTACCACCTGCCGTGGGTTCACCCGGGTCTGAATTCGTATTCGCGGCTGGAAGATCACTACAACATTGTCGAGCCCGGCGCATATTCGGGCCAGGGTACGGTGGTCTACAACCCGAAGCTCGATGAAACCCGTGCGTTCGCCAACTTTGAGGGTCTGTCGGACAAGTGGGACACCGGGGCGGAATATGTCGCGCTTTATCCCAATGTGCTGCTCGGCGTTCATCGCGACCATACGTTTGCAATCATGCTGGACCCGCAAGGCCATAACCAAACCATTGAGCGCATTGAGATTTTCTACACAAGCGAGCAGATGTGCCAGCCAGATATGGCGGACATGCGCGAAAGGAACGCCAAGATGTGGAAGGATGTCTTCATCGAGGACATCTTCGTCGTCGAAGGCATGCAGAAGGGCCGCTCGGCTTCGCTGTACGACGGAGGCAAGTTCTCGCCGGTCATGGACCCGCCAACCCATTGTTTTCATGAGTGGGTGGCAAACCGGTTCGCCAGCACATGAACGAAGCTGGGGCGCTCCAGCAGGCCATGCTGGAGGCTCACGACACCAACGATCTGGCTGAGCTTGCAGCGCTTTATCAGCACGCCGGCACGCAACGCGAGGCGGCTGGCGAAATCGATGCAGCCTGCTTCTTCTACACGCATGCCTATGTCTATGCGCTCGATGCTGGCGAGCAAGCCATTGCCGCGAACGCACGCAGGCAATTGAAACTGCACGGCCGCGAGCGCTAGCGCCAAGACGGCTACTCGGCTGCTTCCTGGCTGTAGCCCAGCTTGGCGTTGAGCTTGGTCAGCAGCCGCACGGCGGCGTCTGCGATGACGGTGCCGGGCGGGAAGATGACCGCAGCCCCCATGTCGAGCAGGGCCTGATAGTCCTGCGGCGGGATTACGCCGCCAATGGCGATCATGATGTCGGGCCGGCCCTGCTGTTCCAGTGCGGCACGCAACGCCGGCACGAGCGCCAGGTGACCGGCGGCCAGAGACGACACACCGACCACGTGCACGTCGCTGGAGATGGCCTGCTGCGCAACCTCATCGGGCGTGGCAAACAGCGGGCCGACTTCCACCTCGAAGCCGAGATCGGAGAACGCCGTTGCGATGACCTTCTGTCCACGGTCGTGGCCATCCTGACCCATCTTGGCGACGAGAATTTTCGGTGCGCGGCCATCGGCCTCGCGGAAAGCCTCAACGGCCCCTTGCGCGCGCATGATGGCTTCCGAGTTCGCACCAGCCTCGCGGCGGTAGACGTCCTTCAACAGTTGGGTCTTTGCGACGTGGCGGCTCCAGACCTTCTCAAGCGCGGCGGAAATCTCGCCGACAGTTGCCTTGACGCGGGCTGCATCGACAGCCGCCGCGAGCAGGTTGCCCTGTCCCGTTTGAGCGACCCTGGTCAGCGCTTCGAGTTTCTCGTCGACGCTGGCCTGGCTGCGTTCAGCGCGCAGGCGCTTGAGCTTGTCGAGCTGCTGGTTGCGCACGGAGGTGTTGTCGACCTTCAGGATGTCAATCTCGCTGTCGTCATTGGCCTGGTACTTGTTGACGCCAACCACGGTCTGCTCGCCGGAATCGATGCGTGCCTGGGTGCGCGCGGCGGCTTCCTCGATGCGCAGCTTCGGCAGGCCGTCGGCGATGGCCCTGGCCATGCCGCCCATGCCCTCGACTTCCTGGATGTGCGCCCACGCCTTTGCTGCAAGGTCGGCGGTCAGGCGCTCGACGTAATAGCTGCCACCCCACGGATCAGCGACGCGACAGGTGCCAGCTTCCTGCTGCAGGAACAACTGGGTGTTGCGCGCAATGCGGGCGGAAAAGTCGGTCGGCAGGGCAAGCGCTTCATCCAGCGCGTTGGTGTGCAGCGACTGGGTGTGGCCTTGCGTGGCGGCCATCGCCTCGATGCAGGTGCGCCCGACATTGTTGAACACATCCTGCGCGGTCAGCGACCAGCCGGACGTTTGCGAATGGGTGCGCAAGCTGAGCGACCGCTCGTTTTGCGGGTTGAACTCGGTCATCAGTTTGGCCCACAACATGCGCGCAGCGCGCATCTTTGCCACTTCCATGAAGAAGTTCATGCCGATAGCCCAGAAGAACGACAGCCGTGGTGCGAACTTGTCGATGGGCAGGCCGGCAGCCACGCCGGCGCGTGCATACTCGATGCCGTCGGCCAGCGTGTAACCAAGTTCAAGGTCGGCGGTCGCGCCCGCTTCCTGCATGTGGTAGCCGGAAATCGAAATCGAGTTGAACTTCGGCATGTTGGCCGAGGTGTAGGCAAAGATGTCGGAGATGATCCGCATCGAGTACTGGGGCGGATAGATGTAGGTGTTGCGGACCATGAACTCTTTCAGAATGTCATTCTGAATGGTGCCGGTCAGCTTGTCGGCGGACACGCCCTGTTCTTCTGCTGCAACGATATAGAGCGCCATGATGGGCAGGACCGCGCCATTCATGGTCATCGAGACCGACATCTGGTCGAGCGGAATGCGATCGAAAAGGGTGCGCATGTCGTAGATGGAGTCGATCGCCACGCCCGCCATGCCCACGTCTCCGGTGACGCGCGGGTGATCGGAATCGTAGCCGCGGTGGGTGGCCAGGTCGAAGGCGATCGACAGGCCCTTCTGGCCAGCCGCAAGGTTGCGCCGGTAGAAGGCGTTGGAATCCTCCGCCGTGGAGAAGCCCGCATACTGGCGAATGGTCCACGGCTGGGTGACGTACATGGCCGGATAAGGCCCGCGCACGAAGGGGGCAGCCCCCGGCCAGCCGTTCACGAAGCCGAGACCTGCAATATCAGCCGGGCCATAGCTCTGGCGTACGTCGATACCTTCCGGCGTCGTCCATATGGCATCGGTGTTGCGGGCTGGCGCAACGTCCGGCACGGCGAAATCAACAGTGCTGAAATCCGGTAGCTTGCTCATTGTCCAGCCTTCGTCGTTGTCACGCCCAATTGCTTGTGCAGCCTTGCGAGAAGTTCGATCACGTCCTGACCAGCGTATGCGAAATCATTGACGCCTGCGTCTCGCAGCAGGGCTTCGATGTTGCCCGGGCGGCCTGCCATCATGACGGTGGTGGCGCCCAGCCGGGATAGCGTCTGAGCGGTGGCTTCCGCCTCGGTGGCATAGATCGCATCGGACGAGCAGAGGCAGGCGACGGCAAGGCCGCTCGACTGGAATTCATCCAGCGTGCCGGTGACGGTCTCGATGCCACCTGAGGCCAGAAGGTTTGCCATCCAGGTAGCGCGCACGGTGAAGTCGGCAGGCGTGCCGAGGGTGGCGAGGAACACCTTCGGACATTCGCCGGTGGCAGCCTGATGAGCATCCGCTGCATCGCGCAAGCGTTCGAAAGGCTCAGCGAGGCAGTGTAGTGCGAAGGGTTCGCAGGTTATCATGTCGGCCTTCCACGGCGAGCCGGTGGACCAGTCTTCCGGCACCTGCATTGATACGGTGCGTACAGCGGGCTGGTTGAGGTTTGGAAACTCCGACACGCCGGTGAGCGCAATCTTGCGCCGCGCGATATCCTTGTCGCGCTGCGCCCTTGTGGCCGCGATGAGTGCCTGCGGCTTGCCGGTTTGCAGGTATGCCATCATGCCACCGTCGCGCTCGACCGACTGGAACAGGGTCCACGCTTCGCGCGCCAATTGCGTGGTCAGCGTTTCGACGTAGCCGGACCCGGCTGCGGCATCCTCCACCCGGCCCAGCCTGCTTTCTTCCAGCAGCAGCGACTGGGTGTTGCGCGCCATGCGCCGGGCCATCGCGTCGGGCAGGCCCAGCGCGTGGGTGAATGGCAGCACGGTGACGCTGTCTGCCCCGCCAACCCCGGCGGCAAATGCGGCTGAGGTCGAGCGCAGCAGGTTCACGTGCGGGTCGCGGCGGCTCATCATGCGCTGGGCGGTTTCCACGTGCAGCGTGAGCGGCGAAGCTTCAAGGCCGGATGCCTGCAGCAGCCGTGCCCACAGCATTCGCGCGGCGCGCAGCTTGGCCATGGTGAGGAACTGGTCGGCATCGGCGGTGAGCAACATCGAGGTTTGCGGGGCGCTGATGGCCGGGTCGATGCCGGCGTCCTCCAGCATGCGGATATAGTCCACCGCAGTTGCAAGCGCGAAGGCAAGTTCCTGCGCTTCCGAGCAACCTGCCCCGTGATAGACGCGACTGTCTGCACAGAAGACACCGCCGGTATGATCCAGCTTGCGCGCGCGGCTGAACATGTCGCCTGACCGCTTTGCCAGTTCGGCGCGGTTGACGATGGTACCGTTCTGCGCCAGCGCGCCAAGCGGGTCGAGCCCCAGGTCCAGCCGGCAGCGCGACAGGTCCAGCAGGCGCCGCTTGTATTCATCCAGCACCAGCAAAGCGAGGTCGCGCCCGTTGCGGCCGCCGTCCAGCCGCAGCGAGATGAAATCCAGCTCCACACCGTCGAACAGTTGCTCGATTGAGCGGGCATCGCTGACCGCCACCCCGTACGCTCCGGCGCTGACACTGCCCGGTAGCACCAGCGAAAGCCCGCTGGCGCCGTTCTCGAGGTCGTCCAGTATCTGCTGGTTTGCGGGGGTGGTCTCGGGAAAGTCAATGCGCTGCGTCAGCGTCCAGTATTCAACTGCCTCACGGGGCGGACCGGCGGGTACGGCCCGCGCATCGGTGGCGGGCGCGTAGACGGGTTCGATGACGATGCCGTCAGCGGTTTTCGAACGCAGGCTGTCAAACGGACGGCCCTTCAGGCTGGCGTCCACCAACGCGCGCCATTGCGCCTCGTCGATGGGTGCAAAGTCTTCTGTCAGGTCCAGTTCGGTCATGATCAATCAACCCGCTCGCATGTTGCGTTGCAAGATGTGATAGCGCAGCCCGGCCACAACGGCAAACCGGCTTTGGTCGAACCTATCACCAGCGGTTACAGGTAGCTGGAGATGCCGGGGATCGAGCTGGCCACGTCGCGCACCAGCTCCTTGCCGGCCTTTTCCTCTGCGTAGCCGAGGGTTTCCTTGCCGAGCGCCTTGACCTGCTCCATGTTCAGCCCCGCAGACTGCAGCTTGGTGATGGCCACCAGCGGCCCGCCCATCATGCCGCCGCCCAGCATGTTCAGCATGCCGCCGCGCCTGCCGCCATCGCCACCGTGCTGAGCGGCAATCTCGCTTGCACCGGGCACCGCGGTAAACAATTGCTCGACCTTGGCCTTGTCGCCCTGCGACTTGACCAGCGACAGCATGATGCCGATGCCCTTCTCGGCGGTCTCCGGCGACAGCCCGGTCCTGGCCACCACGCGGTCGATCAGCTCTTGCATCTTTGTACTCCGTGAACGCGGCAGAAGGTCTAGGTTTCGCGCGCGGTAATGTTGTATAGCATGTGCCTCGGCAGCAACACCGATTTGGCGGACAAGGCAACAGATATGAGCGAAGGCACCATTTTTCTAGGCAAAAGCACCAAGCGTGAGGAGCTTTACCTGAAGCTGGCCAACCGGCACGGTCTTGTGACGGGCGCGACTGGTACCGGCAAGACGGTGACCTTGCAGATCCTGGCCGAAGGCTTTTCGGCAGCCGGGGTGCCGGTGTTTGCCGCCGATATCAAGGGCGACCTGTCGGGTGTATCGCGCGAAGGCGAACCGAAGGATTTCCTGCTCAAGCGGGCCAAGACGATCGGCTTTGACGACTATGGCTTCGAGGCCTTCCCGACCATCTTCTGGGACCTGTTCGGCAAGCAGGGCCATCCGATCCGCACTACCATCTCGGAGATGGGGCCGCTGCTGATATCCCGGCTGATGGGCCTGACCGATGCACAGGAAGGTGCGCTCAACATTGCCTTCCGCATTGCCGACGAGGAAGGCATGTTGCTGCTCGACCTCAAGGACCTGCGGGCCATGTTGTCGGACCTTGCTGATCGCGGCGCCTCGCTGTCGACCGACTATGGCAACGTTGACCGGCGCACAATTGGGGCCATCCAGCGGCGCCTGATCGTGTTGGAGCAGCAGGGCGGCGAAAACTTCTTTGGCGAACCGGCGCTCGACATCAACGACCTGATGCGCACGACCCGGGATGGCCGCGGCTACATCAACATCCTGGCTGCCGACGAACTGATGCAGTCGCCGCAGTTGTACGCAACGTTCCTGTTGTGGCTGATGTCGGAGCTGTTCGAGGAACTGCCCGAAGTGGGTGACCCGGAAAAGCCCAAGCTGGTGTTCTTCTTCGACGAGGCGCACCTGCTGTTCAACGAGGCCCCGCCCAGCCTGCTGACCAAGGTCGAACAGGTGGTGCGCCTGATCCGCTCCAAGGGCGTTGGCGTCTACTTCGTCACCCAGAACCCGCTCGACGTGCCAGACACGGTGCTGGCGCAGCTGGGCAACCGGGTGCAGCATGCCCTTCGCGCGTTCACCCCGCGCGACCAGAAGGCGGTCAAGGCGGCGGCGACCACGTTCCGCCAGAACCCGGCCTTCGACACGGAGGAAGCCATCACCCAGCTTGGCGTGGGTGAGGCGCTGATTTCGGTGCTGGACCCCAAGGGCATCCCGACCATGGTCGAGCGCACGCTGATCCGTCCGCCTTCGGGCAAGCTTGGTCCGGTCATGCCAGCAGAGCGTGCCCAATCGATGCAGAACAGCCCGGTGTTCGGCCTCTACGATGAAGCGGTGGACCGCGAGTCGGCCTATGAACTGCTGCAGAAGAAGGGCGAGCAGATTGCCCGGCAGCAAGCCGAACTGGAGGCCGCCGAAGCCGAGGCCAAGGCTGCAAGGAAATCCTCCGGCACCAGCCGCTCACGCCAGCCGGATTCAGCAACGGACCGGTTCGTCAAGAACGTTGCCAGCAGCGTGGGCCGCCAATTAGGTACGGTGATCGTGCGCAACATTTCCAACAGCCTGATCCGTGGCGTGCTGGGCGGGCTGCTGAAGCGCTAGCCCGGCCCGGCAAACTGGGTTCACTCGCCCAGGATGATGGTGTCGCTGATTTCCACGCCGAAGCCGGAAAGCCCGACATAATGGCGTGACCGGCTGGCAATCTGGCGGATCGACTTGACCGACAGGTCGCGCAGGATCTGTGCGCCAAGCCCGACATCGCGCCATGACTCTTCTCGCGCGCGCGCGGAACCGGTATCCTCGTCGCTGGGAGAGGTCTGGGTCTTGAGGCGGGAGGCCGGCACGCCGGCCGTGCCTTCGCGCAGGTAGACAAGTATGCCTCGGCCTTCGGCCCTGAAGATGTCATAGACCTTGTTGAGCGTGTTGCGGTTGCCGAGCACGTCCTCCACCAGGTCCTGCCGGTGCAGGCGCACGGGGATGTCCTGGCCCGACGAGATGTCGCCATAGACCAGCGCCAGGTGCTGCACCGGGTCGAACTGGGTCGAATAGGCGATGCCATTTGCGGTGCCGGCCGGGGTCTCCACGGTAAATTCGCCATCGCGCTCGACCAGCCGTTCGCGCTGCTGGCGGTAGGCAATCAGGTCGGCCACGGAAATGATCCTGAAGCCGTGCTCGCGGGCAAACGCCATCACCTGCGCACCGCGCTTGACGGTGCCGTCGTCGTTGACCAGTTCGCAGATCACCCCCACCGGCGGCTCGCCGGCAAGCCGGGCCAGGTCAACGGCGGCTTCGGTGTGACCTGAGCGCATCAGTACGCCGCCGCGCTTGGCGATCAGCGGGAACACGTGGCCGGGGCGCACGAAGTCATCTGCATGCACATTGGCATTTGCGAGCGCATGCACGGTGGCGCAACGCTCCCTGGCCGAGATGCCGGTGGTGAGGCCTTCCTTGTAGTCGATCGACACGGTAAACGCGGTGCCCAGCGGCGCGTCGTTGTCGGACACCATCGGATCGAGCTTCAGCCGCCGTGCATCCTCGCGCGTCATCGGTGCACACACGATGCCGGAGCCGTAGCGGACCATTGTCGCCATCTGCTCGATGGTGACTTTCGACGCGGCGGCAATCAGGTCGCCTTCGTTCTCGCGGTCATCGTCGTCCACCACGACAACCATCTCGCCAGCCTTGATGGCGGCAATGGCGCTCGCCACGGTATCGAGTTCGCTGGTCATGGGTCCAGGTCCTTTCAGCCCGTCTGACAGGTCCTGCGGGCGCACCTTGCCACCGCTGAGACTGCCAATCCTGAGGGCAAGTTCGAATGAGGGTGTGTCGCCGGCCAGAAGCTGCGAGATGCGGCCCGGCGAAATGCCCAGTGCCCGGGCAACCTCCGCCTTGCTCATGCCTGCCTGCTTTAGCCAGTCGACGAGTTTCATGGGCGAGAGCTTTAGCAGAGCTAAAAGACAGTGGCGAGTCTTTCACGCACGGCCCGCACCACTTTCCACCACAACCGTCAGTGGACATCGCTTTTGCTTTTACGTAGCGTTTTCAAGATGAGTTTGCCCGAGACGCATTTCGCAGACAGCCATGGTTTGAGCATCGCCTACCAGGTGATGGGCAACGGCAGCCATGATGTGATCATCGCGCCTGGCATGATTTCGCACGTTGAACTGCTGCACGACTTTCCTGGCTACACCAGGTACCTGCGCAAACTCGCCGAGTTTGCCCGTGTCATCACCTTCGACAAGCGCGGACAGGGCCTGTCCGATGCCATGGAAGGCACGCCCACGCTTGAAGAAAGAATGGATGACCTGCTGGCCGTCATGGACCATGCGGGCAGTAAGCGCGCCTGCATCGTGGGGTTTTCCGAAGGTGGTGCACTGGCATTCCTGGTCGCGGCCACTCATCCTTCCCGTGTCAGCCAGATCGTCGTGTTCGGAGCTTACGGAAAGGCTTGTGCATCTTTGTCCTATCCACACATGCACAGTGTGGAAACCCGCCGGACCAATCTCGCCAAGTGGGTTAAAGACTGGGGCCGGGGCGGGGGTGCGGCCCTGTCGGTGCTTGCACCGCACCTGGCAGGCGACGACACCATGTGCAAGATGTTCGCGCGCATAGAACGCTATGCCAGCACGCCATCGGCCATGCAGCACTATTTCGAGGTGAACTTCGGCATAGACGTGCTCGACGTATTGCCGGTGGTCAGGACACCCGTGCTGGTGTTGCACCGCGAAGATGACTTGCAGGTGCCTGCAAGCGCCGGCCGTCACCTTGCAGACACGCTTGCAAACGCCAGCTACGTGGATTGCGGGGCTGGTGGGCATCTGTTCTGGGTGGGGGATACAGGCCAATCATTGTCGGAAATCCGGAACTTCCTGACCGGTACTAAGCCGGCTTCCGTCGATGAAAGCCGGGTGCTGTCCACTGTCGTCATGACGGATATCGCCGGTTCGACGGAAACGGCCGAACGGCTTGGGGATGCGGTGTGGCGTGACTTGCTCGACCGGCATGATCAAATCTCCGCCGAGGTGGTTGCGCTGCATCGGGGGCGGTTGATAAAGCAGACAGGCGACGGGATCGTGGCCACGTTTGACGGATCCGGACGCGCGGTCGAGAGCGCGCAACAACTCATCGAAACCCTGGCGACGATCGGGCTTGGCATCCGGGTCGGCATTCATGCCGGCGAGATCGAATTGCGCGGCGGCGACATTGGCGGGCTCAATGTTCACATTGCAGCGCGCGTGATGAGTCTGGCTGGCGTTGGTGAAATACTGGTGACGCGGCCGGTCGTTGACCTGATGGTCGGCAGTGCGGATTTCCGCTTTGAAGACCGTGGGAGGCAGTCGCTCAGGGGAATTCCAGGCGATTGGGAAGTGTTCCGCGCACAGCGCTAGGTTATCCGGCCTTCGCGGAGGTTGTCAGGTCGTGATGGTTACCACCGCTCAGCAACCCCTGGCGACTGACCTCTTCGAGGATCCAAGACCTGAAATGGCGAATGTCCGGGCAGCGGTGGCGGCCCTCGGCATGGGCGAACGAGTAGATCGTCCTGCGAGGCGTTTCTATGTCGAAGAGGCGGATGATACGGCCCGTTTCGAGTGCGCCTTTTGCCATCGCGTGATAGGCCAGGGCGATGCCTTGCTGCTGTTCTGCTGCTGACAGTGTGAGTTCGCAATGGGCCAGTCGCGGCCCCCGTGGCAAACCGTTTGACTTCAGGCCGGCCTCGATGAACCAGTCCTCCCAGCCGTCATCAACCTCGTCATGCAACAGGGTCGAACGGAGCAGGTCGCCAGGCTCGCGAAGGCCCTCTCGTTCTGCAAGCTGTGCATTGGCAACCGGGTAGCGGCTTGACTCCATCATCGGCTCCACCACAGCTCCCTGAACCGGAGTGTCGCCCCAGTGAATGACGATGTCGGCATTGTTGCGCGAGAAGTCCATGCAGGGCGCGCCCTGCGAGACCGAGATGGCGATCTGGTCGCGGCTGTCGAACCGGCTCAATCGCGGTACCAGCCAGCGTGCGGCAAACCCGGGTGTCGTCAGCACGCGCAGCCGGTCGGCAGACCTGCCGTGCGACACCCGCCGTGTGCTTGCGTCGAGTGCATCAAGGATGGGGGTCAGGTCGTTCAGGTATGCCTCCCCGGTCCGGGTCAGCTTCAGGCAATGCGGTTCACGGATGAACAGCGCTGTTCCCAGCAATTCCTCGAGGGATCGAACCTGGTGGCTGATGGCAGACGGAGTGAGGCAAAGGTCGTTGGCAGCCTCGGTGAAGTTCAAGCGCCGGGCCGCGGCCTCGAACGCCCTCAACGCGGGCAACGGCGGCAAGGCCCTCTTGATACCGGATGAATTTCTTTCAGCAGCCAATGAAATACCTTCGTTTGAGCCCGCCGTGCCGCAAACCTTAACATGGTCGCAGTCCAAACTGTACCTGCGAAGGAGATTTCCATGTCTGACACTCATGATCCGAAACGCCTTTTCATTGCTGCAGCCTTCGTTGCAGGCATCGCCTGCGGCGCCGGCATGATTGCCGTTGCCGGGCAATCGGCCATTGCGGCAGCGCCTGCCCCCACCGAGCACAAGGGGCTGACCGTCGAAACCCTGGGGGTCATCGACGCGGCTTCGATGAAGGCCACGCTGGGGCTGGAAGGCCACAAGATGCAACTGCGCGCCATTACCATCGAACCTGGAGGCCAGATCGCCAGCCATGGCCATGAAACCAGGCCCGGCCTGGTCAAGGTCATTGCCGGGGAATGGGTCGAGGGCCGCCCTTCGGGAGAAGCGGGATTCAGCGCCGATGACAACAAGGCCGTCCTCGAAGATGAGGACACCACCCACTGGTTTTTCAACCGGGGCAGTGAACCTGCCACGGCGCTGGTCTGCGATATCGTTGCTGACAATTAGGTTGCAACAGAACACCCGCGCCGGTGTGGGCGACCATCATCGTCCGCCTCGGCGTGAAGGTCTTTCATTGTTCCTCACCGCGGTCTCGAGACAGCTTCACCTTGACCGATCGATCTTCAGTGGTTGAGACTGGTTCCAATGGATGCTGGCCTGACGCGAGCTTTCGCCGCTACGGACACAGCAGACGCTGGGAGGACGTGGTGATGAGAGCTTTCGCTGTAATCGGACCCTCGCAATCGGGCAAGACAACCCTGACAGGCGCGCTGGCGCAGCTTGAAGATGCCCGGCCCATGACGTCGCGGCTGTTTGGTGAGGCAGCCATTACCACCTTCGGGTTCATGGGCGACCGCTGGGCGGCGCTGGACGTGCCGGGCGGCCACGACAACCTTTCACAGGCCGGGCCGGTGCTGGCGGCGTGCGATGCGGCAGTGCTTTGCGTTCCCGCAGAAATCGAGGCGGCAGTGCTTGCCGCGCCCTTTCTGCGGCTGCTCGAGGACGCGGGGCTACCCACCTTCATGTTCATCAACAAGATCGATACTGCAACCGACAGGGTTTCCGATGTTGTTGCGTCCCTGCAGCCGTACTGTGCTCACGGAATCGTACTGCGCCAGATCCCCATCCGCTCCGGCAACGAGATCACTGGCGCAATCGACCTGATTTCCGAGCGTGCCTGGCAGTACCGCGAGAACCAGCGTTCTGCTCTGGTGGAACTTCCCGAAAACATGCGCGAGCGCGAAACAGAAGCCCGCGCAGGCCTGATGGAAACGCTGGCCGATTTCGACGATCACCTGCTCGAACAGATCATAGAAGACCAGCGCCCGCTGAACGAGGAGATCTACAAGGTTGCAACCAGCGTGCTGCAGCACCATGATCTCGTACCCGCCCTGATCGGTTCGGCCACCCGCAGCAACGGTATTCTGCGCCTGATGAAATCGCTGCGTCACGAGGTGCCGCCGGTTGAATCGCTGCGCAAGAGGTTGGACCTGCCAGCCAAGGTGCTGGCGGCAGGGTGCCTGGCAGACCATGTCAAACACCTTGGCAAGATCGTCCTTGTCAGGAGCCTCGCGGAAACACTCCCGGCTGGAAGCCAATTGAACGGGGCAACAATCGGCAGCCTCAACGGGATCGACTGCAAGAGCGCCGTTGCGTCTTTGGCAGCGGGTCAGTTCGGCTGTACCATCAAGAGCGATCACCTGTCGCCCGGCCTCTTCTACACGGCAGGCAGTGTGCATGAGCCGCCGCAGTGGGCGCAAGCATATCCACCGGCTTTTCGTCGCCTGGTCCGGCCGGTCCACGAGAAGGACGAGAACAAGCTGTCTGCCGCGCTCACGCGGCTGGCAGAAATCGATCCGGGGCTGACCATCACACATGATGAAGCGACGGGCTTGCTGCAGGTGGGCGTGCAGGGGGCCCAACATCTCAAGCGCATCACCGGAAAGCTGACCGAGGCCTTCGGTATCGATGTTGAGTGCTCAGAAGTTGAAACAACGCTGTTCGAAACCATCCGCACAACCGTCGAGACACATCATCGCCACCGCAAGCAATCAGGCGGTGCGGGCCAGTTCGCCGATGTCGTCGTCACCGTGTCACCGGGCGCACCGGGCAGCGGCTTCGAGTTCAGGGATACCGTGAAGGGCGGGGTCGTTCCCCGCAATTACATACCCGCCGTCGAAGCCGGTGCACGTGACGCCATGGCCGCCGGGCCTGCCGGTCACCCGGTCGTTGATGTGTGCGTGACGTTGCAGGACGGCAAGGCGCATTCGGTCGACAGTTCGGATTTCGCCTTCCGGACTGCGGCCAAGAATGCTGTTGGCGAAGCCCTGGCAGAGGGCGGAACAACTCTGTTGCAGCCCATCCTCAAGGTCACCCTGCAGGTGCCGTCGGTATTCGTGGGGGGTCTGGTGCAACTGGTTACGAGCGCGAAGGGGCAGGTGCTCGGCTTCGAGGCGCACCCGACTGCCAAAGGCTGGGACGTATTCCAGGCGCTGTTGCCGTCGGTGGCGCTGGAAGACCTCTCACGCGGCCTCGGCAGCGTGACGCGCGGCACGGCGTGGTTCACCAGCGAGCTTGACCACTACGAGGAAACCCGCACCGGCTAGGGCAAGTGCCGTCACTAGAGCATCATTCGATCAGATTGAATCATCTGATCGGATAAAGATGCTCGTTTTCATAGTGTTAGAGCAACTTTAGCCGTTCAGCTCGAACGGCTGTTGCTCTAGGTGCCCCGACAAAAACGGAGCCCCGAAGGGCCCCGTTCAAGAACCGGACTGATACAGGTGGCCTTAGCTGCAGGCTTCGGCGTGCAGTTTCTCGACGTATTCCCAGTTGACCAGGTTGTCGATGAAGGCTTCGAGGTACTTCGGGCGCGCGTTGCGGTAGTCGATGTAGTAGGAGTGCTCCCACACGTCGCAGCCGAGGATCGGGTGGGCGCCGTGCATCTGCGGGTTCTCGCCGTTTGGCGTCTTCATCACGGCAAGCTTGCCGCCCTTGACGGCGATCCACGCCCAGCCTGACCCGAACTGGCCCTTGCCGGCCTCGATGAAGTCTTCGCGCATCTTGTCGTAACCGCCGAGGTCTGAGTCGATGGCCTTCTGCAGCCCGCCGGGCAGCTTCTTGCCGCCGCCGTTCGGCGTCATCCAGTTCCAGAAGTGGACGTGGTTGACGAACTGGCCGACCTGGTTGATCACCGGCTGGTCGCTGTTCTTGAAGGCTTCGGCACAGATGGTGTCGAGGTCCTTGCCTTCATACTTCGAACCTTCGAGCAGCTTGCTGCCAGCGTCGGCGTAGGCCTGATGGTGCTTGTCGTGGTGGAATTCGAGCGTTTCCTTCGACATGTAGGGCGCGAGCGCGTCGTAGGCGTAGGGGAGATCGGGAAGTTTGAGAGCAGCCATTGATATAGCCTCCATTGTCTTTTCAGGTTTCGAAGTACAGTTCAGTCAACGCGCAGGCTGGACAGAAGTTCAGAAGAACGCCTGGATGCCGGTTTGCGCGCGGCCAAGGATGAGCGCGTGCACGTCATGGGCACCTTCATAGGTGTTCACTGTTTCCAGGTTCACCATGTGGCGGATCACGTGATACTCGTCCGAGATTCCGTTGCCGCCGTGCATGTCGCGCGCCATGCGGGCGATGTCCAGCGCCTTGCCGCAGTTGTTGCGCTTCATGATGGAAATCGCGACGGGTGACACGGTGCCAGCCTCAAGACCGCGGCCCAGTGACAGGCAGCCGTGCAGGCCAAGGGTGATTTCGGTCTGCATGTCGGCGAGCTTCTTTTGCACCAGCTGAGTGGCGGCCAGCGGACGGCCAAACTGCTTGCGGTCCAGCGTGTACTGGCGGGCCCGGTGCCAGCAGTCTTCCGCTGCGCCGATGGCACCCCAGGCAATGCCGTAGCGCGCCTTGTTGAGGCAGCCGAACGGGCCGGAAAGCCCGCGCGTGTTGGGCATAAGGGCGTCTTCGCCCACTTCCACGTTGTCGAGCACGATCTCGCCGGTGACCGAGGCGCGCAGCGAGAACTTGCCCTCGATGGTCGGCGTCGAGAAACCCTTCATGCCACGTTCGACGATGAAGCCGTGAATGCCTTCGTCTTCCAGCTTGGCCCACACCACCGCGATGTCGGCGATGGGCGAATTGGTGATCCACATCTTCGCGCCGTTCAGCACGTAGCCGTTGGAGGTGCGCTTGGCGCGGGTCTTCATGCCGCCGGGGTCGGAACCGGCATCAGGCTCGGTCAGGCCAAAGCAGCCGACCATTTCGCCGGTGGCAAGCTTGGGCAGGTACTTCATCTTCTGTGCTTCCGAGCCGTACGCCTCGATCGGGTGCATGACCAGCGAGTTCTGCACCGAGATGGCCGAGCGGTAGCCGGAGTCAACGCGCTCGATCTCGCGCGCGATCAGGCCGTAGGCGACGTAGCCAAGACCGGCGCCGCCGTACTTCGGGTCGGTCATGATGCCCATCAGGCCAAGTTCGCCGGCTTCATTCATGATCTCGCGGTCGAAGCGTTCTTCGCGGAACGCCATCTTGACCCGGGACATGAGCTTGTCCTGGCAGAAGTCGCGCACGCTGTCGCGGATCATGCGCTCTTCCTCGGTCAGGTGGCTTTCCAGGTCGAGCGGGTCTTCCCAGTTGAATTCCGCAATGGCGTGCGGTTTTGCGGAAATGGAATGGGCAGCTTCTGCCATGGGTCATAGCCTCCGGATAAATTGAAGCGGGGTCTGATTTTGCGCGGCAATGTGCGCCGGATTGCCGTTTGACGCAAGGTTTGCAGGTGCACAATTCCTGTGCGTGGAGCGCATCACGCCTTCCCCGTTACCATCAGCCCGAAGGCGTAGACCAGCGCCACCTCTTTCAGCCGGTCGAAGCGGCCGGGCGCGCCGCCGTGGCCCGCGCCCATCTGCGTTTTCAGCAGCAGCAGGTTGTCGTCGGTCTTGAGTTCGCGCAGCTTTGCCACCCACTTGGCCGGTTCCCAGTAGGTCACGCGCGGGTCGGTCAGTCCGCCAACGGCCAGGATGTTGGGATAGGCCTTCGCTGTGACGTTGTCGTAAGGCGAGTAGGCGCGCATGTACTCGAACGCCTCCTTGCTGGCGATCGGGTTGCCCCATTCGTTCCACTCCGGCGGGGTCAGCGGCAAGGTATCGTCGAGCATGGTGTTGAGCACGTCGACGAACGGCACTTCAGCAATCAGCCCGGCGAACAGTTCTGGTGCCATGTTGGCCACCGCCCCCATCAGCATGCCGCCGGCACTGCCGCCTTGTGCCACGATGTTGCCTTGCGTCGTGAAGCCTTCCGCCACCAGGTGACGGCCTGCGGTGATGAAGTCCTCGAAGGTGTTCTTCTTGGTCATCATCTTGCCGGCCTTGTACCAGCCGTAGCCCTTGTCCTTGCCGCCGCGAATGTGGGCGATCGCATAGATGAAACCGCGGTCGGCCAGCGACAGGATGTTAGTGTTGAACGCGGCCGGGATCGAGATGCCGTACGAGCCATAGCCGTACAGCCACACCGGCGATGTGCCGTCCAGCGCCGTGTCCTTGTGGTAGAGCAGCGAAATCGGCACCAATTCGCCGTCCGTAGCCTTGGCCATGATGCGGCGGGTGACGTAGTTATCCGGGTTGTGGCCTGACGGTACTTCCTGCGTCTTGCGCAACGTGCGCTCCCGGGTGGCCATGTCGTAGTCGAACACCTGGCTCGGCGTGGTCATCGACGAGTAGGTGAAGCGCAGGCTCGTGGTGTCGAACTCGTAGCCTGCCGACATGCCCAGCGAATAGGCTTCCTCGTCAAAGGCGATCGCGTGTTCCTCGCCAGACCCAAGGGCGCGGACGATGATGCGCGGCAGGCCGTTGGCCCGCTCCAGCCGGGCCAGATGTCCGGCGAATACGGCCATGTCGATGATCAGCGTGCCCGGCGTATGCGGTACCAGGTCTTGCCAGTTCTCATGGGCCGGATTGTCGACCGGGGCGGTGACGATCCTGAAGTCTTCGGATTTGTTCGAGTTGGTCAGGATGTAGAGCTGGCCGCCACCTTCATCGACCGAGTATTCGTGACCTTCCTCGCGCGGTGCAATGACCCTGGGCGGCGTGGTTGGGGCAGCGGCCGGGATCAGCCAACACTCGGAGGTCTGGTGGTCGTGGCAGTCGATGATGATCCAGTCGCCGGACTGGCTCTTGCCGCACGACATGAAGAAGCCGGGGTCCTTCTCCTCGTGCACCAGCACGTCGGCGCTGGCCGGTGTGCCGATCTCGTGGCGATAAAGTTTTGACGGGCGGTGGTTCTCGTCGAGCCGGATGTAGAACACATGGCGGCTGTCTGCCGACCACACGGCACTGCCACTGGTGTCGGATAACTGGTCGGCGAGGTTTTCGCCGCTCGCAGCATCGCGCAGCACGAGGGTGAAATATTCCGAGCCCTTGTCGTCGAAACCATACGCCACGATTGCATGGTCAGGCGAGTGCGAGGCACTACCGAAGCGGAAATACTCCTTGCCCTCGGCCTCCTTGTTGCCATCGACCAGCACGGTTTCGGCACCACCGTCACGCGGCGTGCGGATGAACATCGGCTGCTGGCCGCCGGTCACGAACTTTACGCCGTAGGAGTAAGGGCCGTGGGGCGAAGGTACGGAGGAATCGTCTTCCTTGATGCGGCCCTTCATTTCAGCGAACAGCTTTTCCTGCAGCGCGCCGGTGGGGGCCATCTGCGCGGCGGTATAGGCATTCTCGGCTTCCAGGTAGGTGCGGATCGACGGTGTCAGCACGCCGGGATCCCGCATCACGTCCTGCCACTTCGCATCGCGAAGCCAGCCGTAATCGTCAGAAATTTCAATGCCGTGAAAGGTGCGGGAGACGGGCTGTTTCTCAGCCCGTGGCGGCGTGTTTGTCATGGGTATTCCTGCAGGTGGTGGAACCAGAGCGTAACGGTAGCGCTGCCGCCAGTGTGATCAGTCTTCCTTCACGAAGTCCAGCGCAACGCCGTTCATGCAATAGCGCTGGCCGGTTGGCTGCGGTCCATCGGGAAACACATGGCCCAGGTGCCCGTCACAGGCGGCACAGCGCACTTCCGTGCGGCGCATGAAGAGGCCACGGTCCTCGTGTTCGGACACGGCGTCACCGGTCACAGGCTCGTAGAAGCTCGGCCAGCCGGTGCCGGAGTCGTACTTGGCCTCTGATGTGAACAGCGGGTTGCCGCAGCCGGCACACACGTAGGTGCCTTCGGCCTTGTTGTTGTTGAGAGGGTGCGAGAAGGCCCGTTCCGTGCCGTGCTTGCGCAGCACGCGAAACTCTTCCTCGCTCAATTGTTCGCGCCATTCGGCTTCGCTCTTGCGGCGGTCTTCAACCATTTTTCACCTCTGGTGTTTCGTCAAAATACAGAATGATGAGTTGGGCGATCATGGCAGGCTTATCAACCCTGTCCACCATCACGGTCACGTCATGAATGACGCGGACAAAGCCGTCTTCGCGGGTTGCCCGGGCAATGCTGGCGGTAGCCCGGATGCTGTCTCCGGCCAGCACGGGGGTGATGAAGCGAACCTTGTTGATGCCGTAGTTGATGATGCGCCCGACGTGCCTGATTGACACCAGTTCGTACATCATCGGGGCTACCATCGACAGTGTCAGGTAGCCATGCGCAACAGGCGCGTGACCCAGTTCGGCCTGGGTGCGCTCGCCATCCAGGTGGATCCATTGCAAGTCATCGGTCGCGCCTGCAAACGCTGCAATGCGCTCGGGGCTGATCCTGAACCACCGGGTAGGCCCGGCGGTCTGGCCGGCCAGCGGCACGAGGTCGCCCGGCCTGTTGACGCAGAATACAGTCATTGAACCTCGCTGCGCTGCAACCCGCGATATGTGCAGGAGCAGGGTTTATCAATTTCATTAAGGCAGTTTATACCATTCCTGGTGTTATCTGCCTGCACTCCCAGTGGTGTGTAAAGACGGCGGCAGCAACGCGTGCAATCGAGTGGCGAAAACTTATCCCAGCAGCTGTCAGGCGGGTTCAGCGGCCTTGTGAGCTTGTCTTCGCTGTCGTGTGATCTCAGCCGGATCTTTCGCACGGAAGGTGCACCGCCGCCCTGTCCGGCCCAGCGCGGTCCCAATCATTTCCGCAAGCTCTCCGGCCTGACGCTGCACCCCGAGCATTTTGCTGGTCTTTCGCTCCCCGAGCATGGCCCTGAGCCCGAGCCGCAACTCGGCCTCCCCGCCGAGCCATCGCAAGCGTCCGCACCACAGGTCCAAGCCGCACCGGCACCTGCTGCAGCCCTTGCGTCCGAACCGGTTGCGGTTGGCCTTGTCCCTGCCAGCATGCAGGCGACAGTTCCGGAGCAGGACGCACTGGCTGATCCTGAAGAGGAGACAGCACCAGCAGTTGAGCCGCACCTGCTGGCTGGCGTTCAGGTGAAGGCTGATGCTGCAGTTGATTCCGTTGAGGCCGAAACCGTCCATGACAAACCCAGGTTTTCACCGGATTGGGGCCCGACCACGCAGGGCCATTCGTTTGCTGCAACCAGCCGCGACCTGGTGGCGATCATGACCTTGCCTTCAGGCCAGGCCCAACCACAGGAACGGCTGTTTGCCGGCGACGCACTGGTGGCGATTCTGCCGCATCTGGATTCTGCGCAACTGATCAACCTGACCCGGACCGTTGCCCGCCTCGACCTGGTGTCGGAACGCCTGCGAAGCTACCTGGTGTGCCACCGCGACAATGACATCTCATGCCGGATGCTGAAGGATTCGGTGCAGATCTCCGACGTCGACCTGCTTGCGCTGATTCCGCGCGCCTCGGAACAGCAACTGCGCCTGATTGCGCGCCGGCGCATGTTGAGCATGACGGTGAGCGACCTGTTGATCAGAACCGGTAACCGCGCATCGGTGCTCGACCTGCTGCGCAATGCGGATTGCCAGTTGTCGCACTGGGCATTCGAGGCGCTGCCGGCAATCGTCAAGGATGCGGATGACCTGACCTCCGCGATGTGCAATCGCCAGGATCTGCCGCAGGCAGTCGGGATCAAGTTGTTCTGGCAGGCAAATGGCAACCTGCGACGATACCTGTTGAGCCGGTTCCTGACCGAATCTGCTGCACTGGGCCGGGTGATCGACGTTTCGATCGCCGCCGGAGCCATACCGCCGCTGGGCGGGCAACCCAAGGCAGCCGATGTCGAACAACTGGTGACGCAGATCGAAACCGGCCACCCGGACGCAGCGATTACCCTGGCGATCTGCTGTCACCTGTCGCCGGAAACAGCGCGATTGATTGTTGCCGATGCGGGCGGTGAACCGCTGGCCGTGGCGTTCAAGGCGCTTGCGCAAACCCGCTTGTGCATGGCTGAAGCGCTCAAGAGATGGATTGCATCTCCGGCCTGCGCCATAAACGGCCACAACCGCATCATCGAACTGCATGCGCTGTTTGACAGCCTTTCATTCAATAAAGCACGCATGTTGCTGGCGTATTGGGACTGGGCATCCCGCGATGCAGGGCCATTCACTCCCCTGCACGGCTAGCTTTCCAGACGTGCCGTAAATGCACAAGGTGCCGGGCAACAATGTCAGGTTGCAGAATAGCTTTTTTCAATTTTGACGAAGCGTAAGAGCGGTTTATCAAGAACGGGTATTCTGAATTTTAAGTAATTTGGTTGAGTTGAATAGTTTACTTGATTTATGATCGCCCACTTGTTATTTCATGGTCCAATTCAGAGTGACAGTTCAAAACAATTCGAATCGCTCTGATTTCCCCGAAGGAGATGGGAGTTAAATGATGACGGAAACAGAAGAGTCTAATGTCGCATTTGTTGAGCTTACTGCGGAGATTGTCTGCGCGTACGTTGGCAACAATGCAGTGCCAGCGGCCGAAATCCCGGCTTTGATCAAGCAGGTCCATGCAGCACTTGCCGATGCCAGCAATGCAACTGCCCAATCCGATGCGCCCGCCCCCGAACCGGCTGTTCCGGTCAACCGCTCGATTACGCCGGATTTCCTGATTTGCCTCGAAGACGGCAAGAAGTTCAAGTCGTTGAAGCGGCATCTGCGCACCTCGTACAACATGACCCCGGAAGAATACCGCGACAAATGGGGCCTGCGTCCGGATTATCCGATGGTCGCGCCGAACTACGCTGCCGAGCGTTCGAAGCTGGCAAAGAAGATCGGCCTCGGTCAGGGACGCCGCAAGGCAGGCTGACGATATATCCTCAATTCGGATCTTGAATGCGGTTCGCCGGCACTTCATCGTGCCGGCGGACTTTTTTGTTTGCGCATCTGTTGACGTTGCGGCGACAGCCCCTTGCGAAGCAGTCTCGACCTCGGCCACATTGGGTCGAAGTACGGGCGACACAGGGGACCATTCATCGTGGACGGCGATCTAGAGGATTTCCGGGCGCAACTTGTTGTGCCGCAGCAGCAGCAATTGTTCGATTACTGGCGAGCCTGTTGTAACGGCAACGCATATCCGGACCGCTGCCAGATTTCACCGTCTGCCATCCCGCAGTTGCTGCCCTATGTCAGCCTGATTGACCTTGATGAAGACTGCGGATTTCGTATCCGGCTGGCCGGTACCATGTTGCGCGAGATATTCGACCGCGAAGTGACAGGCCTGTCTGTTGAGGACCTCGAACGCATGTCGAATGCCGGATACTGGCACCGTGCGTGTGCCTATGCCCTGGAAACTGGCCGGCCTGCGCAAGGTGCGATCAAGTCGCCCCGCACCACCAAGGATCACCTGGTTCAGTTCTGGATGCGGTTGCCGCTGAGCCAGGGGGATGACCAGGTGGGGCAGTTGCTCGGGTTCGATATCTGCGTGCCGTCTGGCGAGGTGGCCATGGACCTGTCGCACTGCGATCATGGTGTGCAGAGTCTTCTGGCGGTTTAGGTTTTTAGTCTTTACTTTTTAGATTTGACGGACTATTTTCCTTCTTCGGGTCACTGAAGGAGAACGCCGTGCAACAATTCGCATCCCCCAACCAGATTGAACGTGAAGCCAGGGTACACCTGCGCAGGCTGGCCGCAGCGGGCACTTACCTTGTGGCCGCGCCGGGTGCTGGCTCACGCTGGCAGTTGATGAGCCAGCGAAACGCCTATGCCCGCCCGGTGGATGAATGGGAAGGCCGGTTGGTAAAATCCTTCGAGCAGCACGGCTGGATAGAGCGTGCTCCTCTGGGCAGGCAGGTGCTGAGCGATGGTGGCCGCCATTGGCTGGCCGGACGAGGGATCAAGGTGAAACCGGCGGACGCGCGCGCGGCTGCACCGGCCGCACACCACCGTAGTGCGCAAGAACCTGGTGGCGGTGGCGTTGTTCTCGTCAATGATGCGGAAAGCCCGCTTGCATGGCTGGCCAGTCGCAAGGGACCCGACGGCAGGCCGTTGCTGAGCCAGCAGATGTTCGACGCCGGTGAGCGCTTGCGCCGCGACTTCGAAGCCGGCCAGATGTCTGACCGGGTCACCGCCCAGTGGGGCACCTCCATAATGCCGGGCGCACGCGGCCGGTCGGGCACGCCGGACCAGGGGTTGACCCGCAACGAGCGCGCATTGGCGGCGCGCCAGCGGGTGTGGCAGGCGCTTCAGCACGCTGGTCCGGGATTGTCGTCGGTGCTGCTGGAAGTGTGCTGTCTCGCCAGCGGACTTGAAGCTGCCGAGCGGCACCTGAACTGGCCGAAGCGATCTGCCAAGCTGGTGCTGGTGATCGCGCTTGAACGCCTGGCCGATTACTACTTTGCGCCGTCTCCACAGCGCGGCAGCAGCAGATCTGAGGCAAAAGTCTGGGGGCTGGATGACTACCGGCCCGAGTTGTTCGGACATCTTGAACCGGCACCACCGGCTGACCAGGACAACTGACGTTCACGCGGCTGCGGCAGCGTCTGCCTTGAGACGGGTAATCATGGCGGCAAGACCGTTGGAGCGCTGCGGTGTCAGCGCCTCATGCAGACCCAGCTTGCCCAGTTCGGCCTGCACGTCGGTTTCGATGATCTCACGTGCCGGCCTGCCGGACAGCAGGATGTGCAGGATCGCGATCAGTCCCTTGACGATCAGCGCATCGCTGTCGCCACGGAATTCGAGAATGGACTTGCCGTCAACCGGGGCCGGCCGTGAAACCAGCCAGACCTGGCTGGCGCAGCCGGTGACCTTGCTTTCGGGCGTGCGTTCGGAATCGTCAAGCGGTTCAAGCGCCCGGCCCAGCTCGATCACGTACTTGTAGCGGTCTTCCCAGTCGTCAAGGAACTCGAAATCGTCCAGCAGTTGTTCGAAGGTGGGCTCGGCCAAGGGTGTGCTCCGGTTGAAAAAATTACGGGGTATCCCCTGCGAAATAGCGTGCCGGCGCGGCGATCTCAAGGGTAAGCCGCCTTGAGGCGGCCTTGCGGCCAAAACAGAAAAGGCCGCAAAGCACAAATGGGCAGGTGTGCTTTGCGGCCAAGTAGCCCGGCGGGTTACCGGGTGGGGTTTAGCCAGCGCTGACCGGTTCGGGTCCGCGCCAATCTGGAATGATGTCGTCGATGCGCAGTGTATTGGTGCCTTCATCGGCAGAAGCCAGTTGCGTGACGCTGCCGGTCACGATCGGGTCCGCCGCAGACGATTGCTTGAACAGCCTTGTCTCGTTGGCTCCGACGGCAGGAGCCTGGTCGGGGTCTGACGCTGACGCGGGCTCACCGAGCAACTGGCCGATGCCTGTCGGTGCCGCCTGCGTGGTGGCCGTGCCAGGCGTACCGTTGGCCCACTCATAAGCGAGCTTGAACGAATACCGCGCCTTCGACTCGGCAACTGCGGCCACGCTCGACATTGCCTCGCAGGTCTGCGGCTGACGCGCACAGAAACTGGCCAGGTCTGAGAAGGTCCCGAAGACGGCTGACAGAAGGTCGTGAGTTTCGACCACGGCTACGGGCTGTACGGTGCCTTCAGCGGCTTGATCCATTGGTGGTGTCGGCAGCAGGACAAAGCCTATCGCGCCCAACACCGCATATCTGAGAATACCCATTTGTTTGACCCCATGACATCTGGTTGATCCAAATATTCATTGAGGCTGACAGTGACAGGGCCTTGTTGCAGCCAATTCAAGATTGCTGCGAACCTTTGAATCGAATTGGCAGAAAATGCGATTCAAACTTGTATCCAATTTTACAGATGCGTGCACCAAAGCCGCAGACTTCCGACACTTTTCAACATTGACCGGTAAGCCGCTCGCGCCTCTGGCAAGGCTGTGTTAACCCATTGGTGACAGTATCCGGCAATCACGTTTCCAAAACAGATTTGCTGACAAGACGACACATGGAAAACCACGCCGACCTGACAGACAACAGTGCAATGCCACATCGCGCGACCGTGATTGCCGGTGGTGTTGTGGCAGTGGTCATGGCAGGTGCCGTCTGGTCGAACCTGCTGTCAGGCGGTCATCAGCCGTTTGACCGCGTTGCTGCACCCGAGCCGTTGAAGATCGAACGGGTGCAACCCGAGCGCACAGCTGCGGCCACGTCCAACAGTTACCCATCATCGTCAGTTGCCGTGCGGCTGCCGGAGCAGCACGATGGCCTTGTCCGGTCTGACGATCCGCTGGCACAACTCATCATACAGACAGGTTCCATCTCGCAGGTAACTGTGCCTGGTGATGCCAGCCATTCGGGCGAGGAAAGCCTTGCCGTGACCGCCCAGCGCGCGCTCGGAGACCTTGGCTACTATCACGGCCCCGCAGACGGCCTGGTCGGTCCGCAGTATGAAGACGCAGTGCGCAATTACCAGGCCAGCAACGGACTGCCAGTTACCGGTGTCATGACCCGGCCGGTGCTTGATCACCTGCAGATGACAGTTGTGGTGAAGAGCGCAGCTGGCACCGATCCGGTCATCCACCAGGTCCAGAAAGGACTGGCCGAGCTTGGCTACTCGCCCGGCAGCGCCGATGGCCGCATGGGCGAGGAGACCCGCCACGCCATTCGCATATTCGAGGCCGATCGCGGCTGGGACGTGACCGGCGAGATTTCCGACAAGCTGCTGGCCGAACTGGGCAGTACAGGCGGCATCGCTTCGGTGCTGGAAAACTGAGCGCGCAAGGCTCCACACCATGTCCGTGACATCGGGCATATGGGTTTCGGCGTACCGGCGGCGATGTGAACTGGCGGGCCTGCCGGTGGTGATCGCGCGCAAGGGCCAGGCCGATGCCGGAGCCATATTCGTTGTGATCAGGATGAGCGATGCCGAGGTCTGGCTGATGGGCCCGCCTGTCGGCCCGGTGCTGGACGATGAGGGCAACCGCCAGTTCGAGCCGCGCTTCGACGCTCCCAAACCGCAACGCGACATTGACGAGTACCTGGCCCGCCAGGCGTCCTTTGATCCTGATATCTGGGTGGTCGAAGTCGATGACCGCGAAGGTCTTGCCTTCCTGCGCGGCTGAGAAGGCGTGTTGCCAGTCGGCACGGACGCGGCAATGATTCAGACATTAGTCAATTTTTAACCAAAACGGCTGCCTAATCGTTGTACCAAATCAACGAGGGGCCTGAAGGTGCCATTTCGAGATGTCGAATGTCCTGAAGTTTGAACCTGTTTCGCGTTCAACCGATGCCAGCCTGCGGGCCACCAAAGGTGAATGCGAAATCGTGATCTTTCCGGGAGTAAGGTTCGAACGGCGCGCCAGTTTCACGTCAGAGCCACCTTCCGGGACGCCATCGCGCGCCCGCAAGTAACCTGTCTCCATCCACGTAAACGGCGACTGCTCAGTTGTTTTGCTGGACAGCGCATGAACTCATCGCGAACGCATCCAAGGCGCGGCGGCGCTCCAGCGCGCCTGCGGCGGCTGAGCGAAGTATGGCGACACCGTTTGTCCCGCCAGTCAGTACGGAAATGCTGTCGAGCGACCGGTTGGCCGAATTGGCGGCACTGACAATTGCCTGCGGGTCGGGATCGTCATCGTGCAGCACGATCTCCAGTTGCCGGCGTGGTGCCTGCTGGTCATTCAGCGTGTACAGGGTCTGTCCGCGCGCGCCGTAGACTTCGAGTGACCAGTACTGGAAAGGCACTTGTGCCCTGATCGTGACCAGGCCGCTGCTGAGATCGAACGGGCACACTGCATAGGCCAGCTCCTTGTCGTAGGCAGCCATGTTGAAACTGGCAGGCTGGCCATCAACTATCACCAGCCGGTTCATTCCTTCTTCACCGGCGATGGCTGCCAACGCGGTGGACAGCTGGTTATGCGGCACGAAAAGAATGTAAGCCAAATGCACGGCCAGTGCAGTGAGCGCCGTGAATACGATCCAGAACAGCCTGGGAGATCTCATTCGCATGTCTCCAACTTGACTGCTGGCAAGGAGATGGTCTGGTCTTGCTGGGCCAGGATCGAATCAGTGTCATAAAGCCGGAGCACGAGCGTCGGCGCGGTGTCCGGTTCAAGCCGCAGCCAATTGCCAGGTTGGGGATCGCGCGCCGCCATGACCTCGATCCGGTCCTGCGATGAAACGACGTCATTGTCTGACAGGACCGCTAGCTGGGCCGTATCACCATCAAAGGCGGAAAGAACCCAGCGCCGCGCCTGTGGCCGCTGCATCGACAGCCGGTAGGTGCAATTGCTGGACAGCTTGCCGCCATCATCGTCGTGATTGCGAAACACGGTCAAGACCTCGCTGAAATGTTCCGGCAGCCTTTCTGCCAGCAGGAATCGCGCCAGCGAATACGGCGAGCTGTCGGGATGGCCTGCGGTCGGCCAGGCGAACCACTTGCCATGGGCCTCGCGCACGAACGGATTGGCGGTGCTGGCCATGTAGCGGGCACTGCCAACGCCCAGGCTGACGCCAATCAGCAGGCTTACAGCTAGTCTGACTGTAGGGCGCATGATGTCAGGTATCCACGTGCCGGCGTTTGATCTCGATTGCCACGGGCCGTCAGCGCGTCAGCAGCAAGTTTCGCAGCCGCTCGGCATTGCGTTTGCGGGCGTTGTTGCTGCCATTGCCTGACGGTTCCACCTCCCGCACCCGGGTGCTGCTGGTTCTGCTTGGCCTGACGACATTGATCCGCCGCGCCGTTTCGTCCTGGTTCTTGAACAGGGTGAACATGTCCTTCAGGACGCGAACGACGGCGTCATCACTTCCGGCATCCGTAACGGTTTCCGAGGTCGCTGCGTCCTGGTCGACGGCAGCCACCTGGATGTCGGCACCGCCTACATTGTCGAGCTGGTTGCGGTGTTGTTCGAGAAATGCCACGTGCTCCTGCGTTGCGGGCAGGCCGACGATCGACATTGGCTGCTTGGAACGGTCGGCGCGCAGCATGAATGCCTTCCAGGTGCTGGCGGGAATTGAGCCGCCGGTTGCCCGCTTCGTCGGGCTGTAATCATCGTTGCCGAACCAGACCCCGGTCACGTATTTGGCGCTGAATCCTACAAACCAGGCGTCCCGATAACTTTGTGTGGTGCCTGTCTTGCCGGCCACAGGGGTGTAGCCGAGGTCTGCCTTGCGGGCCGTGCCGGCAGTGATGACCTGGCCCATCATCCCGTTCAACTTCCCGGCGACTTCTTCGGGAATGACCTGTTGTGCCGGTGGTTCGTTGCGCTCGCGCGAGTAAATCAGTTCGCCGGACGCGCGCCGGATCTCCAGCACGGAGTGGGGTCTCGACAGCTTGCCTCCGTTGGCGAACGTGGCATAGCCCCGGGTCAGGTCCAGCACGGTCACTTCATTGACGCCCAGTGGCATCGAGGGGATCGACATCAGCTTCGACTCGATGCCCACCGAATGCGCCGCATCGATGATCTTCTTGCGCCCGATCTGTGTCATCAGGCGGACTGGAACGGTGTTGTAGGATTTTGCCAGCGCGGTAGCCAGGTTGGTGCGGCCCGCGTACTTGTTCGAGTAGTTCTTTGGCGACCAGTTGCCGATGCTGATCGGCCCGTCGACAATGGCAGTTTCGGGTTCGAAGCCTTCCATCAGTGCGGCGAGGTAGACGAATGGCTTGAACGACGAACCCGGCTGGCGCAGTGCATCGGTGGCCCGGTTGAACTGGCTTTCCTCGTAGTCGCGCCCACCGATGATTGCCTTTACGGCACCATCAGGCGTCATTGATACGAGTGCAGCCTGCTCGGCGCCGAAGGTTTCGCCTTCGTTGGCCAGCGAATTGGCAATTTCTTCGCGCGCGGCACGCTGCATCTCGAGGTCGATGGTTGTCTTGACCTCGACGACGAAATCATCGGTCAGCTTCTGGCGTTCGATAATGTCGAGCGTTTCCCTGTAGGCCCAGTCGAGGAAGAAGTCCGGGCTGGCGTAGTTCTCATTGCGGACCACCTGGGCAGGGTGGGTGGTTGCGTCCAGCAATTCGCCTTGCGTGATGTAGCCGACGTCGAACATGCGGCCCAGAACCACGCCGGCCCGCTGACGTGCAATTTCGGGACGGATGTGCGGTGCATAGGCGGAAGGTGCCTTGAACAGACCTGCCAGGATGGCGGCTTCAGGCAGGTTTACGTCACGCACCGACTTGCCGAAGTAGAATTGCGCAGCGGCTTCCATGCCATAGGTCCCGCCGCCGAGATAGGTCCGGTCGAGATACATTTTCAGGATCTCTGCCTTGCTCAGCCGCGCCTCGATCCACAGGGCAAGAAATGCCTCGTGGACCTTGCGCCGCAGTGACCGCTCCGGAGACAGGAACAGATTTTTTGCCAGCTGCTGGGTGAGCGTCGAGCCGCCCTGTACCACGCCCTGAGCCTGGGCGTTGGCCACCATCGCGCGCGCGGTGCCAAACACGTCAACGCCGAAATGCTGGAAAAAACGCATGTCCTCGGTGGCCAGTACGGCCTTGACCAGATGCGGCGGAATCTCTTCCAGCGGAATGGCATCGTCCTGCAGCACGCCGCGCTTGCCGATGATCTCGCCGGAGGCATCGGTGAAGGTGACGGCATACTGCCGGCCAGAGTTCCAGATGTCGTCGGTTTCCTTCAGCGTTGGCAGCGCCAGGGCAATGATGCCGATGGCGAAAACCATGCCGAATGTCGCTGCATCATCGAGCAAATCGACGAACACCCGTTTGATGCCGCTGATGCGGAAGCGCAGCAGGAACGCCGAATACGCCAGCCAGCCGCGCCGCAAGGCGTCGGTCGTCTCGAACAGGGTGCTCGACACGATGCTGTCCAGTGCCCTGAAAAAGGCGATGATCGGCTTCCAGTTCAATCGTCTTCTCGCTTCGATGCCCGCTGCCGGGCAATTTGAGGCGTGTGTCACGGTGTCTGCAGGCTCTGCTTACAATGCCTTCAGATGCCGACCGTAGTGGTCGGCGCCGAACCCCGTGAATCCTATAGCCCTACTCTAATACAAATCTCTGAACAACTCGCCAACCAGCATGTTCTGTGCCACAACCACGCCATGAAAGACGACGTTCCGTTCTGGCAGGCAAAATTGCTGCATGAAATGACAACCGCAGAGTGGGAATCGCTGTGCGACGGTTGCGGAAAATGCTGCCTCGTCAAGCTCGAAGATGAAGATACCGGCGAAATCCACACCACCGACGTTGCCTGCCAGCTGCTCGACTGCTCAAGCTGCCGGTGCAGCAATTACGATGATCGCCACGACATTGTGTCGGATTGCATCAAGCTGGACCCTGACAACCTGCAGGAACTGGGCTGGTTGCCGGAAACCTGCGCTTACCGGCTGATCTGGGAAGGAAAGCCGCTGGAAAGCTGGCACCCGCTGGTTTCAGGCAATCTTGAAACGGTGCACGAAGCCGGTATTTCGGTGCGCAACAAGGTGGCAAGCGAGCAGGACGTGCCGTTGGAGGAGCTGCCCTACCGAATCCGTCAGTGGGACTGATTTAGGCAAAAATACTTTTTATAGGATTTTATGCTTGACAGCGCCCCGCTGTCTGGGCTATAAGACGGCATGCTCGACAAATGGGGTCTGAGGCGGCCCTGAGGGACGCACCGACAAGGCGTCTCGACCGGCGGGCAACTCATCATGACAATTTAGTGAGGCAGCATGGCTGTGCGCGACTGGGACGCAATCCGCGCCGCATATGAGGGCGGCTGCGGCACCGTGGCAGAAATTGCAGCAAGGTTCGCCATCACGCCGCCGACCATCTATCGCCGCATCGAAAGCCAGGGCTGGCGCACCCGCCGGGCAAGACCGGCAGGCGTCGAGCGCGGGGCGATGCTGAAGCGGCTTGGCGCGCTGGTGTCACGCGAACTGGTGCGCCTCGAAGAGGCAACGGCGCAACAGCAAGAGCCCGCATCGTTGAGCGAGGCAGACCGGCTGGCCAAGGTGGCAGCGGGTCTGGTGAAGCTGCTCGAACAGATATCAGGGCTTGAGCGCGAACTCGAACAGATGGCGCAACTGACGAGCAGGCGGGGAGACAACAAGGACATCAATGACGACGCCCTGCGCGAGAGACTTGCGAAACGGATTGCTGAACTGTGCCGCCAGCACGCGGGCGAAAGCGGTGCTGACAAGGCTCAGTCCTGACGAACTGGAGTTCCTTGCCACAGACTGGATGACCTGGGCGCATGATGCTCAATTGCCGCCCACCTCGACCGTAGCCGGTAATGCCTGGACAACCTGGCTGATCATGGGCGGACGCGGGTCTGGCAAGACGCGGGCAGGGGCGGAGTGGTTGCGTGCGATGGTTCGCCATCACCAGACACGCGGGACCGCACTTCGGCTGGCCCTGGTGGGTCCGAGCTATGCCGAGGCCCGCGAAGTGATGGTGGAAGGCATATCGGGCGTGCGCGCCCTCGACTGGGCAGGAGGGCGACCTGAGTTCATCAGTTCAAGGCGCATGCTAGTGTGGCCTGACGGCAGCAGTGCGCAACTGTTTTCCGCCGAAGACCCCGAAGAGTTGCGGGGACCGCAGTTTCATGCCGCCTGGTGCGACGAACTGGGCAAGTGGCGCAACGCCCAGGAAACATTCGACATGCTGCAGTTTGGCTTGCGTCTGGGTGATCTGCCGCAACAGGTGATTACCACGACGCCGCGACCAATTCCGCTGGTCAGGCAACTGCTTTCCGATAGTGCTGTTGCGACCACGCGGATGTCGACACGCGACAACGCGGCCAACTTGCCTGCCGCATTCCTGGCCGCCATCGAGGCGCGTTACCGCGATACGCGGCTTGGCCGGCAGGAACTGGCCGGTGAACTGATTGAGGACATTGAAGACGGCCTGTTTGACCGCGCCCTGATTGACAAGGCCCGGGTACGCCATGTGCCGGAACTGGCGCGCATCGTGGTGGCGGTTGATCCGCCTGCATCGCACGAAAGCGCAACTTCGGTGTGCGGCATTGTGTGTGCCGGCGTGGCGGCTTCCGGTGATGCCTACATTCTGGAAGACGCCAGTGTGGAGCGCCCGACGCCGATGAGATGGGCCAACGCGGTGGCCGCTTGCGTGGAGCGCTGGAAGGCCGATCGCGTGGTTGCCGAGATCAACCAGGGCGGCGACATGGTCGAAAGCGTGCTGCGCGCAGCCCACCCGCACATGGCGTTCAGGCCGGTGCGGGCAACGCGCGGCAAGCGCACCCGGGCAGAGCCGTGCGCAGCACTTTATGAGCGCGGCCTGGTGCATTACGCGGGCTACATGGCCGCACTGGAAGACCAGATGTGCAATTTTGGCCCCGATGGCCTGAGCCTCGGGAAAAGCCCGGACCGCGTCGATGCGCTGGTCTGGGCACTGACTGAACTGATGCTGGATGCTAACGGCGGCACACCGCGCGTGCGCACCGCCTGACGAAGCCGACACGCCAACAGGAACATGACATGAGCAAATGGACGGACACCCTCGCCGGGTGGTTGCCGAAGGACATCCTTGTGCGCCGCGAGACGCAGCCCGCCACAACCAAGTCGGTTGCCGCAAGTGGCAGTTTCATCTCGCTGTACGGCCCAGGCCGGGCATCTTGGTCGGGGCGCAATATCGCAGCATTCGCCAATGAGGGCTTCGCCGGCAATCCGGTGGCATTCAGGTGTGTGTCGATGCTGGCGGACGCGGTCTCGTCGCTGCCGTGGCTGCTCTATGATGGCGCGCAGGAAGTAAGCGATCACCCGTTGCTGGAGTTGCTGCGCCGTCCGGGCACCGGGTGCAGCGGCAGTGACTTCCTGTACCGGTTGACAGGACAGTTGCAGACGGCCGGCTCCGCTTACGTTCATGCCGTCAAACTGGGCGATACAGTGCGCGAGCTGCATCTGCTGCGGCCTGACCGGGTGTCGCTGGTGGTGGGCAGCGATGGCTGGCCGGAAGCTTATGAATACACCGCTGCCGGGCGTTTGATGCGGTTTCCGGCCGAGCCAGGCAACGCGCTGGACAGCCCTGTGCTGCACTTGAAGTTGCTCGACCCGCTTGATGCAACCGGTGGCGTGGCACCGTTTCAGCCCGCTGCCCGCGCTGTCGACATCCACAACGCGGCGAGCGCCTGGAGCAAGGCGCTGTTCGATAATGCCGCTCGCCCGTCAGGCGCCCTGGTCTATGCGCCGAAGTCTGGCGACCAGAACCTGACCGAGGAGCAGTTCACCCGGTTGAAGCAGGAACTGGAAGGCAACTACCAGGGCGCGATGAATGCAGGACGGCCGATGGTTCTTGAAGGTGGACTGGACTGGAAACAGATCTCGCACTCGCCGCGCGACATGGACCAC
The DNA here is from genome assembly GCA_964390445.1 of uncultured Anderseniella sp. GTDB lineage: Bacteria > Pseudomonadota > Alphaproteobacteria > Rhizobiales > Aestuariivirgaceae > Anderseniella. The sequence continues at coordinate 80,149 of CAYMJJ010000002.1, forward strand.
ATCGAGGCGCGCAACCAGGCTGCGCGGGAAATCGCCATGTGCTTCGGCGTACCGCCGATGCTGCTCGGTATTCCCGGCGACGCGACCTACGCCAATTTCGCCGAAGCCAACCGCTCGTTCTGGCGCCAGAGTGTGCTGCCGCTGGCGGGACGGCTGGCCGGCGGCGTCGGCAACTGGCTGTGCCCTGTCTGGCGCGAGACACTGACGCTCAGGCTGGATGCCGACAACGTCGATGCGCTGAGCGCGGAACGTGATGCTGCCTGGCGGCGGATAGACGAGGCAAGCTTCCTGACGGACGCAGAAAAACGCGAAGCGGCGGGCTATTCGCCGGTAGCTGCAGGGCCTGCACAATGAGCCACGCTGCAACAATCGAAGGCTATGCCAGTCTGTTCAACGTGGCTGATGCCGGCGGCGACACGGTTGCGCCCGGTGCATTCGAGGGTAGCTTGCGAACGCGAGGTGCAAAGGGTGTGCGGTTCCTGTTCCAGCATGATCCGGCGCAACCGATTGGCCGCTGGACTGAACTGCGCGAGACCTCCCGGGGCCTGCTTGTGCGCGGCGAAATCAACCTTGAGGTGGCGCGCGGGCGCGAGCTGGAGAGCCTTATCCGCGATGGTGCCATCGACGGCCTGTCGATCGGGTTCCGCACCGTCTTGGCGCAACGCGCATCGGCCAGGACGGGCCGGCTGCTGCGGACGGTCGACCTTTGGGAAATCTCGCTTGTCACCTTTCCAATGCTGGCAGGAGCACGCATCAGCGCAATTCACCGTGCGCGTGCCCCGGCCACCACAGACCCTGGCGGCGTGACGACGCCCGGGCTGGCTGCCCAGCGGATGGCCCGTGCGGCAGCCCTTTTGGATATGTCCAACCCAACGAGGAACTGATGAATACAACTGATACCACTCCCGTGCTGGAAACCAAGGTGGCTGCAGCCCGCAGCGGTCCTGATCTTCCCGGTGCCTACTCCGAATTCATGACCGCGTTCGAAGCGTTCAAGGACGCCAACGATGAACGCCTTGACCAGATCGAAAAGCGCATGAGCGCCGACGTGGTCACGGCAGACAAGGTCGACCGCATCAACCGTGCGCTCGACGGCTACAAGTCGCAACTCGACCGGCTGTCGCTGAAGGCCAACCGCCCGGGTCTCGAAACATCTGGCCAGACCGGTGCCAGCGACATCGTCCGCGAGCACAAGCAGGCGTTTGCCAGCTACATGCGCAAGGGTGAGACCGGCGACCTCGCAAGCCTTGAAGGCAAGGCCCTGTCGATCCAGTCGAACACGGATGGTGGTTACCTGGTACCGTCGGAAACCGAAGCCGAGATCGGCCGTGTGCTTGCCGAAGCCTCTCCGATCCGCGCCATTGCCGGCGTGCGGCAGGTGTCGGCTGCCGTCTACAAGAAGCCGTTCGCGGTATCCGGTGCGGCAGCCGGCTGGGTTGGCGAAACCGCTGCACGCCCCGAGACGGCCAGTCCATCACTGGCCGAACTGCAGTTTCCGGCCATGGAGCTTTACGCCATGCCGGCAGCAACCCAGTCGCTGCTCGATGATGCGGTGGTGAATATCGACCAGTGGATTGCCGATGAAGTGCGAACCGCATTCTCCGAGCAGGAAAGTGCGGCGTTCGTCAACGGCGACGGCGTGAACAAGCCGCGAGGTTTCCTCGACGTGCCGCAGGTGGATGATGACAGCTGGAGCTGGGGCAACCTCGGCTATCACGTCACCGGGGTGGCGGGTGGCTTTGCCGCTGACGATGCGTCGGATGTACTGATCGATACGGTCTACGGCCTCAAGGCGGCTCACCGGCAGGGCGCAAGCTGGGTGATGAACCGCCGCACCCAGGGCGAGATCCGCAAGTTGAAGGACACCAACGGCAACTACCTCTGGCAGCCTGCCACCAGCGCCGATGGCCGCTCCACGCTGATGAACTTCGCCATAACCGAGGCCGAGGACATGCCCGACATCGCAGCCGACAGCACGGCGATTGCGTTCGGCGACTTCCGCAATGGTTACCTGATTGTCGACCGGCTGGGCGTGCGCGTGCTGCGCGATCCGTTCAGCGCCAAGCCCTACGTGCTGTTCTACACCACCAAACGTGTGGGCGGCGGCGTGCAGAACTTCGAAGCCATCAAGCTGGTGAAGTTCGGCACCGCCTGACGGGCCGTTTGACCTTGCATTGAAGTTGCGGCCGCTGGCGCGTGTGCGCCGTTCGCTGCGCTCTCCCTGGCGCCAAGTGAACACCCCTCAAGTGGCCGCCGGTGCGGCTTGCCGAACCTCCCCCCGGCAAGCCGCACCACCCCTTTTACCATCTAGCTACTGGAGGTGCCGGCATGGCATCCGTACTGACGCTGCCCCCGGCCGTGCTGCCGGTCACGCTTGCCGACATGAAGCTCTACCTGCGGATCGATCACGACCACGAGGATGCGCTGGTCATGGCCTTGATGCGAGCGGCCACCTCGGCTGTCGAGGCGATGTCGGGCCTGCGTCTGGTGACGCAAGGTTGGTCGGTCTTCGTTGATGACTGGCCTGGCCGGACAATGCTGTGCCTGCCAATGGCACCGGTTGCCTCGATCGACGAGGTAAGGGTGCACGCAGATGATGACACCCACGCTGTCATTGATCCGGCACACTACTACCTGGATTCAGCCTCGCGCCCGGCTCGGCTGGTGCTTCGGGCCGACCGTATCTGGCCAAGGCCGGGCCGGCTGGCCAACGGCATCGAGGTGCGGTTGCAGGCAGGCTTTGGTGCCACGCCGGATGACGTGCCGGGTGAACTGGTACAGGCAATTCGCAGCCTGACCGCGCACTGGTATGAACACCGCGAGGCTGCCAGCGCACCGGCCATGGCGGCCATTCCAATGGCGGTATCGGCGCTGGTTGGCGCACACCGCGAGGTGCGGCTGTGACCGGCGCGGGCAAGCTGCGCCAGCGGCTGTTGCTGGAAGCGCCTGCCGATGTGCCCGATGGCGCGGGCGGACGTACGCGAAGCTGGTCGCTGGTTGCGGCGCTTTGGGGCGAGGTGCGCCCGGTACGCATGACCGAACTGGTCGAGGCTGATGCGCGGCGGGCCGAGGCGACCCATCGCATCACGATCCGCCATCGCGACGACGTGCGTGCAGACATGCGCTTCACGCAAGGGCCGAGGTCGTTCCGCATTACAGGCATGAGCGACCCGGATGGCCGCCGGGCATGGCTCGTGTGCCAGGCGGTCGAAGAGCAGATAACGCCGTGACCGCCAATCCGCTGGCAGCCCTAGTGGCTGAGGTGGAAGCCGCCACCGACATCGCGCTGGCCCGCCTCGATCATGAGGCCGCGCTGGCAGGACGCCTGCCGGACGACCCGCAATCCCGTTTCAATGCGCTGCTGCACGAGCAGCTCGCCCAACGCCAGAGGCGCTGAACCCCATGCCGCTTCCCGTCGCTGCCGACCTCAACCGGGCGGTGCTTGCCGCCCTTGC
>CAYMJJ010000003.1:0-16911 GCA_964390445.1 uncultured Anderseniella sp.
AGCCGTGCTGCCGCACACGGCTAAACATTTCGCCCGTGCGATCATCATGCCAAACCTGGTGCCGCCGGTAGTGACCGGCGCACAGGCGGCCAGCTATCGCAACCGCATCCTGGATGCGATGCCGCCGGGCATGACGTTTGAGCCCCTGATGACGCTGTACCTTACCGAAACCACCGATCCCGATGATGTGGCGCAAGCCCATGCCGGCGGACTGGTGCGGGCGCTCAAGCTGTACCCTGCCGGTGCGACCACCAACTCCGCGTCGGGTGTGCGGGATTTCGACAAGGTGCAAGGCGTGCTCGAGCGCATGGCCAGCATCGGCCTGCCGCTGTGCGTACACGGTGAAGTCACCGACGCCGACATCGACATTTTCGATCGTGAGGCAGTGTTCATCGAACGGGTGCTGGACCCGATGCGCCGCCGGGTGCCGGGACTGAAGGTGGTTATGGAGCACGTCACCACCCAGGACGCAGTAGATTATGTCACGGCGGACGGCTCGGGCCTTCTGGGCGCCACCATCACGACCCATCACCTGATCATCAACCGCAACCACATCCTGGCTGGCGGCATCCGGCCGCACTACTATTGCCTGCCGGTGGCAAAGCGCGAGAAGCACCGGTTGGCGTTGCGGAAGGCAGCCACGAGTGGTGATGCGCGGTTCTTCCTCGGCACCGATTCAGCGCCCCACACCGATGCCAACAAGCTGTTGCCGTGCGGCTGTGCAGGGTGTTTTACCGCCACCAACACGATGAGCCTGCTGGCGCACGTGTTCGAGCAGGAGAACGCGCTTGACCGGCTGGAAGGCTTTGCGTCGCGGCACGGGCCTGCGTTCTACCAGATGCCGCTCAACGCCGGCACGCTGACGCTGACGAAACAACCAGAGCCGGTAAAGTGGCCGGCTTTTGTGGAAACCGCAGACGGGCCGGTGACGGTGTTCGACCCCGGCTTCGAGGTATACTGGGACGTGACGGCCTGAACCGTCCTCATCCCTCCAGCGGCAGGCCGACGTAGTTTTCAGCGATTGAGCGCGACGCTGCTTCCGAAGAACGCAGATAGTCGAAGTCTGCCCGCTGCATGCGCTTTTCAAACGGCGAGTGATCGGGGAACTGGTGCATCAGCATCGACAGCGCCCATGAGAACCGTTCAACCTTCCAGACCCGGTCCAGCACCTTTTGCGAGTACTGCTCCAGTCCCGAGGCATTGCCCGAGCCGTACCACTGGTCCAGCGCACGGTGCAGCAAGCGCACGTCGGCAATGGCCAGGTTCAGCCCCTTGGCCCCGGTGGGCGGCACGATGTGCGCAGCATCACCGGCCAGGAACAGGTTGCCATGGCGCATCGGTTCACACACGAACGAGCGCAGCGGTGCGATGGATTTCTCGATCGACGGTCCGCGCACCAGGGTTCTGGCGGCATCCGGGCCGATACGCACTTCAAGTTCGTCCCAGAAGCGGTCATCGGACCAGTTGGCAATGTCTTCGTCCAGCCCGCACTGCACGTAATACCGGCTGCGGCTGGGTGAGCGCATCGAGCACAGCGCGAAGCCACGTTCATGGTTTGCGTAGACCAGTTCGCGCGCCAGCGGCGGCACATCGGCAAGGACGCCAAGCCAGCCGAACGGGTAGACACGTTCGAAGTCACGGCGCACATCATCCGGGATGGTGCGCCGCGACACCCCATGAAACCCGTCACAGCCGGCAATGAAGTCACAGGCGATTTCATGGGTGGTGCCAGCATGGGTATAGTGCACCCGGGGGCGTTGTCCGGTCACGTCAAGCAACTCAACGTCAGCCGCCTCGAATACCAGTTCACCACCACTGGCAAGGCGCGCGGCAATCATGTCGCGGGTTATTTCGGTCTGGCCATAAACCGTCACGCTCTTGCCGGTGAGATCCTTCAGCGCGATACGGTGACGGTCACCGCCGAAGGCCAGCTCGAAGCCTTCGTGCTCCAGTCCTTCCCGGTCCAGCCGGGCGGCCAGACCAGCCTCGCGCAGGGCGTTGACCGACCCATGCTCCAATACCCCGGCCCGGATTCGTCCTTCGACATGCGAGCGCGTCTGCCTCTCCAGCACGATGTTGTCGATACCGGACAGATGCAACAGGTGCGACAGCAACAGCCCGGACGGGCCTGCGCCGATAATGGCAATCCGGGTCGAGTGTCGCGCTGTCACCTTGCCTGTCCTCCGCACCAATCGATACCTGTTGTGTCAGTGCCCGGTTGCCCGGTCAACAGCCGCAGCCGTGCGGCGATGGCAGGTGTTGCACCTTGTGATCAAAGCCGCTAGCAACCGCCACAGACCGGCCAGCCTGCGGTGCACCCTGCCTGCAGGCCTGCCCGCACGAGGGGAACCACCCGTTTTGCGACTGCTTTTCGTATCCCACTGCTTCCCCATGAAAGACCAGCCGATGAGCAAGATCGGCGGGATGCAACGCGTCGGCATCGACATGCTGGAAAACCTCAGGGCGCAAGACGGTGTTACCGTGAGCGAGCTGTTGCTGCGCACGCCTGCAGGACAGGAGAAGTGGCACCTGATACAGTTCCTGGCGCGCAGCTACGTGGAGATCACTCGGCGCATGCGGGCTGGCGATATCGACGTGGTGATGTTTTCGGCCATGCCGTCGGCGGTGCTTGCTGCGGTGCTTGCAGGGCCTGCACAGCGGGCCGGTGTTGCCCTCGTCGCGATCTCGCATGGTCACGACGTGATTGCGAACTTTGCGCCCTACCAGTGGCTGGTGCGGCGCGTCATGCACCGGCTGGACGCCATGCTGCCGGTGAGCCTGTCGACGGGTACCCACTGCGTGTCGCGCGGATTGCCAAGCGAACGCCTGCTTGTCACCCCCAACGGCATCGATCCCGACCGGTTCGGCAGTTCGATGCCGCCGGTCATGATAACCCGCAAGGCCCGGCGCGCGCTGCTTGAACAACGCTTTCCAACACTTGCCGCCGCCACCAGGCCGGGTGACCTGCTGCTGTGCTCGGTTGGACGCCAGGTGAAGCGCAAGGGCCATGAGTGGTTCGTTCGCCACGTCATGCCAAAGCTGCCAGCCACGGTTCACCTGGTCCTGGGCGGCACCGGGCCAGAGGCAGACGCCATTGCCCGCGCTGCGGCAAGCACCGGCGTTGCCGGCCGGGTGCATGCCCTCGGCATGGTAGATGAAGCCGACCTCGCTGCACTTTATTCATCGTGCGACCTGTTCGTGATGCCGAACGTGCGCGTGCCTGGCGACATCGAGGGATTTGGCGTGGTTATGCTGGAGGCAGGCTTGTGCGCCATGCCGTCAATCGCTGCGCGCATCGAAGGGATTTCCGACGTCATCACCGATGGCCGAAACGGGTTCGGCGTTGCCACGCAGGATACACAGGCCTTTGTCGACGTGATCAGCCAGTTCGTTGGCCAGCCCACGCGGCTGGATGCGCTCAGTGCCTCGGCGCGGGCCCATACGCTGGCCACGTTCACCTGGTCGGGCATTGCAGGCCGCGTTGTCGACACCGTGCGTCAGGTCGTGGACCGCAAGCGCCGCAGCCAGTGACGGCCTTAACCGACGGGGCGGTCTTTCCATTGGACACGGCGGCCTGAACGCCAGCGCACAAAGGCCAGCCACTGTATCGCAACCAGCGCCAGAACGCCGAGCGGATGCAGTGCTGCGCCCAGCAGCGACAAGCGGAACCGCAGCGCCATGATGAAGCGTATCAGCCAGGGCAGCGCGGCAGAGACAGCAGCCAGCGTCAAAACCGGACCGGTGATGCCGGCCAGCCAGACCGAGACAAACAGCACCACCGGAATCACGTGACCACCCAGCAGCAGGATGGTCCACACCGGCAGGCCGACCGGCGTCGCCATGCCTTCATGGGCATTCTTCAGCAAACCGTTGAGCACTTGCGGGCCGTTTTCATACATGCGGGTTGCGGCAATGCCGGTGATGTCGACCAGGTCGGTGCGATGGCCAGCCGCCCTGAAGTGTCGCGGGATCATCACCCCGTCATGTACCGAGGTGCGAATGCGCTCATGCCCGCCGGCATCGAAATAGGCTGTCTTGTCGACCGCAATGAGCTGTCCGCAGGCGGTGGCGAAGGCCGGCATGTTGGTGAACCGGACACCGGGAAACGGCAGGTACCCCAGCAGCACCGTATGGATCAGCGGGATCAGCAGCTTCTCCCAGAAACTGCCGGTGATCTGGCGCGGGAACCCTGACAGCAATTTCAGGTCCGGCCGCCTGGCAAACTCCGCCGCCAGCCGCTGCACCGCGTCGGGGGTCAAGGTCACGTCGGCGTCGAGGAACACCATCAGGTCGTGGCGGGCCTGCGTTGCCAGGAACTGGCAGGCGTGGTTCTTGCCCATCCAGCCTTCCGGCAGTGGCGGCGTAGTCACAAGACGAAGCCGCGGGTCTGTATTGGCAAAGCGCTGCACGATGCCTGCTGTGCCGTCGGTTGAGCTGTCATCGGCAACGATGACCTCGAACTCCACGCCGGTGGAGGCCAGCACCCCTTCAAGCACAGGGGTGATCCGGGCCTCTTCGTTGCGCGCCGGTATCAGCACGGAAACGCGCGGCAGCGTGGTTCCGGCGCTGCGCCGGATCGGCAGGTAGAGCGCCAGGTTGATGGTCCCCAGCACCGGGGTCACCATGGCGATCACGCAAATAATCTGGGCGAAGAGCAGCAGCATCTACTTGTTGGTCCCGGCTGTGCGCTTGTCATTGCCATGCGCTGAATCAAAGCGTTCTCCACGCACCATCGCTTTCACATAGCGCCAGCCGTCATAGATGTAGTTGGTGCCGGTGGTGCCGTCGATGAAGGTCGCAAACAGGTCAGGGTCGCGCGCCATGGCGGCGGCGGCAAGCTCGTCCTGCAGCTGCGCCAGCACGCCTTCGAGACGCGCGTTCCAGCCGTCATTGTCCAGCTCGATGCCGGCGGTGTCGATCGGCTCGCCGAAATGCACCAGGGCCTCGGGGCGGGACTCGTTCCAGAACACCAGCTCTATGGCAAACGGCTGCAGCACGGCATTGCAGTTGCGCGCAAGATGGGCGATGCCGGACTGGAATTTTGGCGGCCGGACCCGCACGTCGGCGAACTCGCCTTGCGGGGTCAGCCAAAGAGCGGTTCCCTTGCGCGCCAGCAAGCCGCGCGACACCTGCAGGAACCGGGCTGCGCCGCGGGCGGACCCTTTTTCGACGCCGAAGATGCCGATCTTCTTCATGAAGCCGTACTTCTTCAGCGCATCGGCGTCCATCGGGCCATAGGCCACGTGACGCGGAAACAGCCGGCGGGACAGAACCAGGAAGAACAGCGGATCATACCAGCTGCAATGGTTGGCAAACCCAATCACTGGCCTGTCGGGGTCGATTGCTTCCGGCAGCTTGCCAAGCACCCGCACCGCGCTGAACCGCTTGGCCATCAGGCGCTCGCAGTACAACTCAAACACCCGCGAGATGCGCGGCGAAAAAGCGGTGATGACATCATCTGCGGCCTTGATGTCGCGCTCGTTCACGGATGGTTTTTCAGGCCACTGCGTCAAATGCCGATATCCTGGTTCAGCAGTTCGCTGGTTATGCGCGCCGATTCAAAGATCACCGGCAAGCCGGAACCGGGGTGCGTGCCACCGCCAACGAGATAGACCCGCTCCAGGTCCTCATAACGGTTCTTGGGACGGAAGCACAGCATCTGGTTGAGCGTGTGGCTCATGTTGAAGGTCGCGCCCTTGTAGATGTGCATGTCGGCTTCCCAGTCGTCCGGCGTGACCATCTTCTCGTAACGGATGCGCGAGCGAATGTCGGGGATGCCCATCAGGGACAGCCGGTCGAGCGTCTTTTCGCGGAAGCCAGCGGCTTCCTTCTTCCAGTCGATGTTGGCGGTGCGATGCGGCACCGGCACCAGCACGTAAAGCGTGCAATGGCCTTCAGGCGCCAGCGTCTCGTCGGTTATGCAGCCGTTCTGCACATAGAACGACGGTGACGTGGGCATCACCATCTTCGTCTGGATCTCGTCAATATTGCCGTTGAAGTCTTCCGACAAGAGAATGGAGTGGTGCGGCACGTTGTCGAGCTTGCCCTCGAGGCCAAGGTACAACATGAACGTCGAGCAGGAGAACTCCTGCTTGGCGATCTTACGGTCGTTCCATTTCTTGCGCATCTCGTTGGGCACAAGCTTGGGCAGCACATGGGCAAAGTCGGCGTTCATCACCAGACCATCAAGCTCGTAGGTGCCCTTGTTGGTGGTGACGGCGGTAGCGCGCTTGCCATCGAATGCGATCTTGGTGACTTCTTCTTCGAGCCGCAGGTCGACGCCCATGTCGACAGCCAGCTCGCCCATGCGCTGCATGACCGCGGTGCAACCGCCAACCGGGTGCCAGATGCCGTACTCGTGTTCGAGGAACGCCAGGATGGTGAACAGCGACGGGCACTTGAATGGCGACATGCCAAGGTACTTGGCCTGGAACGAAAACGCCCGGCGGACGCGCGGGTCCTTGAAGTAGCGCTCGAGATCCTTTTCCAGCGAACGCTGCGGATTGATGTTGGGCAACGCCTTGAGCACATCGGGGCGGAAGAAATCGGCCATCGACATAAAAGGGTTTTCCAGCACGGTGCGGAATTTCTCGAGCTTCTTGCGGTTGTCCTTCATGTAGCGTTCGAGGTTGTTGGCATCGGCAGGCGACAGCTTGGCGATTTCGGCCTTCATGGCTTCTTCGCCGCTGACCACGTCCAGATGCCCGCCAGCCTCGTGTATCACGCGATACATCGGCTCGACCCGCTTGATCGGCACCTCGCGCCACAGGTCGTAGCCGCAATAGGTGAAAATCTCCGACAGGATGCGCGGATACAGGAAGAACGTCGGGCCGATATCAAAGGTAAAGCCGTCTTCCTTGATCGAGCCGGTACGGCCGCCAACGCGCGACTGGCGTTCGATCAGGGTTACGTCATAGCCACGACGCCGGAGAATCATGGCAGTTGCCAGTCCGCCGGGCCCGGCGCCGACAATTACGATACGCGGTGTTGTTGGTTTCATGCTGATCAAGCTGGTCCCAAAATCGAGTACGAAAATGCAAAAGAAAACAGGCCCGGCCGCGTTCCGGCTGATGCCCCCCAATGTCTTCATGCGGTCGTTATAAAGTGTGCTCGCACATTGAAAAGCCCCGACACCTATGACCATTTGCCGCTCATGCCAAACCCGGTCGCAAAAACCCGGCCAGGTTTTGCACAGGCCGTCTGGCGGCTTTTCTTTTGGCCGCAAACCGGCTAGTTCTGAACACGGTCCGCGCCCGCGGCAAACATGATACGGCGCCTGCCAAGCAGGCTGCAGGGGCCATTCTTCCATATGCCGGTCATTTCGGTCACAGATCTCAGGAAAACCTACACCGGCAGAACTGCGGTGGACGGTATATCGTTTTCGGTCCGCAAGGGGGAAACTTTTGCGCTGCTAGGCCCGAACGGTGCAGGCAAGACATCGACCATCGAAATCCTCGAAGGCTATCGCAAGGCCGATGGCGGCACGGTGAAAGTGCTGGGGCTTGATCCTCAGGCCGACCGGATGCAGCTCAAGCTGCGCACCGGGCTGGTACTGCAGAGCACGGCGCTTGAACCCGAACTGACTGTGCTTGAGACGATCAGCGCGTTTGCACGTCTTTACCCGAACCCTGCAAACATCGGCAACGTACTGACCTCGGTCAACCTGAACCACATGCAGGACAAACGCGTGGGTGCGCTGTCCGGCGGCCAGAAGCGGCGGCTGGAGATTGCACTTGGCATCATCGGCCAGCCGGAACTGCTGTTCCTCGATGAACCCACCACCGGGCTCGACCCGGCGGCCCGGCGCAAGATCTGGGCGCTGGTACGCCAGCTCAATACAGACGGCTGCACCATCCTGCTGTCGTCGCACTACATGGACGAAGTGCAGGCGCTGGCAGACCGCATGGCGATCCTGGTCAACGGCCGCATCGCGACCGAAGGCCGGCCAGACGAACTGCAGGCTTTGCACGCCTCTCATGTCACCATCCGGTTTGACGTCCAGTCGCGACCGCTCCCGGAGCTTCCATCAAACATGGGCTCGCGGCTGCACATCGAACACGGCATGGCGTCCCTGCACACCCAGGACCCGGTGCAAGCCCTGAATGAACTGACCGGCTGGGCGCTGCAACATGGCCTCGACCTGCCTGCGCTTACCGTATCGCGGCAGAGCCTCGAAGACATCTACCTCAAGCTGGCCGGCGAAGCGGCGGCAGGAGACCCCTCATGATGCTGGTGCAGGAATCCATCCACCAGCTGCGGTTGTTTGCGCGCAGGCCCGTGGCCATGTTCTTCGTCATCGTGATGCCGCTGATCCTGCTCATCGTGCTGACCCAGCTATTCGGCAATGAACGCATCGAGGGGCTTGGGCTCAACACCGCCCAGTTCTACACACCTGCACTTGCAGTGTTCGGAGTGGTGATGGCCTGCTACACCTATCTGGCGGTCTCAACCGCAACTGCGCGCGATCTTGGCATTCTCAAGCGGGTGCGCGGCACACCCATGCCGCCATCAGTCTACATTTGCGCCCGCATCGTTGCGGTATCGGTGATTGCGTTTGCCTCGCTGATACTTGTCATTGCCACCGGTGCGCTGGTGTTCGGTGTCGAGATCATCTGGGAGCGGGTTCCAGCAGCGCTGATGGTTGCGATTATCGGTGCGCTGTGCTTTGCGGCCCTGGGCATGATGATTACCGCGCTGTTCCGGTCGGCTGAAACCGTGCAGGCCGCGACCAGCGCCACCATCATGCCGCTGGCCTTCATCTCCGACATTTTCGTCAGGCCAAACTCCGAAAGCTCGGAGTGGATTCCGGTGATCGGCAACCTGTTTCCGCTCAGGCATTTCTCGCTGGCGTTCCAGCATGCCTTCGACCACGCCTACGAAGGAGCGGGCTTCGGCCTGCCGGATACCGAAGGCGTGGTTTTCTCCATCCTGCCCCACGTTGGCGTAATGGCCCTGTGGGGCATAGCGGCTGCGCTGATCGCTGCACGCTTCTTCAACTGGGAAACCCGCGCTGCATGACAGTGGAGCGGCTGCCCAAGCGGCGCTATACTCCTGCCCAATGACGCAACCCGCTCCACAGTCTGACGACAAGGTTTACTGCCTCGATGGCCGGCAATCGCCAACGGCCGCCGCCATCCAGCGCGGCGTGGGCCGGATGCTGCGCGATGCCGCTTTTGCCAGCCTGTGTGAACTGCCGCTGGCCAACGGGCGGCGCGCCGACGTGATGGCCATCGGGCGCAAGGGCGAACTGTGGATCATCGAGATCAAGTCATCCCCGGCGGACTATCTCAGTGATCACAAGTGGCACAACTACATGGATTTCTGCGACAGGTTCTTCTTTGCCATCCCGCGCGACATGGACCCGGGCCTTATAGATACCCGCGCAGGCTTGATCATTGCCGATGCCTGGGGCGCCGAAATCATGCGCGACGTGGGCGAGGACCGGCTTGCACCTGCCCGGCGCAAGGCGGTTACGCTGCTGATTGCAAGGGCGGCCTCGCTGCGGCTTCAGTCGTCAACAGACCCCAACGCCAGCAGTCCGCTTTAAGAAGCGCTAGCGCGGCGCACGCTTTGCAAGAATGCGCTGCAGGGTACGCCGGTGCATGTTCAACCGGCGCGCCGTTTCGGAGACGTTGCGATTGCACAGCTCATACACCCGCTGGATGTGCTCCCACCGCACCCGATCAGCCGACATCGGGTTGTCGGGCAAGGCCGCACGATTGTCTGTCTGCGCCATCAGCGCACCATACACCGCATCGGCATCAGCGGGCTTGGACAGGTAATCGGCCGCCCCGATCTTTACCGCGGACACTGCGGTGGCAATGTTGCCATAGCCAGTCAGCACCACGGCGCGCGCGTCTGGCCTGACCCGGTGAATGGCCTCGACAACATCAAGCCCGTTGCCGTCTTCGAGGCGCAAGTCGACGACCGCATAGGACGGCGGATCGCGCTTTACCTCGACCAGGGCCTCGGCAACGCTTTGCGCCATACGCACCTCGAACCCGCGGGTCTCCATGGCGCGTCCCAGCCTTTGCAGGAACGGACGGTCGTCATCGACCAGCAGCAGGGACATTTCACCTTCGGGTAGCGTATCATTCATTGCGTTCAATCCGTTACGTTGTCGATCAAATCGTGTTTCATGTCCGGGACTTCGGGTTCATGAAAGTTACTTTTGCCCACAGCGGCCAAAATCACAAGCCGCTCTTCAGGCCTGCCGGTTCTTCCAGCACTTCGCGCGGCCAGACGATGCGCACCACGGCACCGGTTTCCGGTGCGGCCCGGTTGGCCAGCGTCACCTGAGCGCCGGAGCGCTCCAGCAGGGTCTTGGCGATGAAGAAGCCGAGCCCCATGCCACCGGTGCCATCGCGCCGGACCGGTTCAGCCGCAGCATAACGGCTGCGGGTGGTGACAAACGGATCCCCAAGCCGCTCCATGATGTCGTGGGGAAACCCGCTGCCATCGTCACTGATCGTCACGCTGACCTGTTCCAGCGACCACGATATCCGCACAGTGACGCTTGAGCGGGCAAAGTCGACAGCATTCTCCATCAGGTTGCCAATGGCGTACTTGATGGCGGTATTGCGGGCCATCACCGGCTCTTGCAGCGGTTCGCCGTCACGCCCGGTCTTGGGCTCCACGTCGAACAGGATTGCCACGTCTGCGGTATTCAGCGGCCCGGCAATCTCCTCCACCAGCGCCGTCATGCGCACTGTCTGCATCATGGCGTCCGACTGGTTGTCGCGCCGCGTCAGCCGCGACAGGATTTCCCGGCAGCGTTGCGATTGAGATACCAGCAGATCGAGGTCGTCAGCCTGTGGTCCTTCAAGCTTCGCTTCGTGTTTCAGTTCCTTGGCAACCAGTGCGATGGTGGCAAGAGGTGTGCCAAGTTCATGCGCAGCGGCAGCCGCCAGCCCGTCAAGCGCCGACAGTTGCTGTTCATGAGCCAGCGCAACTTCGGTGGCCGCAAGCGCGTTGGCCATGTCGCGGGCTTCACTGGCAACCGAACTGACATACAGCGTGGAAAACACGATGCCGCACACCAGCGCGATCCAGATGCCGAACTTGTACAGGTCGGACAATTCAATGACTTCCGCCTGATGCCACGGCAACTGGTGGTGCCACAGCGCCAGCACCGAGGCCAGTACAATGGCCAGCCCTGCCAGCAACAGCGTACGGTTCATCGGCATGGTAGCAGCCGAAACGGTAACCGGGACGATGAACAGGAAAACAAACGGGTTGGTGATGCCGCCGGTCAGATACAGCAGCACTGCAAGCTGGACAATGTCATAGGCCAGCAGCAGCGAGGCAAAGCGCTGGTGCAGCCGGGCGGTGACGTTCCAGCCAAGTGACAGCGATATGTTGAGCCACGCCGAGAGCGCAATCACCGTCAGGCATATGCCCAGTGGCAAGGGAAAGCCGAACCACAGATGCACCACACCCACGGCCAGAAGCTGGCCAGTCACGGCAAGCCAGCGCAACCGCACCGAGGTGCGCAGCCGGAGGCCTTCGGTAGCGAACAGCGAATGGATCGAGCGTCTGGAGCTGCTCGCCGCAGCACCAATGCCTGTTGCGCCAAGATCGGGTTGTGCATGCGCCATGGTCGAACCGCTCTGGGTATCACTCAAGGGTTACAGTTGACCCAACCTAGTCCGGCCATGCGCAGCAACACAAGTTGTGCATGACACCCGCTCGCCAAAGCGGCACACAACTCACGATTTGCGGGAAACGGTTGCGTGAATCTGTCGCTTTGCCGGATGTGGCGGGCAGGCTTACACGTTGCTCATGAACAAGTCAGCACTGATCCTGGCCCTGGGGGCCATCTTGGTGGCACTTGGTGCACTTGCTGCTACGCTGGTCTATTCACCCGGATCGCGCATGGGCGAGGTGATCTCCAGTGGCGAGGCACTGGTGGGTGGCAGCTTCGAAGCCACCGACGAAACCGGCAAGCGCGTCAGCGACAAGGACTTTCTCGGCAAGCATGCACTGTACTATTTCGGCTTCACCTACTGTCCGGATGTGTGTCCGGCCGAACTGCAGGTGCTTTCAGCAGCCCTCAACGAAGTGCCCGACGCCGAGAAGAACTTCCGGCTGGTGTTCGTGACGATCGATCCGGCCCGTGACACGCCTGAAGTGATGAAGAGCTACGTGGAAAACTTCTGGCCCGGCACCACCGGACTAACCGGGTCGGACGAGGATATCCGCAACCTGGCGTCGAAGTTCCGCGTGTACTACGCCAAGGCACCCGATCCGGAAGGTACGCGCAAGGACGACTACCTGATGGATCACTCGTCCATCGCCTACCTGATGGGCCCGGACGGCAGGTTCATCAAGCATTTCCCCTATGGCACATCGGCTGACACGATTGCGCAAGAGCTCAAGGCCGTTACCAAAAAGTGACGCTGTCCGTGTTTTTGCTCGATATGCTGGCGGAAAGGCGTATCCTGCAGGATCGTGACGCTGTTTAGAACTTCTTGTCATGTTGCACTGCAACATCAGATGTCCTATGTAGTAGGCAGATTAACGTTTCGACCCCGCAGGTGACAATGCTGTACATGCTTTACGAGATGAACCACGCGGCCGTCGCTCCGTGGCGGGCAGCAGCGAATTTTGGTCAGGCCTTCTGGAGTAACGACATCAACCCGCTGGCCTCGACAGAGTTCGGCCGTTCGATGTCGGCATCGCTGGAAATGTTCGAACGTCTAACTCGCCGCTATGGCAAGCCGCCGTTCGACATCGACGCCGTGACGGTCAATGGCCAAGACGTAGCCGTTAGCGCGAAAGTGGTGCTCGAAAAACCGTTCTGCCGGCTGATCAAGTTTGAAAAGCAGATCAAGCGAAACGGCAAGGCCCCAGAGCACAAGAAGATCCTGATTGTTGCGCCGATGTCCGGTCACTATGCAACACTGCTGCGCGGCACCGTTGAAGCCATGCTGCCGCACGGCGACGTGTACATCACCGACTGGGTCGATGCGCGCGACGTGCCGCTGGCGCTGGGTTCGTTCGACCTGGATGACTACATCGACTACGTGATCGAAATGGTGCATCTGCTCGGCGAGAAAACGCACGTCATGGCAGTGTGCCAGCCAACCGTTCCGGTGCTGGCCGCCGTGTCCCTGATGCACCAGCGCAAGGACAGGCTGGTGCCGGCTTCAATGATCCTGATGGGCGGGCCGATTGATACCCGCCGCAATCCGACCGCCGTTAACCTGATGGCCACCGAGCGCGGTACCGGCTGGTTCAAGCGCCATGTCATCACCCGCGTACCGCCGCCGAACGCCGGCTTCATGCGCAAGGTCTATCCGGGCTTCCTGCAACTGACCGGCTTCATGACGATGAACCTCGACCGGCACATGGATGCCCACCGGGAGTTGTACTGGCACCTCGTCGAAGGCGACGGTGACTCGGCTGAAAAGCACCAGGAATTCTACGACGAGTATCTGTCGGTCATGGACCTGACTGCCGAGTTCTACCTGCAGACCATCGAGAAGGTGTTCGTGAAGCAGGCTCTGCCAAAGGGCGAGTTCACCTACCGCGACATGCTGATCGAACCGGCATCCATCACCAACACCGCCCTGATGACAGTTGAAGGTGAGCGCGACGACATTTCCGGCATCGGCCAGTCGGAAGCCGCGCACGAGCTTTGCCCCAATATCCCCGCGGAAAAGCGGTCCCACTACCTGCAGGAGAAGGTTGGTCACTACGGCGTGTTCAACGGCTCCAGGTTCCGCGCCCACGTGGTGCCCCGCGTCGTACAGTTCATGGATCAGCACAACTGACGGCGGGTGAGCCTCGCTCAAAGAGCTGCGCGATTGATCGCTGCGCGCGTTTCGTGACAGACTCGGCGCAAGTCGCCGGCCTTACGAATCAGCCCCGGCGGGCGGGCCGACACGAACATGCCAATCAAGCATTTCAGGAAACTGATCGGGTATGCCCTGGCCGAGGAAGCGGCACCGGGGTCGCTGCAGCTTGACGGCCGCGAAGTACCGGTGCGTTACCGCCGCAACCCGCGCGCCCAGCGCATCGTCATGCGCATGGACAAGACCGGCAAGGGCATCGTGCTGACCGTGCCCGACGGCACCAGCCACGCCCGTGCACACGAGTTCGCTAGGTCGCAATCCGGATGGATCTGGCAACGGCTTGAAGCAGCCGGTGACCAAAAGTATTCAGATGGCCTTGCCGGTGCCTCTATCATCGTGCGCGGCACCAGCCACGTGATCATTGCCGCCGAAGGCCGCGGTGTACCCGTCCACATTCGCGACCTGCCCGAACCCAGCCTTATGGTGCGCGGCGAACCCGAGCACATGGTCCGCAGGATCACGGATTTCCTGAAGCGCGAGGCGAAGGCTGACCTTGAGCGCACGTCGCGCGCCTATGCCGATGCAATGAACGTTTCATTCAAGACCATCACCGTTCGCGACACCACCAGCCGCTGGGGCTCGTGTTCGAGCACCGGCACGCTGTCCTATTCATGGCGGCTGATCCTGGCACCGCCAAGGGTGCTGGACTATGTCGCGGCGCACGAGGTGGCGCACCTGCGCGAGATGAACCATGGCCCTGACTTCTGGGAGCTGGTGTACCGGCATTGCCCGCATACCGACATGGCACGAAAGTGGCTGCGCAAGAACGGCCATACGCTGCACAAGCTGCCGATCTGAAAGATTCCGGCGCGGAGTGCGAATGTTGGCTCAGCGTGTCTGCTGGAACTGCTCGCGGCGGCGTTCGCTGAAGGATTTTTCCCCTTGCGGCTGACGAATCTCCGGTTCAGGCGCGGGCTCGCCTGAGCCAAAGATGTTGCGCAGGCTGTCGACAAAACCGCCGCCATCATACTGCGCGGTGGCATCGGGATCAGGGGCGTATGCAATGGCCGGCTCATCCACCCCGTAGTACCCCGGCAACGGCACCGAATCCTTGTTGGCGTGGGCCGGAACCATGACCGAGGCAAAAATCCGCGCGGGCATCGACCCACCGGTCACGTCTTTGGTCGGCGAGTTGTCATCGTTGCCAACCCACACGCCGGCCACCAGGTGCGAGGTGTAGCCGATCAGCCATGCATCCCGGTAATCCTGCGAGGTGCCGGTCTTGCCGCCTGTTTCATGGTTCTCGATCCGGGCTGCCGTGCCGGTACCATCCTCAATGACCTGACGCAGCATGTAGTTCATGGCGCCAAGGCTTTCGAACGAGATGACCTGTCCCGGCCCGCCACCGGAGCGTTCATACAGCACCTTGCCTTCGCGGGTGGTGATGCGGGTGATCGCGTGGGGCAGCACGCCGCTGCCACCGTTGGCGAACGGCACATAGGCCGTGGTCATTTCCAGCAGCGAAACCTCCGAGGTGCCCAGTGCAATCGAGGCATTGGCCACCATCGGCGATGAGATGCCCAGCCTGCGCGCGGTAGCCGCGACGTTGTCAGGACCCACTTCAACGGCCAGCTTTGCCGCGACAGTGTTGATGGACTTGGACAAGGCTGTGGTCAGGGAGACCGGGCCAAGATGCTTCTTCCTGTAGTTGTCTGGCGACCAGGTGCCGAAGGTGACGGGCTCGTCGATCTTGACGGTTTTCGGGGTCATGCCGGCATCAATGGCAGCCAGGTACACGAACGGCTTGAACGAAGAGCCAGGCTGGCGCCGCGCTTTCACGGCGCGGTTGAACTGGCTTTGGGCGTAGGACCGCCCGCCGATCATCGCACGCACCGCGCCGGTCGTGTCCATCACCACCATGGCGGCCTGGGTGGCGGTGAATTTCTTGCCGTTGGCTTCCAGTTCGGCTCGAACAGCGTTTTCGGCAGACACCTGCAATTGCGGGTCGATGGTGGTTTCGACAACCACCGAATCCCTCAATTCACCGATCAACTCTGGCAGGCTTTCCGACACCCAGTCGACCACGTAGCGTTTGGCAGAAATGTAGGAGGTGCCGGCCGAGCGCGCCTTGACGCCCGTGGTGGCATCGGCTTCTGCCTGGGTGATGAAACCTGCCTCGACCATGTCCTTGAGTACTTCGCGAGCCCGGGCGTTGGCACGCTCGGTCGAGGCAATGGGGTTGAGGCGGCTGGGTGCCTTGAGGACGGCTGCCAGCACCGCGGCTTCCGACAGGTTCACATCGCGGGCGGACTTGCCGAAGAATCTTTCGGCGGCCTTGTCGATGCCGGTGGCACCTGCGCCAAAGTATACCCGGTTCATGTAGAGCTGGAGGATCTCGTCCTTGGAGTACTTGCTCTCCAGCCACAGTGCCAGCACTGCTTCTTGCAGTTTGCGTTCGAGCGTACGCTCAGGTTTCAGGAACAGGTTCTTGGCAAGCTGCTGGGTCAGCGTCGATCCACCCTGGACCGTCGCGCCCGCGCGCCAATTGCTTACCAGCGCGCGCCCGATGCCGATCGGATCGAGGCCAAAATGCGAATAGAACCGGCGGTCCTCGATGGCAATTATCGCCTGGGGCACGTATGGCGGCAACTCGTCGATACGCACCGCATCACCGAAGAAGGCACCGCGTTCTGCCAGCACCGAGCCATCGGCTGCCAACAGCATGATGCCTGGCTCTCGCTCGGGGATGTTGAACAGTCCCTGCTTGTCGAGGTTGACGAACAGGTAGCCGGTCATGGCAAACGCCGCGATTACTGCCCACAGGCCCAGCATCATGGTCCATGACATCAGCCGGAACAGCAGGGGACGCCGCCGTGCCCTGCCGCGCGGTGCGCTTGCGCTCTCGCTCTTGCGGCGCGGCCCCGGGCCTGAAAACACAGGCTCACGGCGCTGTGGCAATTTCTTCTTTCTGCCTAACCCCAACACTTCGAGCAATTCCTCGTGCTTGACCGGCACACACGCCGCCCACCGGCAAGGCATGCGGCCAAGGTCTCGCGCAACCCTAGAGGGTGCGGATTAACCAGTTGTTAATGCTACCGGCCAGCGCCGGATACAA
>CAYMJJ010000003.1:17011-77169 GCA_964390445.1 uncultured Anderseniella sp.
CCTAGAGGGTGCGGATTAACCAGTTGTTAATGCTACCGGCCAGCGCCGGATACAAGATCATCACGCACCTCCGGCACGGCTTGACGTCGAAACGTGTCACTACAATGGCGATGCGCCGGCAAACTTCGCGGCGCTAGAGCATCATTTGATCAGACTGAATCAACTGATCGAATAAAGATGCTCGCTTTGAAAGTGCTAGAGCAACTTTTAGCCGTTCAACTCGAACGGCTGTTGCTCTAGACGTCGAGGTTGGCGACGGAAAGGGCATTTTCCCGGATGAAGTCGCGGCGCGGCTCGACAACGTCACCCATCAGCTTGGTGAACAGGTCATCCGCCTCGTCCAGTTCGGACACCTTGACCCGCAGCAGCGAACGCACGTTCTTGTCAAGCGTGGTTTCCCAAAGCTGTTCCGGGTTCATTTCGCCGAGACCCTTGTAGCGCTGCATGGAAATGCCCTTGCGGCCTTGCGCGAAGACAGCATCGAGCAGGTCCATTGGCGAGTATATGGCGATTTCGACGTCCTTGCGGCGCAGCTTTGCCGGCCTTGCGTAGATCTCCTGCAGATGCGCGGCCAACCGGTCCAGCCGCATCGCCTCGGATGAGCCAAGCACGCGCGCGTCCAGGGTGTGGGCCTCCTTCACGCCGCGCAGTACGCGGGTGAAGACGAGGCCACCATCGGCGTCGACCTGCCCTTCCCAGCCGCGCTCGGTTTCCTCGGATGTGGAATCGAGCCGGCGGGCAATATAGCCTGCTGCTTCACCGGCGCTCTCGCGCGAGGCCAGCACTTCGGGGTTGAAGGCTCCGGCAATCGCGGCCTGTTCGACGATGTTGCGGCCATAGCGTGAGTGCATGGCGTCGAGCGCAGAGCGTACCTGCAACGCCTTGTCGATGATGTCGCGCAGGTCGTCGCCAGCACGTTCCTCACCACTGGCAGTCACCAGCACGGTGTCGTCCATGCCCTGCCCGATCAGGAATTCCTCGAGCGCTGCGTCGTCCTTGAGGTACTGCTCGGACTGGCCGCGCTTGACCTTGTACAGCGGCGGTTGGGCGATATAGAGGTGGCCGCGCTCGATCAGTTCCGGCATCTGCCGATAGAAGAACGTGAGCAGCAGGGTTCGAATGTGGGCGCCGTCCACGTCGGCGTCAGTCATGATGATGATCTTGTGGTAGCGCAGCTTGTCGGGGTTGAAGTCATCTCGCCCGATGCCTGTGCCCAGGGCGGTAATCAAGGTGCCTATTTCCTGGCTGCCCAGCATCTTGTCGAACCGGGCCCGCTCGACATTGAGTATCTTGCCGCGCAGCGGCAGCACAGCCTGGTTCTCGCGGTTGCGGGCCTGCTTGGCAGAGCCGCCTGCCGAGTCGCCTTCAACGATGAACAGCTCGGACTTGGCGGGGTCGCGCTCCTGGCAGTCTGCCAGCTTGCCGGGCAGCGAGGCGACATCCAGCGCGCCCTTTCGCCGGGTAAGTTCGCGCGCCTTGCGGGCAGCCTCGCGTGCAGCAGCGGCTTCGGCGACCTTGGTCACGATGGCGCGGGCTTCAGCGGGGTGTTCCTCGAACCAGGTGCTGAGGCCTTCGCCCACCGCACTTTCGACGATCGGGCGCACCTCCGAGGAGACCAGCTTGTCCTTGGTCTGCGACGAGAACTTCGGGTCAGGCACCTTGACCGACAGCACGCAGGTCAGCCCTTCGCGGGCATCATCCCCGGACAACGACACCTTCTCGCGCTTGGCGATACCGCTTTCGTTGGCGTAATTGTTGACAATGCGGGTCAGCGCACCGCGAAACCCTGCAAGGTGGGTGCCGCCGTCACGCTGCGGGATGTTGTTGGTGAAGCACAGCACGTTTTCGTGGTAGCTGTCGTTCCACCACAGGGCGCACTCCACCGTTACGTCATCGCGCTCAGTGGTGATGGAAATCGGCTCAGGCAACATTGGTTGCTTGGCGCGATCGAGGTACTTCACGAAGGCTGCAATGCCGCCCTCGTAGTGCAGGTCCACGGCTTTGGTTTCGACGCCGCGCTCATCGGCAACGTGAATGAACACTCCCGAATTGAGGAACGCCAGTTCACGCAGCCGGTGCTCGATGGTGGCGTAGTCGAAGTCGACCTTCGTGAAGGTGTTGGTGCTGGGCAGGAAGGTGATCTCGGTGCCCTTGCGGTCGCCCTGTTCACCAACCACGGCAAGCGGCGCATCGGCCACCCCATGGGTGAAGCTCATGTGCCAGTGCTTGCCGCCACGCCAGATGTCGAGCTTGAGCCAACTCGACAGGGCATTGACCACCGACACGCCCACGCCATGCAGGCCGCCTGACACCTTGTAGGAGTTCTGGTCGAACTTTCCGCCGGCATGCAGCTGGGTCATGATGACTTCGGCTGCCGACACGCCTTCCTCTGTGTGCACGGCGGTCGGGATACCCCGGCCATTGTCCGACACCGAGCACGAGCCATCGGCATTGAGGCGCACGACCACTTGGTCGCAATGCCCGGCCAGCGCCTCGTCGATGGCGTTGTCGACGACCTCATAGATCATGTGGTGCAGGCCGGAGCCGTCATCGGTGTCGCCAATGTACATGCCGGGGCGCTTGCGCACCGCGTCGAGGCCCTTCAGAACCTTGATGCTGTCTGCGCCATATTCTTCCGGTACCGGTTGCCCGTTGTCGTCGCTCATGCCGTTTCCTGTTCCGTTTCAGCGTGGCTCACCCGCCCGTCGCTGACCTGGTAAATTTCCATCGAACCCGATGTTGCCTCGAACAGATGCCTGTCCGTTCCTGTCATCCACGCCTGGGAGCCCAAGTCGCGCAATTCATCCATCAACGCACCGCGCCGGACCACATCGAGGTGGGCCGCAACCTCGTCAAGCAACAGCAGCGGCGCTGCGCCATCAAACGTCTCGCGGACCGCTCTTGCCTGGGCCAGTACCAGCCCCAGCAACAGCGCTTTCTGCTCACCCGTAGAGCACAGCCGGGCTTCCATCTGGCGTGGACCATGCACCACCAGCAGATCCGACCTGTGCGCGCCACGTAGCGTTCTGCCAGCACCAGCATCGACCTTACGCGAATCAGCGAGCAGTGTACGATATTCGTCCTCGATCTGCACCGCTGGACGGTCAATTAATTGCTGCTCCAGCTCACCGTCCACACTGACTTCAGACCACGGAAATGCACTGTTGCGCGCCCCGTCCCGGGCTTCGGCAACAAACCTGGACACCGTCGCCATGGCAGCATTGCGCGCCGCTGCCACGGCAACCGCGACGCCTGCAAGTTGCGCCTCGACACTGTCGAGCCATTGCGACTGCGGACGCTCGTCCGCCAGCAGCCGGTTGCGTTCGCGCAGCAGCCGTTCAAGCGCGTTGACCCTGGTGCCGTGCCCGGCATCAAACACCGCCGTGAGACGGTCGACATAGCGCCGCCTGTCCCCGGCAGGGCCGGCAAACAGGCGATCCATGGCAGGCGTCAACCACAACATGCGCACATGGCCTGCCAGCGCGCCGGCGCTGCGCTGAACCTGGCCGTCGATGCGCACCTCGCGAGCCAGTGGCGTCTGGTCTTCATCGACATCATCACCCGCACCAGCAGCAGGTGACCATCCGGTGCCAAGCCGTGTCTGCAAGCCGCCGTCATCAACCACCGCCGATACCGCCCACCCGCTGCGCCCGCCGGCCTGCACGAGGTCTTCGAACGGTGCGCCGCGCAAGCCGCGGCCGGGCATCAGCAGCGAAATTGCTTCCAGCACGTTGGTCTTGCCCGCCCCATTGTGACCAGCAAGCACCACCAGCGCCGCAGTCGGCTCCAGCCGCGTGACGTCATGGTTGCGGAATGCGCTCAGCGTCAGGCTGGTCAGTGCAAGTTTTGGTGTTGTCACCAAGGCGAATGGCTCTCCCGGCGCAAATCGTCGTCGCTGGCCCGCAGTTGGCGGGTTAGCAGGTTAGACGCGCATCGGCATCAGCACGTACAGCACCCGGTCGTCTGCAGCATCCCTCAATATGGTGGGTGAGCCCGAGTCAGACAACATGAACGTGATGCTGTCGCCCTTGAACTGCCCGGCGATGTCGAGCAGGTAGCGCGAGTTGAAACCGACGTCGATCGGATCATCCGAATAGCCCGCTGCGATTTCTTCCTCGGCTGAACCTGAATCTGGGTTGTTGACGGTCAGCGTCAGCCGGTCCGGGGCAATATTGAGCTTTACCGCCCGGCCCTTCTCGCTGGAAATTGTCGAGACCCGATCGACTGCCTGGGCAAACAGCCTGGTGTCCACCTCGAGCTGCTTGTCGTTGCCGGTCGGAATGACGCGCTCATAATCAGGGAAAGTGCCGTCGATCAGTTTCGAGGTCAGCACCAGCCGGTCCATCTCGAAGCGGATCTTGGAGGCCGACAGCGACACGGCTACATCACCGTTTTCGTCCTCGATCAGCTTGACCAGTTCGAGCACGGTCTTGCGCGGCACGATGACACCGGGCATCCCGGCGGCACCCGCCGGTGCCGGCAGCTCGACGCGGGCCAGCCGGTGACCGTCGGTGGCGACAGCGCGCATCTGGCCATTGTCGAGGGCATGCAGGTAGATACCGTTGAGGTAGTAGCGGGTTTCCTCGGTGGAAATGGCAAACCGCGTCTTGTCGATCATCTGCTTCAGGTCGGCGGCAGAGATCGTGAAGGCGTGCGTCGGATCACCGCTGGCGAGATCGGGAAAATCCTGCGGAGGCAACGCCTGCAGCGAAAACCGCGAGCGGCCTGCAATGACGGCCAGGCGGCCCTCGTCCGGACCCTGTTCCAGTTGCAGCTGGGCACCGTCGGGCAACTTGCGCACGATGTCGTACAGCATGTGCGCCGGCACCGTGGTCGAGCCCTGCTGGGCCACGTCGGCTGCGGTCTCCTCAACAATCTCGATGTCAAGGTCGGTGGCGGTCAGCTTCAGGCCTGCGCCATCTGCCTGCAACAGCACGTTCGACAGGATGGGTATGGTATTGCGCCGCTCGACCACGGACTGAACGTGATTGAGGGATTTCAGAAACGTACCGCGCTCTATGGTAACCCGCATTTTCCTGTCACGTCCTTGAAAGCATGCACCGGCGGGCGCTCAAATTGCCCTGCCTGACGTTTGATCCACCACGCCGGAAATCTGGCGCAAAAGGGATTGAGACTTAAGCGGTTTGGAGGCATTTGCGCAAGTCTTGCCAGCATTCTTCGCTGCGATGTGGAAAACCGGAAGACGCACAAAAAAAGCCGGTCGCCGGTTAATCAAACAGTCGCATGAACGGCTCATGCAGGTTGCCAGTTCAGCCCTGCTCAATCAACCGCGACAGCAGCGAGACTTCACGTGCCAGCTTCTCGTCAGCCGCCATGAGTTCCTCCACCTTGCGAACAGCATGCAAGACCGTACTATGATCTCTGTTGCCGAAGCGGCGGCCGATTTCCGGCAGGGACCGGGAGGTCAGTTTCTTGGCCAGGTACATGCCAATCTGGCGCGGGCGCACCACGGCGCGGGCGCGGCGCGGGCTGAGCAGGTCGGCGCGGGTGACGTTGAAGTGACGCCCGACGATGCGCAGGATGTCTTCCACCCGGATGCGCACCAGTTCGTTGTTCGAAGACAGGTCTCGCAGGGCAAACGCTGCCATGTCCAGCGTCATCGGCTGACGGGTCAGATGCTGGCTGGCAATCACGCGGTTGAGCGCGCCTTCCAGCTCGCGGCCACCACCGGTGATGCGATTGGCGACAAACTCCAGCACCTCTTCGGCGACCATCAGGCTGGGGTCCTTGCGCTGCACGGCCGACAGCTTGGTCTGCAGGATGTTGCGACGCAGCGCCAGGTCCGGTGCCTCGATATCGACCACGAGCCCACCGGCAAGGCGCGAGCGCATGCGCTGGTCGATGCTTTCCAGTTGCGGCGGCGGCACGTCGGCGGCAATCACCACCTGGCGCTTGGCATCCACAAGCGAATTGAAGGTATGGCAGAACTCCTGCTGCATGGACTTGCCCTGCAGGAACTGGAGGTCGTCGATCAGCAACACGTCGATGGACTGGAAATAGTCCTTGAACGACAGCGTATCGCGCACCTTCAAGGCCGCCATGAAGTGATACATGAAGCGTTCAGCGGTGATGTAGAGCACCTTGCGGTCCGGGTTCAGGTCACGGATGCGCCAGGCAATGGCGTTGATCAGGTGGGTCTTGCCGAGCCCGGCAGACGAATGGATGAACAGCGGATTGAACGTCACCGGCGCGCCGGGCCGGGCTTCGGCCACACGCATTGCCGCAGCGTGGGCCAGCGCGTTGGACTGGCCCTGGACATATGTCTCGAAGGTCAGGTTGTGATCAAGTTGTGAGCCGCGCTCACGCTCGGGATGGCTTGAACGCAAGCTCTTGGCAACCGGCTCGGCCGGCTCATCGCCACGATCATCTACGCTGGTCATCGGTGCCAACGCCTGTGCCGCAGTGGGCAGCCCGCGGGTGCGCACCTGGATTTCCACCAGCGTGACCGCGTCATACTCTGCCGCACAGCACGCGGTAAGCTGGTCGACATAGTGCGACTTGATCCAGCTGCGCAGGAATCGAGTCGGTACAGACACATTCAACACCCCGTCGGCGAGGCTTTCCGGCTCCATGCGCGCAAACCAGCTGGAATAGAGATCTTCGCCCAGTTCCGCGCGCAATCGCGCTGCAACCCGCGTCCAGATGCTCCCCAGTGACTTGCCCCGCCCCCCCTGATCCGCCATGTCGTGCTTTCCCCTGTCATGGCGTACCGGCACGTTCTCGGAATCTGCGTCCTCACGTCTGGAAACTGCCATCATTCCCTCATTTGCCATTCTGTTTTGCCCCCATTTATCCACTGCGCGGCAGGGCGCTGCATTTGCGCACACGAAAGGGTTCGAAGACTGGCCACCAGTCGCCGTCACGCTTTCATCATCGACGCAAAAATCGCCGCCGCCGACCAGCCTGAGAGGGCTGGTCACCCCATTAAACTCTGTTACTGACTGCCGAGGTAACCCGGTCGAACCACCCCGCCTGAGCTGGCCCGAAACTGTCGTGTTCTTGTTGTTTGTGACTGTCCGACTTAGGTGGCGGCCAGTGAGGTCACACTACAATCCTGCAGGATGGGGATGCAAGGCGCTGAAGGTCTAATGCTGCGCCAATCGGCCCGCGGGAAACGCGGCGAACTGCCATCGAAGTCAACTATTGGCCTGCGCAAGCGGTTGACTCTCATAGGCAAAATCAGGTGCCGGGAGGATTGTCAAAGATGCGGAAAACTGCGAAAAAAAATTCGCGCCGGCCCGCAAATCAACTGCCGATTTTCTTCAAAATTCTGCACTTGGGACGTTGCGCGGCACAAGCTCCTGAAATGACGCGGGTTTTTGTGACAATTTCATTATTGGAACATTAACCGAACTCGGTGCTTCACTTGCAACGCGCGATTGCAGACAACAAAAAAGGGCCGCTTTCGCGACCCTTCCGATAAGCCCGTAGAGCTCAATGCATTATGCAGAGGCAGATGCCAGGCCCTTGATGCGCTTGGCCAGACGCGACACTTTCCGCGATGCCGTGTTCTTGTGCAGGATACCCTTCTGCGCACCGCGCATGACTTCCGGCTGGGCTGCCCTGAGCGCCTCGCTGGCGGCTGCCTGGTCACCGCTGGCAATGGCTTCCTCAACCTTGCGAAGGAAGGTGCGAACGCGCGAGCGGCGGTTCATGTTGATGTCCGTGCGCCGGGCATTGCGGCGGACTGATTTCTTGGCCGAGCGGGTATTCGCCATATCGTCTACTTTTCCTGAACTGGTGCGGTGCCAGCCTTCCGGCACCGTCACGAAAAACCAATGTCATACAGCCTGGATTGCTGCCGTCAGGCAATAGCTGAGCGGCCAACAGAACGGCGGATGTCCTGAATTGGCGGGTTCATAACGCAAACCGCCGGTGGCGTCAACAAACTCGTCTACCAGTGTACGCGTCGCGATTGCCGCAACGGGTAGCAAACATGGTCAAGGCCTCACGAGTTGGAGAACGAGGCCTTACGCTTTTCGGCGAAGGCCGCCATGCCTTCCTTTTGGTCATTTGTGGCGAACATGGCATGGAACAGACGCCGTTCAAAGCGCACACCTTCAGCCAGCGAGGTCTCATAGGAGCGGTTGACCGATTCCTTGGTCATCATCGAGATTGGCCGGGACTTGGCGGCAATGACGCCCGCCACCCTGATCGCCTCATCGACAAGCTGGTCTGCCGACACGATGCGCGACACCAGCCCTGCGCGTTCTGCTTCCTCGGCGTTCATCATGCGCCCGGTCAGGCACATTTCCATGGCCTTCGACTTGCCGACAAACCGTGTCAGCCGCTGGGTGCCGCCTGCACCCGGCATCACGCCGAGATTGATTTCGGGCTGGCCGAACTTTGCGGTGTCTGCCGCCAGGATGAAATCGCACATCATCGCCATTTCACAACCGCCACCCAGGGCAAAGCCCGACACGGCGGCGATGACCGGCTTGCGAACGCTCGTGATACGCTCCCATTTGCCGATGAAGTCACCCATGTAGGTGTCCATGTAGGACTTGGACTGCATTTCCTTGATGTCGGCACCGGCGGCAAACGCCTTCTCCGATCCGGTCAGCACGATACAGCCGATCGCATCATCCTGCTCGAACGCGTCAAGCGCCTGGTTGAGTTCATCGATCAATGCGGAGTTGAGCGCGTTGAGTGCGTCCGGCCGGTTGAGCCGGATCAGGCCAACGGCATCGCGGGTTTCGACGATAATGTTGCTGTAGCTCATGGTGTAATGTCTCCGCAAAGTGGGCTGGTGCAGTTGCAGCGCACTAGACCGCAATCGGGCTATCGCTGGCAAGTGGGACAGAAGAATGTCGACCGGCCGGACTGGACGATGCGCTGCACCGTTGCCTTGCATCCATGCGTGCGGCACGGCTCGCCCTCGCGGTCATAAACGTCAAAGCGCTGCTGGAACTCGCCGGAAGTGCCGTCCGTGTGGGCGTAGTCACGCAAGGTCGAACCGCCTGCCGCAATGGCCTCCACCAACACCGAGCGCACTGCGGTTACCAGTGCCTCGACGCGCGGGCTGTCGCCGCGCTTGCGCACGATGCTGCCGGCCAGGCGGCGCGGTGACAGCCTCGCCCGGTATAGCGCCTCGCACACATATATATTGCCAAGCCCTGCAATGATGCGTTGGTCCAGAAGTGCCGCCTTGAGTGGTGACTTGCGGCCCGCCAGCGCGTGGGCCAGGTAGGTGGCATTGAAACTGTTGCCCAACGGTTCCACGCCGAGGCCCGCCAGGAAGCGGTTGGTCTCCAGTCCGCCGGGTGCAATCAGGTCAACGAAGCCGAACCGGCGCGGGTCGGCATAGACGATTCGGGTGCCATCAGCGAGGTCGACCACCATGTGATCGTGTGGCCCGTCGCCCTGGCGGCCGGCTTCTTCGGCAAAGTAAAACTCGCCGAGGTTCTGCACCGCGCCATCGCCGCGCCAGATGGTGAAGCGGCCGGTCATGCCCAGGTGCGCCAGCAGGATCGAGCCACCGGCCAGGTGAATGAGGATGTACTTGGCGCGCCGCTCGACCCGCTCCACCTCAAGCCCGGTCACGGCATCGGCGAGACCTTGAGGAAATGGAAACCGCAGGTCCGCACGGTTGAGCATCACCCGGGCGATGCGCTTGCCCGCCAGCGCCGGCTCCAGACCGCGGCAGACGGTTTCAACTTCGGGCAGTTCCGGCATCGGCTTGCTCCAGCAGGCGAAAGGTGCGGCACGTTCACCGTGACTTCGTCAACTGATAGCCATGATCGCAGGCGTGGTCTATGGTGCCGCCCCAAGATGGGACGCAACGAAGACAACATCAAGCCGGGCGAAACATCGTTCGGCTACCGCACGGTTTCGGAACAGGACCGGCAGGGCCTGGTGAACGAGGTGTTCGCCAAGGTTGCGGCCCGCTATGACCAGATGAACGACCTGATGTCGGCCGGCCTGCACCGGCTGTGGAAGGACGACTTCATCGCACTGCTGAACCCGCCGAAGACCGCGCATGACTTCAAGGTGCTGGACGTGGCCGGCGGTACCGGCGACATCGCCTTCCGCATCGCCGCAGCAGGCGGCAGCGGCACGCACGTGACCGTCGCCGACATTTCCGAGAACATGGTCCGCGAAGGTGCGCGCCGGGCATCGCGCGAAGAGTCAGGGCCGAAGTGCAGCTTCACCGTCGGCAATGCCGAGCACCTTGCCTTTTCCGATGCCAGTTTCGACGCCTACACGATCTCGTTCGGCATCCGCAATGTCACCCATATCGACCGGGCGCTGGCCGAGGCCTACCGGGTGCTGAAGCCGGGCGGGCGGTTCATGTGCCTTGAATTTTCGCATGTGGACGTGCCCGGCATGGACCAGTTCTACGAAGCCTACTCGATGACCGTGATCCCTGCCGTCGGCAAGATCGTGACCGGCGATGGTGATCCATACCGTTACCTTGTCGAAAGCATCCGCAAGTTTCCGCCGCCGATGGCATTCGAAAACATGATCCGGGAGGCGGGTTTTCAACGCGCCAGCCACCGCATGCTGACAGGCGGCATCGTGGCGATCCATTCCGGCTGGAAGATCTGAAGGCGGGCGGGGGCCCAATCCATGTTGCGCCGGATCAGACATATCGCAAAGCTTGTGCGGGCCGCCCGGGTGATTGCCCGTCATGGCGGGTTTGACGCGGCGCTCGCCGACCCGCAACTGCCTGCGCCCGCGCGCACCGCACTACGCTTGCTGGGTGCCGGAAAGACCCGCGCGACGGCAGGCACCAGCAGCCTTGCCAATGCGCTGGAAGAACTGGGACCAAGTTACATCAAGCTGGGGCAGTTCCTGGCCACGCGGCCCGACATGATCGGGCCTGAGCACGCCCGGGGCCTGCGCCAGTTGCAGGACCGCATGGCACCGTTCTCGATGGACCAGGCTCGCGAAAGCATCCAGGCCGGACTGAGCCGGCCATCAGGCGAGATATTCACCGAGCTGTCCGGCCCGATTGCGGCAGCCTCGATTGCCCAGGTTCACAAGGGCGAGGTTACCGGCCCAGACGGAAGGCCCCGCGCGGTAGCTGTCAAGGTGTTGCGGCCCGGTGTCGAACAGCGCTTTAGAGATGACCTTGATACCTTCTTCACGGCTGCCCGGCTAGCTGAGCGCGTTTCTGCCGAGGCACGCCGGCTGCGCCCGGTCACGGCCGTTGAAACGCTGGAACGCTCGGTCGAGCTGGAAATGGACCTGCGGCTGGAAGCAGCGGCGATGTCTGAAATGGCCGAGAATACCCGCGATGATCCTGGCTTCCGGGTGCCTGAAGTGTTCTGGCAGGAAACCTCGCGCCGCGTACTGACCAGCGAATGGATCGACGGTATCGCGCTGACCAATACCGAAGCGCTGGCGGCTTCCGGGCTTGACCTGCCGAAGCTGGGCGACACGGTAATCCAGTCGTTCCTGCGCCACGCCATGCGCGATGGTTTCTTCCATGCCGACATGCACCAGGGCAACCTGTTCGTGGACCGGGACAACAACCTTGTTGCCGTTGACTACGGCATCATGGGCCGTTTGAGCGTGAAGGACCGGCGCTTCCTGGCGGAGATCCTGTGGGGCTTCATCAAGCGCGACTACCTGCGCATTGCCGAGGTTCACTTCGAGGCCGGTTACGTGCCGCCGTCGCAGGACGTGCACCTGTTTGCGCAAGCCCTGCGCGCCATCGGCGAACCGATCATGGGCCGGGCGTCAGCAGATATTTCAATGGCGCGGTTGCTGACCCAGCTGTTCGAGGTCACCGGCCAGTTTGCCATGGCGACGCAACCACAGCTGATCCTGCTGCAGAAGACGATGGTGGTAGTCGAGGGCGTGGCACGCAGCTTCAACCCCAACCTCAACATCTGGGTGACCGCCGAGCCGGTGGTGGCGGAATGGGTCGAACAGAATTTCGGCCCGCGCGCGCGCCTTGGCGAGGCCGCCGGTGGCGCGGCATCACTGGGCCGGCTGGCAGCCGCGTTTCCGGAACTGATGCGTGAGGCAAGCCAGGCCACCACGCTGCTGTCGTCGATGGCGCAGTCGGGTGGTATCCGGCTGGATCGCGAGACAACCGACCAGATGGCGCGTGCCCAGTCACGCCAGTCGGCGTCCACACGGCTGGCCCTGTGGACCGGTGCCATTGCGCTGGTGGTGCTTGCCGTATCGCAACTGTTGTAGGATGGTGCAGCCATGAGCCAACAAACCGGCACCGGGCAGATCACGACGGACGCGACCTTGGGGGATCAGCGGCGCATCCTGCTGGTCATTGGCGGCGGCATCGCAGCCTACAAGTCACTTGAACTGATCCGGCTGTGCCGCAAGGCGAACATTGCAGTCACCCCCATCCTGACGCGCGCAGGAGCGGAGTTCGTCACGCCACTGTCTGTCTCCAGCCTCGCCAACGAGAAGGTCTACACCGACTTGTTCGATCTGACCGACGAAGCCGAGATGGGCCACATCCAGCTATCGCGCGTGGCGGACCTCGTCGTGGTGGCACCGGCTACCGCCGACCTGATGGCCAAGATGGCATCCGGCCTTGCCAACGACCTTGCCTCGACCGCCCTGATGGCGACCGACAAGCCGGTGCTGGTTGCGCCTGCCATGAATGTACGCATGTGGCAGCACCCGGCCACGCAACGCAACATCACGACCCTTAAGCAGGACGGCGTGCTGTTCACCGGTCCCGACGACGGCGACATGGCGTGCGGGGAATATGGCCCGGGCCGGATGAGCGAGCCTTCGGACATCCTGGAAGCGATCAAGGCGTTCCTCGGACCAGGCCTGCCCGAGGCAAGCGGCCTGCCGGGCGGGCCTCTCGCAGGACGCAAGGTCGTCATCACAGCGGGCCCGACTCATGAGCCCATCGACCCGGTGCGCTACATCGCCAATCGCTCATCCGGCAAGCAAGGCTATGCACTCGCCGCAGCGGCCATCGCGGCAGGGGCAGAGGTCGCGCTGGTATCGGGGCCCGTGCACCTGCCCATCCCGCCCGGCGTGGAACTGATCCGGGTGGAGACGGCACGCGAGATGTTGGCCGCCGTAGAAGCCGAGATGCCGTGCGACATCGCCATCTTCTGCGCTGCCGTGGCCGACTGGCGCACCGCAGCCGATGCGCAGCAGAAGATGAAGAAGGATGGCTCCGGCAAGGTTCCGTCGCTGGAGTTGACCGAAAACCCGGACATCCTCAAAACCATCGGTCACCTGAAGAAGAACCGCCCGCCGCTGGTCATCGGCTTTGCTGCCGAAACCGAAAACGTCATCTCCAACGCCCGCAAGAAACTGGAGTCAAAGGCAGCCGACCTGATCGTGGCCAATGACGTCAGCCATGCAGGCGGCGTCATGGGCGGCAACGACAACACGGTTCACCTGGTTGGAAAGTCCGGCGTGGACAGCTGGGACAGCATGAGCAAGCAAGCCGTCGCGACCGGGTTGATCGAGCGGTTTGCGGACATGGTTGCCAAAGGCTCATGAGCAGCGGTGTCACCATCCGCCTGCAATGGCTTGACCACGGCCTCGGGCTACAGCCGCCCGCCTATGCCACGGCAGACGCTGCCGGCATGGATGTCCGAGCGGCCGTACCCGCCGATGCCCCGGTGACGCTCCAACCGGGTGAGCGCGCAATGATCGAGACCGGGTTCTGCATGGCGCTGCCCGCAAGCCACGAAGCCCAGATCCGGCCTCGCTCGGGCCTGGCCGCGAGGCATGGCGTGACCTGCCTCAATACGCCCGGCACCATCGACGCCGACTATCGCGGCGAGGTAATGGTGATCCTGATCAATCTTGGCGGCGAGCCGTTCACCGTCAATCGCGGCGACCGCATTGCGCAGATGGTGATAGCGCCCGTTACCCGCGCCAGCATCGACATGAGCGAGCTTCTCGACCAGACCCCGCGCGGCGAAGGCGGCTTCGGCTCAACCGGCAGGACCTGACATGGCGTTGAGCGATGACGAACTGGAACGCTACGCCCGCCACATCGTGCTGCGGGAACTGGGCGGGCCGGGCCAGCAGAAACTGAAAGCCGCGCGTGTATTGGTGATCGGGGCAGGCGGGCTTGGCGCGCCCGCGCTGCTCTACCTGGCCGCCGCCGGCATCGGCACCATCGGCGTGGTCGATGACGATTCGGTCAGCCTGTCGAACCTGCAGCGTCAGATCATTCATTCCACGGCCGGTGCCAAGGCGAAGCAGCCAAAGACTCAAAGCGCAGCAAAACGGCTCAATGAACTAAACCCGAACGTGCAGGTGAACCAGCATCTGGTGCGGCTCGATGCATCCAATGCCATGAAGCTTATCGCGGATTACGACATCGTGACGGATGGCTGTGACAACTTCCGCACCCGGTTTCTTGTGTCGGACGCCTGCTACCTTGCCGGCAAGACGCTGGTGTCCGCCGCCGTCGGGCAGTTCGATGGCCAGCTTTCAACGTTCAAGCCGCACCTGAACCAGGACGACGGCACCCCTTATCCAAGCTACCGCTGCCTGCACCCGGATATTCCACCGGACGGCTTGATCCCGTCATGCGAGGAAGCCGGCATCGTCGGCGCGCTGACCGGCGTGATCGGGTCAATGCAGGCAATGGAAGTAATCAAGGAAGTAACCGGTATCGGCGACAGCCTGGCCGGGCGCATGGTGATGTATGATGCGCTGGCCGCGCGTTTCATGACCACTAAACTGCGCTGGAACCCCGGCAATCCGCTCAACGGACACAAGCCCTCGATCACCGACCTGTCGCACTTTGGCTGATGGTCAGTCGTCGGCCTTGCCGCTGCCGAGGTCTTCCGGGCGCGGCGTCGAGATGATGTTGTAACCGGAATCGACGAAGTGCACCTCGCCGGTCACACCTCCGGCGAGCGGTGACAGCAGGTAAAGCCCAGCTCCGCCCACTTCCTCAAGCGCCACAGGACGGCGCAACGGCGAATGCTGGCGCTGGAAAGAGAACATCGAACGCGCACCGGAAATACCGCTACCAGCCAACGTCCGCATCGGGCCAGCCGAGATGGCGTTGACGCGGATGCCGCTAGGGCCAAAGTCCGCCGCAAGGTATCGCACGGATGCCTCAAGTGCGGCTTTGGCGACGCCCATCACGTTGTAGTTGGGCATCACCCGGGTGGCACCACCGTAGGTCAGCGTTACCATGGAACCGCCCTCGTTCATCATCGCCGCCGCGCGTTTTGCGATCTCGGTGAACGAGAAGCACGATATCACCATGGTGCGGGTGAAGTTTTCGCGCGTGGTGTCGGCGTACAGGCCCTTGAGCTCGTTCTTGTCCGAGTAGGCGATGGCGTGAACCAGAAAGTCGATGGTGCCCCATTCTTCCCTGAGCCGGTCAAATACTGCATCGACGGTGGCAATGTCCTCGACATCGCACGGCATCACCAGGCCAGAACCCGCACTTGCGGCCAGCGGTTCGACACGCTTGCCAAAGGCATCGCCCTGATAGGTGAAGGCGAGCTCGGCTCCATGTTCGCGAAGTGCCCGGGCAATGCCCCAGGCAATCGAGTGGTCGTTTGCAACGCCCATGACAAGGCCGCGGCGGCCCTTCATCAGATCGCTCTTGATTTCAATCATGCCTGGTCCCGAAAAATTATCAACGGCACCCGCAACCCCTCGCAGGTCACGATGCCTCACCATACCCCGTGGAGGTGGTGATTACCCGTTGTAGCGCTGGAATACCAGCGTTCCGTTGGTGCCGCCAAACCCGAAGCTGTTGGACAGCACCACGTTGAGGTCGGCATTGTCGCGGCGTTCGCGCATGATCGGCATGTCGGCGAACTCCGGATCGAGTTCCTCGATGTTGGCGCTTTCGCAGATGAAGCCGTTCTGCATCATCAGGATCGAGTAGATCGCCTCCTGCACACCGGCTGCGCCTAGCGAATGGCCGGTCAGCGACTTGGTGGCCGAGATCGCCGGAACGTCCTTGCCGAACACATCACGGATCGCCTCGATCTCGCGCAGGTCACCGATGGGTGTCGAGGTGGCGTGCGGGTTGATGTAGTCGACCTTCTCGTTGACGGTCGACAGGGCCTGCCGCATGCAGCGGGCCGCACCTTCGCCGGATGGCTGCACCATGTCGTAGCCATCGGAGGTGGCACCATAGCCGACCAGTTCGCAGTAGATCTTTGCGCCGCGCGCCTTGGCGTGTTCAAGCTCTTCCAGCACCAGCGTGCCGCCGCCGCCGGCAATGATGAAGCCGTCGCGGTTCTTGTCATAGGCGCGCGAGGCCTTGCCCGGCGTTGCGTTGAAGTCGGACGACATCGCGCCCATGGCGTCGAACAATACCGACAGGGTCCAATCGAGCTCCTCGCCGCCGCCAGCGAACATGATGTCCTGCTTGCCCCACTGGATCAGTTCTGCCGCGTTACCGATGCAATGGGTGGACGTGGCGCAGGCTGACGAGATCGAGTAGTTGACACCCTTGATGCCGAACGGCACAGCGAGCGTTGCCGAGTTGGTCGATGACATGGCGGCAGGCACGGCGAACGGGCCGACACGCTTGGGGCTTTTTTCCCGGGTGGTATCGGCTGCCTGCACAATGGTCCGGGTGGATGGTCCACCCGAGCCCATGATGATGCCGGTGCGTTCGTTCTTGATGTCGCTTTCTTCAAGCCCTGAGTCGGTGATCGCCTGTTGCATGGCCACCCAGTTCCAGGCCGCACCATCGCCCATGAAGCGGCGCACGCGGCGGTCGATGGCGGCATCAAGATCAATGGTCGGCGCACCATGCACCTGGCAGCGAAAGCCTAGCCGTTCATAGTCGCCTGCCTTGACGATGCCGGACTTTGCCTCGTGCAGGGAAGCGGTCACTTCCTGCGCGTTCGAGCCGATGCTGGATACGATACCGAGTCCGGTAACAACCACGCGTCTCATTGTCTGACCTGGCCTCCTTGATGGATATGCGCCGCCCGGGACATCAACCCTTGGCTTCCTGATCCGGCGTGAAGGTGCCCACGCGCATGCCCGTGGTGGTGTAGATGACTTCGCCATCGGCTTTCATGATGCCGTCGGCAATGGCCATGTTCAGCTTGCGCATGATCAGGCGCTGCACGTCGACAACATATTCAACCTTCCTGATTTCCGGGGTCACCATGCCGGTGAACTTGACCTCTCCGACACCGAGTGCGCGGCCCCTGCCGGGTGCGCCCATCCAGCCGAGGAAAAAGCCGGTGAGTTGCCATAGTGCATCGAGGCCAAGACAGCCGGGCATCACCGGGTCGCCCTGGAAATGGCAGGCGAAGAACCACAGGTCGGGATTCACGTCAAACTCGGCAACGATCCGGCCCTTGCCGGCCGAGCCGCCGTCTTCGGTGATCGAGGTGATGCGGTCAAACATCAGCATCGGCGGCAGGGGTAGCTGTGCATTGCCGGGACCGAACAGTTCGCCCCGTCCGCACGCCAGCAGTTCCTCGTAGGAAAATTGCCCCTGTCTATCACTCATCTATCCTGTGCCCTGCTCCCTGATGCCGCTCATCGTGATGCAACCATCACGCGTTCGGCCACCCCTGTGTCCGAATTTTCGTAACATATCGAAACAATGTGTGAAAGCACTAAGCGGCGTCTGGTCTCACCCCTAACCATGACGGCCGCTACGTATTTGCGCAGTTGGTGATTTGACGCTATATAGAGGTTTAATTGAGGGTTGTTCCGGCCCGGTTTGCCGTTTAGCAGGACTACAATGCACGTTCACGAAACGATCACACCCGAGAGTATGGAGGCCCGTTTGCGCGAAGCAGGCTTGCGGCCGACGCGCCAGCGCATGTCGCTTGGAACCCTGCTGTTTGGCAGCGGTGACCGGCACGTCAGCGCCGAGCAACTGCACGCCGAATCCGTGCACGCCGGTGTCGATGTGTCGCTCGCAACGATCTACAACACCCTCAACCAGTTTACCGAAGCCGGCCTGCTGCGCGAAGTGGCCGTCGAAGGTCACAAGACTTACTTCGATACCAACACGTCTAACCACTATCATTACTATCTCGAAGATGAAGGACGGCTGATGGACATCGACAGCGAGTCCTTGTCGGTTGACGGTTTGCCGCAACCGCCCGCAGGCATGCGGATCGGCCGGATCGACATTATCGTCCGGTTGGAAAAGGACGACTGACGCAACAGCCTTCCACCCCCGTCAGCCTTCGGGTTGAATTCGGCGCCGCTTGCACAGATCGGGCAGGCGGCGTTTTTCATGTTCAGTTATCGTACTTCTCACCGGGGTAGACACCGAACAACCTGTCCTGCGGCACATAGCCCTTATAGCCGCCAAACTTCGCCTGGCAATACTTGCCATCGCAGGACTCAAGGTCGCCGATCGCCCCAGATCCAACCCGTGCGACAGGGGCCGCACTTGCGCTGGCGCTGGACAGCAGGTCTATCGATTCGCCCTTCGCCCAGGGAGCTGCAATGACCGTTCGCCTGCCGGACAGCAACGAATGAAAAACCCAGCCCTCTGCGCCATCGCTGTCACGGATGCGCCGCCAGAGGTTTGATTCAGCGACAATTTCCACCGGCAGATTCTTGCGCTGGAATTCCCACGCAACCGCATGTTCACTTGATGGCCCGCGGCGCACATAGACACGTTCTGCCTTAAGGCTGACAAACCGCGGCAGAGGAAAGCCGGTTTCCTGGCCCGCCTGGGTACCGGGCTGGGTGTCGCTGCCCTGAGCTGCTTCAGCCACGCTGAGCGTGGTGGGCTGGTGGGTGTCGGATACCGCATAGACGATGCCACCGGCAACAATGATCGCCAGCGCGGAAAACATCAACCGTCCAATGCTCAATCCAGTCACAGCCTTGTCCGTCCGGTTCATGCCGGTGTGCATGCCGCAAACAGTGCAAACACGCTGAATAGAATTAACCTCTACCCGAACCAGCACAGTTTACATGGGCGCGCGGTCAACATAAACAGGATTGAGGAAATGATTTGCAAGACCGCAAATGCCGGCTGCCCGTCAACCGGTTGCCTTGCATCTGAGAGTGTGGAGCTCAGTGAATGCCGACACGCAAGCCTATCGTGATTGTTACCCGGAAACTGCCTGACGTCGTCGAGACGCGCATGCGGGAACTTTTTGCCACCAGGCTCAATGACGATGATAAGCCCATGACCCAGGCTGAGCTGGTCGAGGCGGTCAAGACGGCGGAAGTTCTGGTGCCCACCGTGACGGACCGTATCGACAAGTCGGTGATCATGCAGGCCGGCGACCAGTTGCGGCTGATTGCCAATTTCGGCACCGGTGTCGACAACATCGACGTCGAAACGGCAACCGCGCGCGGCATCACGGTAACGAACACGCCCGGCGTCCTGACAGAGGACACCGCTGACATGACCCTGGGCTTGATCCTCGCAGTGTCACGCCGGTTGATTGATGGTGCCAAGGTGATCGGTAACGACAACGTCTGGCAGGGCTGGTCGCCAACGTGGATGTTGGGGCGGCGCATCTATGGCAAGCGGCTCGGCATCATCGGCATGGGCCGGATCGGTCAGGCGGTCGCCAAACGGGCGAAGGCGTTCGGTCTGCAGATCCACTATCATAACCGCAAGCCGGTTCACCCCAGCGTGGAAGAAGCGCTTGAAGCGACCTATTGGGAAAGCCTCGACCAGATGCTGGCGCGGATGGACATCATCTCGGTGAACTGCCCGCACACGCCCGGCACCTATCACCTGCTTTCAGCCCGGCGGCTGGCGCTGGTCAAGCCGGATGCAATCATCATCAACACCGCGCGCGGCGAGGTGATCGACGAGAATGCGCTGGCACGCATGCTCGAAAAGGATGAACTGGGCGGCGTCGGCCTGGACGTGTTCGAGCACGAACCGGCCGTCAATCCGCGCCTTTTGAAAAACCCCAAGGCCGTGCTGATGCCGCACATGGGGTCGGCCACCATCGAAGGCCGCGTCGACATGGGCGAGAAGGTAATCATCAATATCAAGACATTCACCGACGGGCACAAGCCACCGGACCGCGTCGTGCCTGCGATGCTCTAGTCTTTATCGCGCAACTGATCCGAAAACCGGTGCCCACTTTTCGGCTTGCGCTGGTGATGCTCTGATATTGTCGCGCAACTGATCCGAAAACCGGTGCCCACTTTTCGGCTTGCGCTCATGACAAAAGCGCCGGACCCGAGGGCCCGGCGCTTCTTTCATTTCGCAATCAGGTCGGTCACGATCAATCGTCGTCGCCATCCCTGGCCTTGCCGGCGATGTCTTCGCCGGTTTCCTGGTCAACCTGCTTCATCGACAGGCGGACCTTGCCGCGCTGGTCGAAGC
The DNA here is from genome assembly GCA_964390445.1 of uncultured Anderseniella sp. Classification (GTDB taxonomy): domain Bacteria; phylum Pseudomonadota; class Alphaproteobacteria; order Rhizobiales; family Aestuariivirgaceae; genus Anderseniella. The sequence continues at coordinate 37,251 of CAYMJJ010000003.1, forward strand.
CGAGCAGCTTGACCTTGACGGCATCGCCTTCGGACACGATGTCGGAGACCTTGTCTACGCGCTTGGGTGCCAGTTCGGAAATGTGAACCAGGCCGTCCTTGGCGCCAAAGAAGTTCACGAAGGCGCCGAAGTCGACAACCTTGACCACCTTCCCGTCGTAGATCGCGCCTTCTTCAGGCTCGGCAACGATAGAGTGGATCCAGTCACGTGCCGCCTTGATCGATGCACCATCGGCAGACGCAATGTTGATCACGCCATCGTCGTTGATGTTTACCTTGGCACCGGTCTTTTCAACGATCTCGCGGATCACCTTGCCGCCCGAACCGATGACTTCACGGATCTTGTCGACCGGGATCGTCATCACTTCGATGCGCGGGGCGTGCTCGCCCAGTTCTGCACGGCCCGAGGTAATGGCTTCCGCCATCTTGCCGAGAATATGCATGCGGCCGTCCTTGGCCTGAAATAGCGCGGTCTCCATGATCTCCCTGGTGATGCCGGTGATCTTGATGTCCATCTGCAGCGAGGTCACACCTTCTTCGGTGCCAGCCACCTTGAAGTCCATGTCACCGAGGTGATCTTCATCACCCAGGATGTCGGACAGCACGGCGAACTTTTCACCCTCGAGGATCAGGCCCATGGCAATTCCGGCGATGGGGCGCTTCAGCGGTACGCCAGCATCCATCATGGCAAGCGACGCACCACACACCGAGGCCATCGAGGACGAGCCGTTCGACTCGGTGATCTCGGACACGATGCGGATGGTGTAGGGGAACTCTTCCTTGGCCGGCAACATCGGGTGAACGGCGCGCCATGCCAGCTTGCCGTGACCGATTTCGCGGCGGCCGGTGAAGCCGGTGCGGCCGGTTTCGCCGACCGAATAGGGCGGGAAGTTGTAGTGCAGCAGGAAGTTCTGCTTGTAGGTACCTTCCAGTGCATCCACGAACTGCTCGTCGTCACCGGTGCCGAGCGTGGTCACGACCAGCGCCTGGGTTTCACCACGGGTGAACAGGGCAGAACCATGGGTGCGCGGCAGAACGCCGACTTCACACTTGATCTGGCGGACGTCAGCAAGGCCGCGGCCGTCGATGCGCGACCTGGTGTCGATGATCTGGCCGCGCACGATGTCGGCTTCCATCGACTTGAACACTTCGCCAACCTTGTTCTCGGCGGGAGCGTTTTCGTCTTCCGGGTCGCACAGTGCTTCAACCACCTTCTTCTTGGCAGCCGACACCGCATCGCGGCGCTCTTCCTTGCCCACGATCGTGTAGGCCTTCTTCAGGTCGTCGCCAGCAATTTCACGAGCCCTGGCAGCAAGTGCCGAGTTGTCTTCCGGCTGGTGGTCGCGCGGCTCGCGGGCAGCACGTTCTGCCAGGCGGATGATGGCTTCAATGACCGGCTGGAAGGCGTCCTGGCCGGCGACGACAGCGCCGAGCATGACTTCTTCGGTCAGTTCCTGGGCCTCGGATTCAACCATCAGCACAGCATCTGTGGTACCGGCAACAACCAGGTCGAGTTTCGAATCGGCCATCTGGTCAAGCGTCGGGTTGATGACGTAGTCGCCGTCAACATAGCCCACTCGGGCAGCGCCAATCGGGCCCATGAACGGAGCGCCGGACAAGCACAACGCAGCGGACGCGCCGATCATGGCAACGACGTCGGGATCATTTTCGAGATCGTGGCTGAGCACGGTAATGATGACCTGGGTTTCGCACTTGAAGCCCTTGGCAAACAGCGGGCGGATGGGGCGGTCAATGAGGCGGGAAACCAGCGTTTCCTTCTCGGACGGACGGCCTTCGCGCTTGAAATAGCCGCCGGGGATCTTGCCGGCTGCATAGGCCTTTTCCTGGTAGTTCACGGTAAGCGGGAAGAAATCCAGACCCGGCTTCGGCGACTTTTCGGCAACCACTGTGGCAAGCACCGTAGTTTCTCCGTAAGTGGCCAGCACTGCACCGTCTGCCTGACGGGCAACACGACCGGTTTCGAGCCGCAGGGTGCGGCCAGCCCATTCAAGTTCTTCCACGTGGATATCAAACATTCTCTTTTCCTTCGTTCGGTCGCTTGCCGGCAGACGTGGCCTGTTTTCTGAAGGCTGACACGTGACCGGCAATGTTCCCCTGAAAGCGGACCATCACGGCGCCAGGCCCCATTGCCTTGCGCGCCAAAAAGGGGAAACGGGCGGCCCCGGATGTCCGGAACCGCCCGCGTCTTGTGTGCAGCGTTACCTGCGGATACCGAGCCGTTCGATCAGGCTCTTGTAGCGCGCTTCATCGCCACGCTTGACATAGTCAAGCAGCTTGCGGCGCTGGGACACGAGCTTCAGCAGACCACGGCGGGAATGGTTGTCCTTCTTGTGCGTCTGGAAGTGTCCGGTCAGGTTCTTGATCCGCTCGGTCAGGATTGCGACCTGCACCTCGGGTGAACCGGTATCACCGTTGCCGGTGGCGTATTCCTTAACAAGCTCCTGCTTGCGCTCAGGCGAAATCGACATCGTGTGCTCCTTTCAATATGAGGATTGTGTGACGCCAGATGCCGGGATGTCGTCCAGCACAGGCCATGAAAAAACACCGGCCGGAGCCAGCGTTTGGGCCAGCATATAGCCCAAACCCGCACTGATGACCAGAGCCAATGCAGTGCGCGGCGACCGGTCAGCCTTCATCCAGGTTAAAGACGCGGAACGGCCGGACCATGCCGTCGTCAGCCAGGGCAATCGCCAGGGGCTGGCCATGGTGTGTCAACAACACGGGTGCAGCGTCCTCGGGAGCAAACGGCACGGTCGCTGCAACCGGATTGCCATGCATCGCACGTGCTGCCTGGTCTTCATCAAGGTCCAGTCGTGGCAAGTGAGAAAGCACCGCATCGAGCGGGTGGAGCACCTCTTCCAGCGCGCCGGCAGATGCTGCGTCCTGCAACGCTTCCACCGTCACTGCCTGGGCAATCCGGATGCCGCCCGTGGCAGTCCGCCTCAGGGCAGTGAGGTGGCCTTCTGTACCCAGTTTGCGAGCCAGGTCGAGGCCCAGCGAACGGACATAAGTTCCCTTGCCGCAGACCACTTCGAACGATGCGTGGTTGCGATCGGGACAGCCGGTCAACCGCAATTGGTCAATGTGAACGGTGCGTGCTTCAATGTGCACGGCTTCGCCGGCGCGAGCCAAGTCATGGGCGCGCCGGCCATCCACCTTGATTGCCGAATAGGCAGGCGGCACCTGTTCGATATCGCCAATGAACTCACCCAGTGCTGCCCGTATGGCTTCAGGTTCGGGCCTGACATCACTGGTGGCGAAGATTTCGGCGCGTGCGTCTGCGTCACCGGTGGAGGTCGTCACGCCCCAGCGCACGGTGAACTCGTACACCTTGGTTGCGTCCATCATCCACGGAACGGTCTTGGTGGCCTCGCCGAGCGCCACACCCAGCAGGCCGGTGGCAAGTGGATCCAGCGTACCGGCATGACCGGCCTTTTGTGCATTGAACGTGCGCCGGACCAGCGACACGGCATCGGTCGAACCCATGCCCGGCGGCTTGTCGAGAAACACCCAGCCGTGGACGGGCAAGCCCTTCTTGCGGCGCGCCATTGACCTATGATTCCGGTGCAATTCCGGACGGAAACCCGCTATCCACTTCTGCTGGGATTGCCATGCGGGAATCAGTCTTCGTCTTCAGGATCGAGGTCGCGCGACACCTTGGGGTCGGCCAGCAGCCGGTCAATGCTGGTCGCATAATCGGTTGCTGTATCGAGCCGGAAGCGGAACTCCGGCATGAACTTGAGGTCGAGCCTGGGGGCAAGCTCGCCACGGATGAATTTGCGGTGCTTGTTGAGTGCTTCGACCAGCGCGTCGCCATCACCGCCGGGCTGGAACGAGCGCACAAACGCGGTGGCAATCTTCAGGTCCGGCGTAGTGGTGACTTCGAGGACCGTGACGCCAAGCCTCTCGACCAATGGGTCCATGACGTCGCCACGAAGGAACAGCGCCGACAGTTCGTGGCGGATCAATTCGCCCACGCGCAACTGGCGCTGCGACGGGCCCTTGGATTGTTGCGTGCGTTTTGCCATTGCCATCTTGCCGAAAAGGCAGCGCACTAGAGGGTGCGCTTGACTTCCTCGACGGTGAAACACTCGATCACGTCACCGGCACGCATGTCCTGGTAGTTCTCGAACGCCATGCCGCACTCCTGGCCAACCTGGACTTCCTTCACCTCGTCCTTGAAGCGCTTCAGCGTGGACAGAGTGCCTTCGTGCACCACTACGTTGTCGCGGATCAGGCGCACCTTGGCACCGCGCTGCACCGAGCCTTCGGTGACGCGGCAACCGGCAACCTTGCCAACCTTTGTGATGCTGAACACCTCGAGAATCTCGGCGTTGCCAAGGAAGGTTTCGCGCAGGTCCGGCGACAGCAGGCCCGACATCGCCGCCTTAACGTCGTCCACGAGATCGTAGATGATGTTGTAGTAGCGGATCTCGATGCCGTTCTGTTCAGCGGCAGCGCGCGCCTGCTTGTTGGCACGCACATTGAAACCGATGATGACCGCCTGCGAGGCCTGGGCCAGTTGCACGTCAGATTCAGAGATACCGCCAACGGCATAGTGCACCACTCGGGCACCAACCTCGTCGGTGCCGAGCTTGTCGAGCGCCTGCACGATGGCTTCGCCGGAGCCCTGCACATCCGCCTTGATGAGGATCGGGAACTCCTTCTTGCCACTCTCCTTGAGCTGGCTCATCATCTGTTCGAGCGAAGATCGCGACGACGGTGCGCCACGCGCCTCACGCAGCTTGCGTTCGCGGTAATCGGTGATTTCACGCGCCCGGGCTTCGTTCTCAACCACCACGATCGGATCGCCGGCCTCGGGAGCTGAACTCATGCCGAGCACTTCAACCGGTACGGACGGACCCGCCTCGTCGACATTGTCACCCTTGTCGTTGATCAGCGCGCGCACCTTGCCCCATGCAGCGCCCGCGACCACGATATCGCCGACCTTCAGCGTACCACGGCGCACCAGCACCGTGGCCACGGGGCCACGGCCCTTGTCGAGTTGGGCTTCGACCACGATGCCGTCTGCAGGGCGGTCCGGGTTGGCGCGCAGGTTGAGCAGCTCTGCCTGCAGCAGCACGGCTTCCAGCAACTTGTCGAGGTTGGTGCCCTTGAGGGCCGAAATCTCGACTTCGAGCACATCACCGCTCATGCTTTCGACAACCACTTCGTGCTGCAGCAAGTCGGTGCGAACCCGGTTCGGGTCTGCCGACGGCTTGTCGATCTTGTTGATGGCTACAACCATCGGCACCCCGGCTTCGCGGGCGTGGCTGATTGCCTCGACCGTTTGCGGCATGACGCCATCATCGGCAGCAACCACCAGGATCACGATGTCGGTTGCCTTGGCACCCCGGGCGCGCATGGCAGTAAATGCAGCGTGACCCGGCGTATCGATGAACGTGACCATGCCGCTGTTGGTCTGGACCTGGTAGGCACCGATGTGCTGGGTGATGCCGCCGGCTTCGCCCGACACAACGGACGCATTGCGCAAGGCATCGAGCAGCGAGGTCTTGCCGTGGTCAACATGGCCCATGACGGTGACGATGGGCGCACGTGGCTGCAGGTTGGTATCGTCATCGTCGATGCCCATCAGGCCTTCTTCAACGTCTGATTCCGACACCCGCTTGACGGTGTGGCCGAAGTCCTCGGCGATAAGCTGGGCGGAGTCGGCATCAATGATGTCATTGATGGTGTGCATCTCGCCCTGCTTCATCAGGAACTTGATCACGTCGACAGCGCGCTCGCTCATGCGGTTGGCGAGTTCCTGGATGGTGATGACTTCCGGAATGATGACTTCACGCGACACCTTTTCACGCGCAACACCGGCACCCATGGCCTGCTTCTTCTGGCGCTCCTGGCGGCGGCGGAATGCAGCCAGCGACTTGGCGCGCTCGCCGTCGTCATTGAGGGCGTTGGAAATCGTCAGCTTGCCACGGCGCCGGTCAGCGTCATTGCGCGGCTTGGCCGGTGCGGCAGGCTTTTCGGCGCTCGGACTGCCGCCGGGCTTGCCACGGGACTTGGACCGGCTGACCGAAGGGTCTTCTTCCGGTTCGGCGGCCTTGGACAGTTTGGCCTCTTCGGCCTTGCGCTTGGCTTCTTCCTCGGCGGCGCGCTTGGCGGCACGGCGAGCGTCATCGGCCTCCTTCTCGACACGTTCTGCGGCTTCACGCGCATCACGATCAACCCGTTCCCTTGCCTCGACTTCAGCGCGCTTCCTGTCTTCGACGTCGCGCTGGCGTGCCTCGATCAGGGCGCGTTCACGCGCTTCGGCTTCCTCTGCGGTCAGGGTGCGCAGAACCTTTGGCTTCGCGGCTGGCCTTTCAGCAGGTGCCGCGGCAGCCGGACGGGCGGCCTCGGGGGCCGGTTGAGGCGCAGGCTTTTCTGCAACAGGCAGAACAGGCTTGGCTGGCACAGCCGGCTCAGCCGCACCCGCCGGCTTGGCTCCGGCCGGCCCGATTACCCGCTTGCGCTTGGTTTCAACAACAACCGTCTTCGAGCGCCCGTGCGAGAAATTCTGGCGCACACGGCCCTGGCCACTCGGGCGCAGGCCGAGCGTGCGGCCGCCCGAGCGATCATTGCTGTTGTTGTCGTCAGTGTTGTCATTCATTGCGTATCAGTTTCCCGCTCTTCAGCGGCTCCGTAATGCCCGTAATTGCTGTATCGCCTCGCATGCACGAGGAACTTTTCTGCGAGACCACCGGGCGTGATGGCTGCATGTATCACATTTGTACGGCCCAATGCCAAATCCAAATCGGCTGATGCGAAGCAATCGATCAGCTCTGCGCGAGTGCCCGAGTTGCGTAACCTTGCGGCGAGTTTGCCGCGGCCGTCGGCGGCGCCATCGGTGGCTGCCAGAAGAACGCGGAGCTTGCCGCGCTCCAACTGGGCTGCAACCTTGTCGAACCCGGCGACTGCCATGCCTGCCTTGGAGGCCAGTGACAGGGTGGACATTGCCTCGCGCAACAACAAGGTGCCAATGCGTGCAGGCAGGTCTTCAGGAACTGAAACAGCAGCCTTCAGGGCGCGGGCGAAAAGCTTGCGCCTGATCGCCTGTTCGACCGACTGCCGGGTGGCCGTCAGCCAGACCCCACGGCCAGGCAGCACTTGCTTCAGGTCGGGAACCAGTTCGCCGTCAGGCGAGGCGACAAAGCGGATCAGCTTTTCACGCGCGGCATGCGTGCGGGTGAGCGCACACATGCGCTCCTCCGCGTCGCCATCTGTTGCGATTTGCCTTGCCACTACTGTCATCCCGCCGAGTCACCTCACGCCTCGCCGGCGGTCGCAGCGGCTTCAACTTCTTCCACTTCCGGTCCCGCCTCAGGCTCGATCCAGCCAAGCTGCAGACGTGCCCGCATGATGAGGTCTTCGGCCTCGGCTGCCGCCATGTCAGTTGCAGACAGGGCGCCGGTGTGACGGACCGTTTCACCATCCTTGCGCTCGCTCCAGCCAACAAGGTCATCAGGAATGCAGCCGGCAAAGTCTTCCAGGGTGTAGATGCCGTCTTCGCCCAGCATAACCAGCATGGCCGGGGTCAGGCCCTCGAAGGAAGCGAGGTCGTCCTTGACTCCAAGTTCCTTGCGCTTGGCTTCGAGTTCGGCAGCCTGCTTGTCAAGATACTCCTGCGCACGTGCCTGGATTTCCGAAGCCGTGTCTTCGTCGAGACCATCGATCATGGAGATTTCCTCGGACGCCACGTAGGCGATTTCCTCGATGGTGTCGAAGCCTTCGGATGCCAGCAACTGGGCCAGCATCTCGTCGACATCCAGCGCCTCAATGAAGCGCTGGGTCCGGTCAGCGAATTCCTTCTGGCGGCGTTCGGACTCTTCGGCCTCGGTCATGATGTCGATGTCCCAGCCCGACAGCTGCGAGGCAAGGCGCACATTCTGGCCACGGCGGCCAATGGCGAGCGACAGCTGTTCGTCAGGCACAACCACCTCGATGCGCTGAGCGTCTTCGTCCAGCACCACCTTTGCGACTTCAGCAGGGGCCAGCGCGTTGACGATGAAACTGGCTGCGTCCGGCGTCCACGGGATGATGTCGATCTTCTCTCCCTGCAGTTCGTTGACGACGGCCTGCACGCGGCTGCCGCGCATGCCCACGCAAGCGCCGACGGGATCGATCGAACTGTCCTTGGAGCGCACCGAAATCTTGGCGCGCGAACCAGGGTCGCGGGCAACAGCCACCACCTCGACGATGCCGTCATAGATTTCCGGCACTTCCTGCTGGAACAGCTTGGCCATGAACTCGGGCCGCGAGCGTGAGAGAAAGATCTGCGGACCGCGCGGTTCGCGGCGGACGTCGAAGATGTAGGCGCGGATACGGTCGCCAGCGCGGAACTGTTCGCGCGGCAGGCCTTCATCGCGGCGCACGATGCCTTCGCCCCGACCGAGATCGACGATGATGTTGCCGTACTCGGCGCGCTTCACCACGCCCGACACGATGTCACCAACGCGATCCTTGTATTCCTCGAACTGGCGTTCGCGCTCGGCGTCGCGCACCTTCTGCACGATCACCTGCTTGGCGTTCTGGGCAGCGATGCGGCCAAAGTCGACCGGCGGCAGGGGCTCGGACAGGAAGTCGCCGATGCGCGCGCCCGGGTTGCGCTCGATAGCTTCGGCCAGCGTGATCTGGGTGGCTTCGTTCTCGATTTCCTCGGCCACTTCCAGTAGGCGAAACAGCTTGGTCTCGCCAGTCTGCGGGTCGATCTCGGCGCGAATATCGTTTTCGGCACCATAGCGCGACTTGGCAGCACGCTGGATGGCGTCCTGCATGGCTTCTATCACCACCATCTTGTCAATGGACTTTTCGCGCGCGACCGCATCCGCAATCTGCAACAGTTCGAGCCGGTTGGCACTTACAGCGACTTCTGACATCTAATCACTCCGCTTCAATGTCGTTAGCGTCTTCAACTTCGTGGTCCCAGCCGGCACCATCGCCGACCTCACCAGCCTTGGCCCGCTGGCTTGCCGCCGCGAGCAATTCATCCGTCATCACCAGCCGGGCCTCGCCGATGGCATCAAAGTCGAGACCGATCAGAACATCGTCTCCGCCCTTTTGCGCCGGTTCGATAAACAGGCGAACCTCGCCCTCCTCGAACCCTTCAAGCCGGCCGCGAAACCGCTTGCGCCCTGCGAGCGGCGTGGCCAATTCGACCCTGGCTTCGAAACCTGCCCAGCGTTCAAAATCCTCCGGACGCACCAATGGCCGGTCGACACCCGGCGACGACACTTCCAGCGCATATTTGCTCGAGATCGGATCTTCCACGTCGAGCAACGGCGATATGGCGCGCGAAATCTGTTCGCAGCCGCCCACGGTCATCGAGCCATCAGGGCGCTCAGCCATGACCTGCAAGGTCGAGCCGGATTGCTTGACCCTGACAAGCCGGTATCCAAGATCGTCAATCACGGGCTCGACTATGGCTGCTACCTTTGCAGCCACGCCCTGCTCGCTCCTGATCCTCCTGGTCATATCGACCGTCATGCCTGTCTTCCTCATCCCCTGCCGAGGGCAACAAAAAAAGCGGGCCCCGCAGGACCCACTCTCACGAACCTTAAGACTTCAACCTGAATTGAAGACATATGAGAATGAACTTCTTGAACCCCATATACCCCCTGACGGCAGGAATATCAAGCAGTTCACGTGGGGAATTGCAGGCCAAAACAGTCAAACGCGGCGAAACGACAGGTAGGCCGAGCGGCGGCCTTCACGGTCCGCCTTTGCTTCATATCGGGTACGCGGCCAGTCAGTCGGGCGGTCGCGCCAGTCATCCGGCTGCTCGGCAGTCCATTCGAAGCCACCGTGCATCGAGACCTCGCGCAAGGTCCAGCGGACATAGTGATCGATATCACTGCCAACGCGAAACTCGGCACCGGGCTTCAAGATGCGATGCAACTGAGCGAGATTTGCCTGGTTCACGAAGCGGCGCTTGTGATGACGCGGCTTGGGCCAGGGGTCGGGAAACAACAGGAAGGCGCGCGCGATGCTGGCATCGGGAAACTCTGGCAGCCGGGGGCGAATGTCGTTGTCCCAGATGCGAATGTTCGGCAGGTCCTCTTCCTCGATCAGCGTCAGCAGTTTCGCCACGCCATTGATGAATGGCTCCGCGCCGATGATGCCGACGCGCGGGTTGGCGGCTGCCTGCCACGCAAGATGTTCGCCACCGCCGAAGCCAATCTCCAGCCAGACGTCATCCACGGGGCTGTCAAACAATGCTCCAGGGTCTGCCAGCGCATCACTGCCGGCAGGCACCCGCACCCGGGGCAGAAGGTCTGCCACCAGGCGCGAATGGTTGGTCCGCAACGACTGGCCAGCGCGGCGGCCATAGAACTTGTCCCGGAAAGGTCTGGTGCCGCTGGGCCTGTTCATCGCGCCGGGTTAAGCAACATGTCAGGCCAGTTCTTTCACTGCCGACTTGAGGTCGGCAGCCAGGTTGGTCCTTTCCCAAGAGAACGACCCGTCGCGGCCCGGCTTGCGGCCGAAATGGCCATAGGCGGCGGTCTTGGCATAAATCGGCTTGTTCAGGTCAAGCGCCCGGCGAATGCCCGTCGGCGACAGGTCCATCACCTTGCGGATCGCGTCTTCAAGCACAGTCTCGTGCACCTTGCCGGTGCCATGGGTGTCGACATAGACCGACAGCGGCTGGGCGACACCGATTGCATAGGACAACTGGATGGTGCAGCGCTCGGCAAGTTTGGCGGCGACGATGTTCTTGGCCAGGTAACGAGCCGCGTAAGCGGCCGAGCGGTCTACCTTGGTGGTGTCCTTGCCGGAGAATGCGCCACCACCATGGGGGGCCGCACCGCCGTAGGTGTCCACGATGATCTTGCGGCCGGTCAAGCCTGCGTCGCCGTCAGGGCCGCCGATGACGAACTTGCCGGTGGGGTTGATGTACCAGTTGCAGTCCTTGGCAATGGGCAGGTCACCAAGAGCTTCACGGATATAGGGCTCGACAACACTTCGGACCTTCTTTGAGTTCCAGCTCGCATCGAGGTGCTGGGTTGACAGCACGATGGAAACAACCTCCGCCGGCATGCCGTCTTCATAGCGGATGGTCACTTGGCTCTTGGCGTCCGGACCCAGCTTGCCGGCATCGCCCTCGCCCTTGTGACGGGCTTCCGCCAACAGTTCGAGAATCTTGTGTGAATAATAGATCGGTGCAGGCATCAGGTCTGGCGTTTCGCAGCAGGCAAAGCCGAACATGATGCCCTGGTCACCAGCGCCTTCTTCACCCTGGCGATCAGACGCGCTGTCAACACCCTGGGCAATGTCGGCGGACTGGGCATGCAGCAGCACATCGATCTTGCAGGTCTTCCAGTGGAAGCCGTTCTGTTCGTAGCCGATGGAGCGGATGGCACGGCGCGCAGCCGAGCGGAACCTGCCGGGCGCGATCACGGGATTGCCAGCAGCATCCTTTACGACGTTGCCCGCCTTGTCCTTCTTGATCAGCGAATCCGGCACACGCACCTCGCCCGCGATAACGACACGGTTGGTTGTGGTCAGCGTTTCGCATGCGACACGGACCGTCCACGGGTCCACTCCGGTCTTGCGTGCTTCCTTGTAGACCAGATCGACGATCTCGTCAGAGATACGGTCGCAAACCTTGTCGGGATGACCCTCTGAAACGGACTCACTGGTGAAAAGGTAGTTTTGACGCGCCATGGCTTTTTAGACTCCGCAAGAGGGCCGTGCCGATATCATATATAGCTATCTTTATATGATGCACGGCAGATGGCGTCCTTTTGTCAGCCCGGACGCGGCCCGTCAAGCACGAGATGCATGCACGCGAAGCGCAAGCTGCCGGGGCACCCCGGCGAGACCCGCGCGCAAACAGGATTGAACCTGCCGATCAGCTGTTGCTGCCGGCAGCAGAGATCGACTTGACCAGATCAATTACCTTGCGGCGCACATCACTGTTCTTGATTTCGGCAAAGGCGCGGATCAACTGCGCACCATCTGAACTCGTCAGAAAGTCGGTCATCTGGAATGAATCTTGGCTTTCGGCGAAGCCCGCAGTTGACGCCCCAACCGGCTTGCCCGGCATGTCATCGAAGAAGAACTGCACCGGCACGTCGAGAATGCGCGCCATGTCGAACAGGCGGCTGGCGCTGATGCGGTTGGAGCCTTTTTCGTATTTCTGGACTTGCTGGAACGTCAGATCGAGATGCTCCCCGAGCTTTTCCTGGCTCATTCCGACGAGCATTCGACGCATTCTCAGTCTGCTACCAACATGGACATCGATTGGATTTGGCATCTTCGCAGTCATTTTTACCTGTTTTCTATACTACAGGCGAATAGTGGATTTCGCCGTTGCAAGCAATGGGTTCGAATGCGGGAAGCTGCGCCGCCCGGCAAATTGGCGCGGTTGTGATGCTACTCACGCTCCGAGCCAAACCCGGCGATCTACCTGTCTCACTCCCCAGTGTGACACTCGTACACCATTACAGGTTGTTCCGTCTACAAATTAAGTTTGCCATTAGGACACCCAATAACAGCAAGACAAACGCGAGGTCGCCCAGGCGCGAATAGAGCGTAGCGCCGATAGACGGTGGCATGCGGACATCGAGGTTGGCCGCGTCCCCGAGGTTAATCCGGCTGCGGACTCGGCCGAAGGAATCAATCAGCGCCGAAATGCCGGTGTTGGCCGCACGGACCATCGGTACACCTTGTTCGATGGCCCGGAAGCGCGACTGAGCCAGGTGCTGATGTGGCCCGCCCGAGGTGCCGAACCACGCATCGTTGGTGACATTCAAGAGCAGTTCGGGACGGTTTTCCCACGGGATACTGCGCGGGAACACGGCTTCGTAGCAAATGAATCCGGCGAACGACGGCGCACCTGCCACCTGGATCACACGGTCGGTGGCCCCTTCCCTGAAGCCGCCAGGCAGATTTGCGAGTTGCCTAATGCCCAGCGGCTCAAGGATGTAGGCGAACGGCAGAAACTCACCGAACGGCACAAGCCGCACCTTGTCATGGCGGCCCAATACCTGGCCGGCCTGACCGATGGCGAGCAGGCTGTTGTAGATCGATGCTGTGCCATCAGGTTCGATGACACGATGCAACCCACCGGTGAACAACACGCCCCCGGCCGGCAACAATGACGCGATGCGATTTCGCAGGTCATGCTCTTCGGCGAGCAGCACGGGCAATGCGCTTTCAGGCCATACCAGTAACGCCGGCCCGGAAGACGTTGCATCAGGCCACGGAGCTTTGGACATCGCGATGTAAGTATCGATGATGTGCTGTCGCCACGCAGGATCCCACTTGCGGTGCTGCGGGATTGAAGGCTGGACCAGCCTGACCATCCGGCCCTGGTCAGGTAGCAGGCTGGCCTGCGATGAGATGCGGGCATTGCCCCAGATGCCCAGCGACACGACAAGCGCGACGACAAGCCCGGCGAAACTGCCAGAGACCATCATCCTCGTCGCACGTCCGTGCTGCCAGAATGCGGCCGGTGACATGGCAGCCAGCATGATTATGGTGGTCAGGCCGTATATGCCAACGACAGAAGCCACCTGCGAGAAGCCATCAAGCGACGACACGCCATAGCCCGGCAGGTTCCAGGGAAAGCCGGTGAGCATGTGTCCGCGCAACCACTCGGCTATCGACAGCAGCAGCACCAGAAACAGTAGGCGCGCAATGCCGCCCGGCCATAACCGGGTTGCAATGCCACAGGCCACACCCCAGTACAGCGCCAGATAGGAGGGCAAGCCGGCAACAGCAAACGGGATCAGGGCTGCAAACTTCTCCGGCTCGACCCAGAAAGCCTCGGAGATCCACCACAGCGACGGCACGAAATAGCCGAACGCGAATGCCCACCCGATGGCAAGGCCGCGCCAGAATGAGCGTTGCGCACCTGCGCCATCCAGCAACCACACCAGGATGGAGAACGCGACAGGCAGTACGATCCAGTAGTCATAAGGTGACAACGACAGCGTAGCCAGAGCACCGGCGAGGGTAGAAACTGCAACCGCCGTCAGCAATGACCGGTGCACAAGGAGCAGCGGTCCAGGGTCATTTGTCACCGCACCACCGGCTGATCCGATGAGGAGCTTGATGATGTCTTCTTGGCGGGCTTCTCGGTGCGCGCGGCAACACTGGTACGTGGCCCGGTGTGAATGGCGATCCGCCGGACCCGGCGCGGGTCGGCCGCCACAACTTCAAACTCGATGCCTGAAGGATGCTTGATCAGTTCGCCGCGTACCGGCACCCGGCCCAGCATGTGGAAAATCAGGCCGCCGAGGGTGTCGGCTTCCTCTTCCTCAGCTTCCGACAGCAACTCGATGCCAAGCAGCTCTTCAGCATCCTCGATCTCGTAGCGCGCGTCGGCAGACCATGTGGTCTCGGACACCCGGGTGACCAGTTCGTCCTTCTCGTCGTGCTCGTCAGCGATGTCTCCGACAATTTCCTCGACCAGGTCCTCGATGGTCACGAGACCATCGGTGCCGCCGTATTCGTCGACGACGACAGCCATGTGGCAATGGGTCGACTGCATCTTGATGAGCAGGTCAGGCGCGGGCATCGAGGGCGGCACGTAGAGCAGTTCACGGGTGACGCCAAGTGCAGAAACCGGTGTCTTCAGGTTGGTCGCGGACAGTGACCATCCGCCGGCCGGCTTGTCTTCAGCCTTGCCGCGGCCACGCTTGCCGCGCGCATTGAGCCAGCCAAGGAAATCCTTGATGTGGATCATGCCGATCGGTTCATCGAGCGTCTCGCGGTAGATCGGCAGGCGCGAATGTCCGGCATCGAGGAAATACTCCAGCACTTCAGCAACGGTGCTGCTGGCATCAACGGCCATGATCTCGGCGCGCGCCACCATCACGTCATCCACCCTGAGGCTGGAAAACTCAATCAGGTTGAGCATCATTGACCGGGCATCAGCGCGGAACGTGTTGTTGCCGTCTTCCTCGGCGTGGCGTTCAAGCACGCCTTCGAGGCTTTCGCGCAAGGTTTCGTCGCTGCGGCCGAACCCCAGTGCACGCATCATGCGCGTAAACAGTCCTGGGCTGTCGTTGCGGGTGGTATCGGAAGTCGTGGCAGTTGCGGCCCCGGTGCGGGGCTCGCGAGATTGGTCTTCGTCCATCAGGTCAACCGGACGCGTCCGGCATTTCTCCGTTTCTCAATCAAGATCGTTTCGCCAATCACGCATATGGATCAGCGATACCCAAGGATGCAAGAATCTCTGTTTCGAGACCTTCCATCTCTCCAGCTTGCTCGTCTTCAATATGGTCATAGCCCATTATGTGCAAGATTCCGTGAACAACAAGATGGCTGAAGTGATCTTCGAGCCGCTTGCCCTGGTCGCGGGCCTCGGCCTGCACGACGCCAGATGCGAAAATGATACCACCCAGCGGGCGAGGCTCGCCCGGTGGTACAGGCATGGAACTGTCGGAAGGAAATGACAAGACATTGGTAGGCTTCAGCTTGTCGCGCCACTGGCCGTTCAGTTCTGCGACAGACGCGTCATCCGACAGCACTATGGCAAGGGACTTGCCCGACATGTCCATGCCAAGCTTGCTGAAGGTGGCCGCTGCCGCCTTTTCAACAAACGAGGCAGCACCCGGCAATGCTACCCAGGCTTCATCATCCACGTCGACTTCAAGAATCATGATCTTTTTGGCCTGGCCGCCGGTTCCCAGCCTGCACGGTCATAGGCATCGACGATCTTGGTGACCAGTGGGTGGCGCACGATGTCGGAATTGTTGAACTTCACCTGGGCAATGGCGTCGACGTTCTTCAGATAATCCAGCGCCTGGGTCAGCCCGGAGGTGATGCCGGCCGGCAGGTCAACCTGGGTGGGGTCACCGGTGATTACCATGCGCGAGCCTTCACCCAACCGGGTCAGGAACATCTTCATCTGTTGCGGGGTCGTATTCTGGGCCTCATCGAGAATGATGAATGCGCGCGCCAGCGTGCGCCCACGCATGAAGGCCAGCGGTGCAATCTCGATGGTATTGTCGGCCAGTCCCTTGACCACGGCTTCTGCGGGCATGATGTCGTACAGCGCGTCATAGAGGGGGCGCAGGTACGGATCGACTTTTTCCTTCATGTCGCCGGGCAGGAAGCCCAGCCGTTCACCAGCTTCGACTGCGGGGCGCGACAGTATGATGCGATCCACCCTGCCGGCCATCAGTTCGGCTGCTGCACACACCACAGCCAGGTAGGTCTTGCCGGTACCGGCCGGGCCAACCCCGAACACCAGCTCATGCGCCGCGATCGCCTCAAGGTAGACTTTCTGGCCGGGCGAGCGGGCCGTCACCACCTTCCGCCTTGTGCGCACCGCTGCCACGTCACCCTTGCCGCCGGTAGCCGCCGATGGAACGGGCGCCATCGCCATGCGAATGGCGCCGTCAACGTCGCCACGCGACAGGTCGAGACCTTCGAGCGCGCGCTCATAGAGCTCGACCAGAACCTGCCGGGCCATCTCGCGGTTGGCATCGCTACCCTGAATGGCAACCTTGTTGCCGCGCGGCGTGACGTCGACGCCGAGCCTGTCCTCGATCAGCAGCAGATGCTCATCGTGCTCACCGAAAACCAGTGACAGCAGTCGATTGTCGTCGAAGCTCAAGGTGGTGTTGCCCGGGGCGGGCTGTGGACCGGGTCGCCGCTGGGCGGCAGTCCGGGATGAGGTGGACCGTGGGCTCAAAGGGCCGGAACTCCTGATTCGCGCCAGGTGCGCAGGTAAATCACATCACAAAGCACGTCAGGCATCAACCTTGCAGCCGGTCAATGAGTTCGGACCCGTCGCGGTAATCTCGACCTTGATCATGTCACCAATCTGACAGTTTTCCGCATCCAGGAAAACTGATTGCAGGTAAGGCGAACGCCCGATCAGCTGGCCGGGCTGACGGCCGGGCTTTTCCAGCAGCACATCAAGCGTGCGCCCGATGCAAGCCCGGTTGAATGCAGCCTGCTGTTGCAGCAAGATCTGCTGAAGCTGCGCAAGGCGTGCGGCCTTCACGTCCTCCGGCACCTGCTCTTCGCGGCCGGCCGCCGGAGTACCCGGGCGTGGCGAATACTTGAACGAGAACGCTTGCGAGTAGGTCACTTCCCGCACCAGCTCCAGGGTCGCTTCAAAATCGGCATCTGTCTCACCTGGAAAGCCGACGATGAAATCCGACGACATGGCGATGTCGGGCCGTGCAGCGCGGATTCGCGCTACGAGATCAACGTAGCTTTGCGCATCATGACGGCGGTTCATCGCCTTGAGGATGCGATCCGAGCCTGACTGAACAGGCAGATGCAGATATGGCATGACCTTCGGGTTGCCGGCATGAACCGCGATCAAAGCATCATCCATGTCGCGCGGATGACTGGTGGTATAGCGCAGCCGCTGCAGTCCCCCGATGCCGGACAAGGCATCCAGCAGATGGCCCAGCGACCAGGTGCTGCCATCATTTCCTTCGCCGTGCCAGCCGTTGACGTTCTGGCCAAGCAGCGTGACTTCGCGCACACCGGCTTCGACCAGTTGCCGTGCCTCTGCGATTATGCGTGCGGCAGGGCGCGAGAATTCCGCGCCCCTTGTGTAGGGCACCACGCAGAAGCTGCAGAACTTGTCACATCCTTCCTGCACCGTCAGGAATGCCGCGACGCCACGGTTCAGCGGGCGTTGGGCAGGAGCATCGAGCGAGTCGAACTTTTCACTGGCAGGGAACTCGGTTTCAACGACAGCCATACCTGATGCTTTATTGCGGTCCAGCAGGTCGGGCAGACGATGGTAGGTCTGGGGGCCGAACACCAGGTCGACAACCGGTGCGCGGCGGACAATCTCCTCGCCCTCGGCCTGGGCCACGCACCCGGCCACCGCGATCTTCATATCATTGCCGGTACGATCCTTGAGCTGGCGCAAGCGGCCAAGCTCCGAGTAAACTTTCTCGGCAGCCCTCTCGCGGATGTGGCAGGTATTGAGAATGACGAGATCAGCGTCCTCGACGGTATCGGTCACGGCATAGCCGCGCTCGCCAAGCACCTCGCCCATGCGCTCGCTGTCGTAGACGTTCATCTGGCAGCCGTAGGTCTTGATGAAGACCTTGCGCTGGGTGTCGTCAGGTGTGGCGACGGTTAGAACCGTCATGAGCTGGTTCTCCAAAACTGGGGCGTGGCCCGCTATAGTCTATCGGCAACCGTACTGGCAACCGGATCACGGTTCGAGTCTGGCCGTGATGGCATCGGTACGGGTGCCGCCCGGCACGTGATAATAGTTCTTGCGCACGCCCGTGGGGCAGAATCCTTCGGCCTTGTAGAGTGCTGCTGCTGCGTCGTTGGTGGCGGCAAACTCGATGAAGATTGCCGCGCTGCCTGCCTCACGGGCAACCTGCCTGAGCTTGCCCAACAAGGCCTGGCCGACACCGCGGCGGCGGCTGGACGGCAATACGGCGATGCTGAGGATTTCCATCTCATCGGCGGCCTTGCGCGCAAGCAGAAACCCTGCGGGCTCTATAGCACCCGCTTCACCCGTGCTGGCCAGCAGGCCAATGCAGCCTGGCGCATCGAGCAATTCCCGGATCGTGTCCTCGTCCCAGGGCTGGTCGAACCCGGTGGCATGTATCTCTGCCAGCACCCCGGCATGCGCACCACCCACCTGCTTGATCGAGACAGGCACCATCTGGTGACGCACCAGCGGGGCCTGCGCCTTGGCATCGGGGCCGCGAAGGTAGAATGGTGCCGCCGGTGCATCGCCTGGATTGGCAATGGCTGCCAGCCGCGCGACAGAGGCAATGTCCGGAATGCCGGATGTGGTGATGATGGTAGCAGCCGGGACCTCGACCAGGCCAGCGCCCGAGCCAGTTATGGTGCCTGCGAAGTCTACAAAGCGTTGTGTTGCATCAGTGACATCGAGCACTTCGGCGTCCGACAGAGGATTGCCCGAGGCATCGAACGGCTGCAGGTAAACCTGGGACCGGCGCGCGTCCTGCACCACCCAGAACGGTGCCTTGACGTTATCGCTGCAATGGTCCTGCGCCAGCGCCTGCAACGATGTCACCCCCACGACGGGCACCTCGAGCACCAACGCAAGGCCGCGCACGAAGGCCAGCCCGATGCGGACACCGGTGAAAGTGCCGGGGCCGGAACAGGCGGCAAGCCGATCGATGTCAGGGAAGGTCAGTCCGGCTTCACGCAGCAACTCGTCCACCATGGGTGCCAGCCGTTCGGCGTGGCCTTGCTGCATCGGCTCGCTTGCACAGGCCAACACCGTGCCGGTGGCAGAGTCGAGTATACATGCAGAACAGGCCGCGTGCGCGGTATCAACGGCGAGTACAATCATGAAAGCCTTTCGCCGCAGGTCCGCAAGTCAGATGGGACGCACTTCGCTGACTTCAGGAATGAAATGCCGCAGCAGGTTTTCGATGCCGTGCTTGAGCGTTGCCGTTGAACTTGGGCATCCCGCACACGCACCCTTCATGTGCAGGTAGACGATACCATCACGGAAGCCGTGGAAGGTGATGTCGCCGCCGTCCTGCGCAACGGCCGGGCGCACCCTTGTATCAAGCAGTTCCTTGATGGTGGCAACGATCTGGCCATCAGCTTCGGCATAGTCGCCGTCGGCATCTGTACCGTCTTCCTGGCCGGACCGGATGACCGGATCGCCGGACATGAAGTGCTCCATGATGGCGCCAAGAATGGCAGGCTTGAGATGCTGCCACTCGCCATTGGCCTTGGTGACGGTTACGAAGTCGGCACCCAGGAACACGCCGTTGACGCCATCGACGGCGAAAAGGCGGGTTGCCAACGGGGATACTTCGGCATCAGCCTCCGAACGGAAGTCGCGCGGGTCTCCATCGACCACGGGCTTTCCCGGGATGAATTTGAGAGTGCTCGGATTCGGTGTTGCTTCGGTCTGGATGAACATTTCTGTAAGGCCTCCTTGGCCAGCGACCCAGCGCCAGCGGAACTTTCGAGAAACATATATAATGCTTTTCTGGAATTATTCCAGATTAAGCCGAGTCTATCAGCCGATAAAGCCGATGATGTGACGCACGTCACGCATGACAGGTTCGGCAATGGCGCGGGCCCGGATTGCTCCATCCTTGAGGACAGCATCAATGTGGGCCGGGTCCTGCATGAGGCGCTGCATCTCTGCAGCCATTGGTGACAACTTCTCGACGGCCAGGTCTGCCAGTTCCTGCTTCAGCTGGGAGAACTGCAACCCGCCGAACCGGGCCAATGCATCTTCGAGCGGCTGCTCGGCAAGGCTCGCATAAATGCCCAGAAGGTTGGCCGCCTCGGGCCGGCCAACGAGCTCGTCGCGGGCCGACGGCAATGCGTCAGGATCGGTCTTGGCCTTGCGGATCTTCTTGCCGATCTGGTCGGCATCATCGGTAAGGTTGATGCGGGACAGGTCCGACGGGTCGGACTTGGACATCTTCTTCAAGCCGTCACGCAGCGACATGACCCGCGTTGCCGTGCCAACGATCAGTGGTTCCGGCAGCGGGAAGAACGCGTCGCCAAATCCTGCCTTGGCAATGCTGTCGGCGAAGTCGATGTTGAACTTCTGGGCAATGTCGCGGGTAAGCTCCAGGTGTTGCTTCTGGTCATCGCCGACGGGTACATGGGTTGCCTTGTAGGCGAGGATGTCGGCAGCCATCAGATTGGGATAGGCGTACAGGCCAACAGAGGCGTTTTCGCTGTTCTTGCCGGCCTTCTCCTTGAACTGCGTCATGCGGTTCAGCCAGCCCATGCGGGCGACGCAATTGAAGATCCAGGCCAGTTCGCCGTGCGCCGCCACCTGGCTCTGGTTGAAGACAATGTGCTTTTTGACGTCGATGCCCGCAGCGAGATAAGCAGCCGTCACCTCGCGGGTCGAACGCGCAAGTTCGTCCGGACCGCCCCATACCGAGCGATCCTGAGTGATAGCATGCAAGTCCACCACGCAGTAGATGCATTCATGCGACTGTTGCATTTCGACGAAACGCTTTATGGCTCCGAGATAGTTGCCAAGGTGCAGGTTGCCGGTCGGCTGTACGCCGGAGAAAACGCGGGGGGTGAAGCTGGACATCAGGCTATCCGTTCGGAAAATGACTTCGGGTGCCGCGCTTATGCCGCAACTGCCGTCGCCTGCCAAGCCCGCACAGGCCAACTCACCGGCGCCGGAAAGAGGCCTTTAGAGCAGCAAAGTTGAGCGCTCCTGACCACCATGTCAGCAGGAAGTAGCAACCTGCACCCGCCACAACCAACGCCAGCAAGGTGACGCTTCGCAGGATGAAGCTGACCGACCCGTCAAAAACTGGCGCGCTAAACTGCATCAGCCCCACCAGCAGCAAGCCCATGGCAAGGCTTGCAGCAACAATACGCGGCAGCGCCTTCTTCATGCGTTCGTCCAGTACATACTCATCCCGGCGACTCAGCGTAATGGCCAGCATCAGTGCATTGACCCAGCCCGCAACCGTAGTTGCGATCGCGACACCGACATAGGAAATGAACGGGAACAGGACCAATGCACCAGCGATGTTGACCGCCACCGAAATCATGGCAAACCACATGGGCGTGCGGGTGTCCTCGCGTGCGAAATAGGCTGGTGAGAAAACCTTTATCATGACGAAGGCAGGCAGGCCGGCTGCGAAAGCCATAAGCGCGCGCGACGTCGCCAGCGTGTCGGAGGGCTCGAACGCTCCGCGCTCAAAGAGCACGTTGATGATCGGATGCGGCAGTGCCATCAGGGCGATGGCCGCCGGCACGGTCAACAGTAGCGATATTTCAAGCGCACGGTTCTGACTGGTCTGGACACCATCCGCATCACCGGCCCGCAGCCGGCGCGCAAGTTCAGGCAGCAAGACGACACCGATGGCAATGCCGATCACGCCCAGCGGCAACTGATAGATACGGTCTGCATAGTAGAGCCACGACGGTGCGCCGTCCTGAAGCGATGCAATCATCGTCGAAACGAGCAGGTTGATCTGCGTGACGCCGCCTGCAATCAGCCCTGGCACACCAAGTACCACCAGCCGCTTCACGCCCGGCGTGATCCTCGGCCGCCGAAGAGACAGGTTTATACCTGCACGGGCCAACGCCGCCCATAGCATCAGGAACTGCAGCAGTCCCGCAAGCGCGACACCCCATACAAGGGCACGGCCCGTGTCCGGTGAGTCACCCCAGCCCAGAAGCATCACGCCGGCCAGCACACCTATCATGACTATATTGAGCACGATCGGTGCTGCCGCCGCTGCGGTGAACCGGTGCAGCGAATTGAGGATACCGCCCAGCAGCGCCACCAGCGACATGAAGGTCAGATACGGAAAGGCGATGCGGGTAAGTTCGCTGGTCAGGTCCATCTTGACGGGGTCGTCGGCAAAGCCAGGTGCCAGCACATACACGATCAAGGGCATGGCCAGCATGGCAACGGCAGATAGCACCAGCAGGAACGTCAGCAGCGCTGCCATCACCTCTTCGGCAAAACGCACGGCTTCAGGCTGGCCCTCGCCCTCGAGACGGCGGGCGAACAGCGGCACGAACGCGGCATTGAACGCGCCTTCGGCAAACAGCCGGCGGAACAGGTTGGGAAACCGGAACGCGACCACGAAGGCATCTGCAACCATGCCCGTCCCCACGACAGAGGCCATCAGCATGTCCCGGACAAAGCCCAGGACGCGGCTGATCATGGTCATGCCCGCAACAGTGGAGGCTGAACGCAACAGGGCCATGGCAACTCCTGGCTTGACGGCAGACCAGATCGCGAATCACGCGCTTGCCGCTCACAGGTTCTGTCTAGACCAGCGGGATTATGCGCAGCAAGTCGCTTGAGCCAGACTACACGCGTTGAAGCTGAATCACGTCGTGGGATCGGGCGACGCGCCCGTGTGCAGAACCTCGAGCAGGTTTTGCTCTATCGCCTGCAGGCGCGAGCGCGACGTGATCTTCTGGCCCAGCAGGTCGGTGACGTAGAATACATCAACAGCGCGCTCGCCAAATGTGGTGATTTGCGCAGAGGCAATGTTGAGGTTGAGCCGGAACAGACTGTCCGTCAACTTGAACAGCAACCCCAGCCGGTCGAGACCAGCGATTTCGATGACCGTGAAACGGTTCGAAGTCTCGTTGGAAATGATGACCTGCGGCTCCACCGTGAATGCCTTGATCCGACCCTTGGGCCTGGACACCGAAGCGACCGCTTCACGCAATCGGATCTCGCCGGCAAAGGCCTGGCGCATCAAGGCAACGACCCGGTCAAGCCGGCGCTGTTCGTCCTCTGCTTCCTCGAACTCCCTCGGAATAAGAAGCGTGTCTAGCGCCATGCCGTCGGTCGTGGTGAAAATCTTCGCGCCGGCTATGCTTGCCCCGCCTGCCGCACATGCGCCCGTCAGCAATGCCAGAAGGCGTGGGTGGTCGGGTACATAGACCGTCAATTCCGTGATCGATGCAAACTCATCCATACGCAGGTCGAAGGCAATCGTTTCACCAGACTGTGCGGCTCGGTCAATCAGCCGCGCATCGCGAACCTGGTGATCGATATCCACCGTGTACCAGTAGTTGTCGTAGTGCTGCTTCAGGTAGCTGTCGATCCTGTCCTGGTTCCAGTCGGTCATGGCGGCGGCAAATGCATGCTTGGCAGTGTCAATGCGTCCGGCACGTGAAATCGAGGTGTGGCCACCGGTCAGGTGGAGTTCGGTTTCGGCAAACAATGTGCGTAACAGCTGGCCTTTCCAACCATTCCAGACACCCGGCCCCACCGCGCGAATGTCAACCACGGTCAGGATCAACAGCAGCCGCAACCGCTCGGGGCTTTGCACCACGGCGGCAAAATCAAGAATGGTCTTGTAGTCGGACAGGTCGCGCATCTGGGCGGTTTCGCTCATCACCAGGTGATGGCGCACCAGCCAGACAACGGTCTCGGTTTCTGCCGGCGTCAGGCCGAACCGTGGGCACAAGTGCCGTGCCACGCGCGCGCCTGCAATCGAATGATCTTCCTTGCGGCCCTTTGCGATGTCGTGCAGCAGCACGGCCACGTACAGGACGCGGCGCGACACGACACCTTCGATCAAACCGCTGGCCAGCGGATGGTCGCCCTTGAGCAGACCCTGTTCGATCTTGGACAGGACGCCAACCGCCCGCAACAGGTGCTCGTCCACGGTATAGTGGTGATACATGTTGAACTGCATAAGCGCGATGATGCGGCCGAACTCGGGGATGAAGCGGCCCAGTACGCCGGCTTCACTCATGCGTCGCAGGACAGCTTCGGGATCTCGCGAGCGGGTGACAATGTCGAGAAAAAGTTCGTTGGCAACCGGATCATTGCGCAACGCCTTGTCGATCAACCGGCGGCTGCGGCGTACCAGTTGCAGCGTATCAGGATGGATCGCCAGGTTGTTGTGTTCAGCCACGCGAAACAGCCGGATCAGGTTGACGGGTTGCTGCTCGAAGATGCCGTCGCGGCTGGCCTTTAGCCGACCCGCCTCGACAATATAATTGCCTTCTTCATCAAGCTTGATCGAGCGGCGGCGGAACCTGCCGAACAGCTGGCTCATGCTTGGTGCCTTCTTGAACTGCCGCGCCTCAAGCACCGCCGACATGATACGGGTCAGGTCGCCTACATCCTTGGCAATCAGGAAGTAATGCTTCATGAAGCGCTCGACCGACTTCAGCCCGCCATGCGAGGCATAGCCGAGGCGCTCCGCCATCTCGGCCTGCTTGTCGAAACCAAGCCGGTCATCGCCTCGACCTGTCATGAAATGCAGGTGGCAACGAACCGCCCACAGAAAATCCTCGCACTTGATGAACATGTTTTGCTCACGTCTCGTGAACAGACCGGACCTGTACAGGTCACTCACCGAGCGAGTGCCGTAGACGAACTTGGCAATCCAGAACAGCGTGTGCAGATCGCGCATGCCCCCCTTGCCGTCCTTCACATCGGGTTCGACCAGGTAGCGCGATTCGCCTGCACGCCGGTGGCGCTCATCGCGTTCGGCCAGCTTTTCGGTGACGAACTGGCGCTGGTCACGCGCCATGATTTCACTTCCGTAGCGGTTTTGCAGCTCATCATACAGCGCCTTGTCACCACACACATAGCGCGCCTCAAGGACGGACGTCATGATGGTGGTGTCGGTACGGACCAGGCGCATGCAGTCGTCCACCGAGCGGGTGGCATGGCCGACCTTGAAACCGAGATCCCACAGGAAATAGAGCATGTACTCAACAACGCTCTCGCCCCAGGCGGTCTGCTTGTAGGGCAACAGGAACAGCAGGTCGATGTCCGAGCCCGGTGCCAGCGTGCCACGGCCGTAACCGCCCACGGCAATGACCGCAATGTGTTCAGACGTTGACGGATTACTGGTAGCATACACCACTCGTGTCGAGAATTCGTAGAGGCCGGAAATCAAGTCATCCTGCAGCAAGGACAGGCGGATGGCACATTCGCGCCCCTTGCCATTGCCAGTGAGGCGACGTTCTTCCTCCTTGCGGCTGTCGCGGACCAGGCTCTTCAGGTATTTCAGGGCAGCTGTGCGGAAACCTGCAGCTTCAAGGCCGTTTTCATCAGCCAGTTCCTTCAACCGGGCCAGGATGGCCCCACTGCGATAGTCATCGTCCGGCTTGAGCCGTTGCAGCGTTTTCTTGATGTGCGGTATCCGGATGGTGGCCTGCGTCATGCTTGCTCAAGGGTGCCTGCAGATTGAAGATGCAGACTGGTCTAACTGGTGCCGCCCCGGCTTGCCACTGTTTTCAGTTGATAGACCAGTTCGAGGGCCTCGAGTGGACTGAGCTCGTCGGGCAGCACCTTTGCAAGCCTTGCCTGAAGCTCTGCCATGACAGGATTGGCCGATCCTGTTCCAACGCCAGATGCAGGCCGGACCGCAGCCGCGAACAGGGGCAGTTCGTCGGCGATGCGCTGGCTCGACCGCGGCCGGTCGGTTTCTTCGAGCAGCTTGAGCACCTCACTGGCCCGTTCGATAACGGTTAGTGGCAAGCCGGCAAGCCGGGCGACCTGGATGCCATAAGAGCGGTCTGCTGCGCCGGGCACGACCTCGTGCAGGAAGACAACCTCGCCTTGAAATTCGCGCACCTTGACCGTCGCATTGGCAACTCTGTCCAGCCGCGACGCGAGTGCGGTTAGCTCGTGGTAGTGGGTCGCAAACAACGCGCGACACATGTTGACCGAGTGCAGATGCTCAACGCATGCCCACGCAATGGACAGCCCGTCATAGGTGGCCGTACCCCGGCCGATCTCGTCCAGGATAACCAGCGATCGTTCCGTGGCCAGGTTGAGGATTGTGGCTGTCTCGACCATTTCGACCATGAAGGTAGATCGGCCCCGCGCAAGATCATCGGCGGCACCGACGCGAGAGAATACCCGGTCCACCACGCCGATGTGCGCCGACTTCGCCGGCACAAAGCTGCCGGCCTGGGCCAGCAGCGCGATGATCGCATTCTGGCGCAGGTAGGTGGACTTGCCCGCCATGTTCGGCCCGGTGATCAGCTTGATGTGCCGCAACGGTTCACCATCCGGCGTTGTCACGCCAGCAGACAGGTCGCAGTCGTTGGGTACGAATGCCGTACCGCGCTGCTGCCGCAGGGCCAGTTCCACGACAGGATGACGGCCGCCTTCAATATTGAATGTTCGCGAAGCGTCCATGAAGGGCCGGGTAAAAGACTGCTTCACAGCAAGGGCTGCCAGGCTGGTCACCACATCCAGTTCGGCCAGCGCACGCGCCATGGCATGCAGCATGCCTGCGCGATCACGCACCATGACAGCCAGCCTTGCAAACATCTCCAGTTCTATGGCTTTCGCCCGGTCAGCGGCGGACAATATCTTCTGTTCCAGCGCGGTCAGCTCGGTGGTTGTGAAACGCATGGCATTTGCCATGGTCTGCCGGTGTATGAAGCGGCCTGCATGCTGTTCGCCCAGCAGCTGCTCACCGGACTGCTGGTTCAACTCAATGAAATAGCCAAGCATGTTGTTGTGCTTGATCCTCAGCGACTTCAGTCCGGTCTCGTCGGCATAGCGTGCCTGCAGGCCGGCGATAACCTTGCGGCTTTCATCGCGCAGGGCACGGCTTTCATCCAGTGTCTCGTCGGCACCGGTCCGGATGAAGCCGCCATCGCGCGCGGTTGCCGGCAGTTCATCGGCCAGCATGACCTCGAGGTGTACGGCAAAATCCATGTCAACCGCAGCGAGCGTGGACCAGACATTGGCGACAACATGCGGCCATGGATCGATACCGGCGCGATGCTGGAAACGCTCGGCCAAACCGCTGGCTGTGCGCAACCCGCTGGCAATGGCAGCAAGATCGCGCGGTGAGCCGCGGTCCAAGCTGATGCGCGACAGCGCGCGAGTGACGTCAGGAGCATGGCGCAGGGTAGTGCGGACGTCGTCACAAACAGACTGGCCCGCCGTGTCGGTAAAGGCTTCTACCGCATCATGGCGGGCTGAGATATCAGCAACGTGGGTCAGCGGTGCGGCCAGCCAGCCGGCCAGCAGCCGGCTTCCAGCTCCTGTAACGGTCGTGTCGATTGCGTCCAGCAGGCTGCCCTTTCGCGAGCCTGACAACGTGCGCGCAAGCTCCAGGTTTGCCCGCGTCGCTGCATCAACCAGCACCGTGTGGCCCGGTTCACGCACAACCGGGGGACGGAGCGCTGGCAGCTTGCCAACCTGGGTAAGCTCAACGTACTCGAACAACGCACCACAGGCAGAGATCAGCGCTCGGCTGAAGCTGCCATAGGCGTCCAGTGCTGCCACCTTGTAGTAGGCACACAGGCGGGCCTCTACTGCGCTGGAATCAAACCTCGCCGCCGGCAAGGGCGTAACCACGGTGCGGTATGGCTCAAGCATCATGGAAAGCTCACCATCGCCAAGCAACGTGTCAGGCAGCAACAGTTCCGACGGGTCGAGCCGGGCAAGTTCAGCCAGCAACGATACCGGCGTTACGGTTGTAGCCTCGAACTCACCGGTCGACATGTCGAGCCAGGCCAGCGCCATTTCATCGTTGGAGCGAACCCGGGCCAGGCAGGCCAGGTAATTGTTGCGGCCCGCCTGCAACAGGTTGTCTTCGGTCAGCGTGCCCGGTGTGACCAGCCGCACGACATCGCGGCGCACGACGGACTTGGAGCCACGCTTCTTTGCTTCTGCGGGATCTTCGGTCTGCTCGCAAACTGCCACCTTGTGACCGGCGCGGATCAGTTTCTGCAGGTAGTCATCAGCAGCGTGAACCGGCACCCCGCACATCGGGATATCCTCGCCAAGGTGTTTGCCCCGCTTGGTGAGCGCGATGCCCAGTGCGACTGAAGCCACCTCAGCGTCAGAGAAGAACAGCTCGTAAAAATCCCCCATCCGGTAGAACAGCAAGCTGTCGGGATTGGCCCGCTTGATTTCAAGGTATTGCGCCATCATCGGCGTGACCTTGTGGTCCGCGGCGGGAGTGGCATCACCTGAGGCGGCCGTTGCTGTGGATGGCATTATCATGACGGTTGCGACCATAACCGATTATGGCCCGCAGCGTCGTCAAGTCAGATGCGGCCATCCACAAGGCAAAAATGGCAGCCTGCACCGATATCAGGCAGCCCGCTGGAGGGCGAGGTCCATGATGGCCTGTTCAAGATCAGCCCGGTCGAAAGGTTTGGCCAGGTAACCATTCATGCCGGCGGACAGACTGGCCTTCTGGTCATCCCGCCGGGCATTTGCCGATAGCGCCAGAACGGGAACGGCGCCGATTACAGAGAACTGCTCTTCAAGCGCCCGCAGCCGGCGGGTGGTTTCAAGACCATCGATACCCGGCATCTGGATGTCCATCAGCACCACGTCGAAACCTGTGTTGCCATTGCTGCGCAGATGACCCCCCAGGCTGGCGAGCGCCAGTTCACCTGTCCCGAAATGTTCGACATTCATGCCTGCTGATATCAACATTCTTTCAGCAAGCAAGCGGTTGATCGGATTGTCTTCCACCAACGCGACACGAAGGCTGTCTGCAGAACGTCTTGTCCGATCCGGCGCACCGCCGGAAGGCAGTGTTCCTGTGGCCGCCGAGCCGGACGCGCCGTTCCCGC
This sequence comes from uncultured Anderseniella sp., assembly GCA_964390445.1. Classification (GTDB taxonomy): domain Bacteria; phylum Pseudomonadota; class Alphaproteobacteria; order Rhizobiales; family Aestuariivirgaceae; genus Anderseniella. The sequence goes on from CAYMJJ010000003.1 coordinate 66,236, forward strand.
TAAGCTGATGCAACAGCGTGCTTTGCCGAACCGGCTTCACGAGATAGCCGATGGCCGGATCTTCGATAAGGGCGCGGTGGGCGCGGCGTTCTTCAGGTCGCAGCAACACCCATACCCTGGCCATGCACTGCAGCCTCCTGGCAGTGATCCTGACGTCTGCAGGAGTGCTGCACAAGGCCGCGTCCAGAAGCACTATCGGCTTGTAGTCACCATCGCATGCGGCGGCGGCAGCCTTCAGCAAGGATGTCAGTGCATCGAGACAAGTGGTGCAGTGAAGTACTGCCTCATGATCGCTGAGATAGCGCGTCAATGTGTTGCAGCTGGGCCCGTCCCGCATCACAATAAATACCTCGGTTGACCGCAAGGCTGCATTGAAGGCGGGCGGTTGTTCGGCACCGGCGGCGAGCATCGGAATATCGATCAGGAAGGTTGATCCTTCGCCAACCTGACTCTCAACTGAAATACTGCCGCCCATCAGGTGCACCAGGTCGCGTGTAATGGACAGGCCCAATCCGGTGCCGCCTGCTGCGCGGGTTTCTGCGAGCGAAGACTGGACAAAGCGATTAAAGACCGCTGCCTGTTCATCGACAGGAATGCCATGCCCGGTATCGCTGATGGTGAAGCGGACACCTTCTGGCGCCGGGCCCGGCTCAACGCTCAGGGTGACGCCGCCCGACGGTGTGAACTTTACCGCGTTGCCGATGATGTTCAGCAACACCTGGCGCAGCCGCTTGGCATCACCAGTGACTGCAACAGGCACCAGGGGTGAAATGTAGCACGCGATCTCGATCTGCTTTGCATGAGCGCGCGGTGCCAGCAATTCGATGATCGATTCGAGCAGGTCAACCAGATTGATCTCGCCCGGCGTGACCACGAGTTCGCCTGCTTCGGAACGCGCTGCGTCAAGCAGTTCGTCGATGATCGAGAGCAGCGATCGCGCAGATGTATCGACAGCCTGGGCATACGTCTGTTGCTCGCCAGACAGCCGCGTATCGAGCAGCAAGCCGGTCATGCCCAGTACGCCGTTCAACGGCGTACGCAGTTCGTGGGATACGGTTGCAAGAAACCTCGACTTGGCAACGTTTGCCGAGTCGGCCGCGGAGCGGGCCTCACGCAGTTGCGACAGTGCGTTCTGCAAGTCCGCGAGGTGCTGCCGGGCAAGCCGCCACACGTGGAGAACGCTGCCGAACAGAAAAAGCAAAAGCCCAGCAAGCGCGATGCGTGAGATCAGCAACCATACCTGGTCATCGCGCGCGGCGGCAAGCAGGCCGGCAGACGCCATGAGCACCGCAAGACCGACCGCAACAGCTACGAGCGTGAAAACACGCCTTTGCAATCCGGACAGCGTGATTGCCCGGTGGGTCTGCCTGCGCTCGCGCGGCATATGGGTCTGCTCAGTACTGTCCACCTGTCTAACCCTTCAGAGAAGGTTCCTCCACCGTGTGAAATGCCACGAGAGGCGTTAGGGCTGGACTAGCGAAATCGCTAAAATTTTAATGATGGGGATCGACAGGCAGGTTGGGATCAAAGAGGGACAAGTCAGGCGGCGAGCTGGAAACTGGCCAGCCGCTGCCGGTAACTGACGGCTTCAGCAACGTTCAGCCGAGAAACGCCACCGTTACCATCAAGGTCCGCCAGCGTACGCGCCAGCCGCAGTACCCGGTGATAACCGCGGGCTGAGAGATTCAAGGCGTTGGCTGCGTCCGTGAGCAAGGCCAGCCCTGATGCGTCAGGCCGCGCAAGCTGTTCGAGCAATGCGCCGTCGAGATGGGCGTTGGTGCGCATGTCCGGCCGTCCCAGCCTTTCGAAGCGGTCACGCTGGATGGCGCGGGCAGCAGCCACGCGGGCGGCCACCTCGGCCGAGCCTTCGGCAGGTGGCGGCAAGGTCAGGTCGCCGGCCCGCACCGCCGACAGCTCGATCTGGATGTCCATGCGATCAATCAGCGGACCCGAAATCCGCGCCTGGTAGTCGCCAGCGCAACGGGGTCCGCGCTTGCAAACATGGCCCGGCTCACCGGCCATGCCGCACTTGCAGGGGTTCATGGCCGCAACCAGCTGGAAGCGGGCCGGGTAAGAGACATGGTGATTGGCGCGGGCGATGACCGCTTCACCAGATTCCATTGGCTGGCGCAGGGCTTCGAGTGCGCGCGGCTGGAACTCAGGCAATTCATCGAGGAACAGTACGCCGTTGTGGGCAAGCACCATCTCTCCGGGCAAGGCACGATGGCCACCGCCCACCAGCGCGGCCTGCGAGGCTGAATGATGGGGCGCGCGATAGGGACGAACGGTGGTCAGGCCACTGTTGCGCAATTCGCCCGCAACCGAGGCAATAGTCGAGACCTCGAGCATTTCTGCGGCGTCCATCGGTGGCAGAATTGACGGCATGCGGGACGCCAGCATGGATTTGCCGGCACCGGGCGGGCCCACCATCAACAGGTGATGGCCGCCAGCCGCAGCCACTTCCAGCGCGCGCTTGGCGCTTTCCTGGCCCTTCACGTCCTTGAGGTCAGGCATCGCCCCGGTTGTTGTCGCGATCCTTGCCACTGGACGGGCCAGCACCTGCGTACCCTTCATGTGGTTCAATACCTGGATCAATGACCCGACGGCCAGAATGTCCAGATCCTCCGATGCCCAGGCCGCTTCCGGTCCGCATTCGTGCGGGCAGATCAGCCCTAGATCGCGACCGGTGGCCGCCATCGCGGCCGGCAGCACGCCGTTGACCGGCTCGACCTTGCCGTCCAGTGACAACTCGCCCAAGACCAGGTAGCGGCTGGTGAAATCAGCCGGCAGAATGCCCATGGCGGTCAGCAGCCCGACGGCGATGGGCAGGTCGTAATGGCTGCCCTCCTTGGGAAGATCGGCCGGTGCGAGGTTGACGGTGATACGCTTGGCCGGCAACGCAAGGCCGATGGCAGACAGCGCTGCCCGCACCCGTTCACGGCTCTCTCCCACCGCCTTGTCACCCAGGCCAACCACGGAGAAAGCGACGATGCCGGACGCCATGTGAACCTGCACATCGACCGGCACGGCCTCCATGCCCCTGAACGCCACTGTTGCTACCCGCGCGACCATGCGCCCGCCTCCTGAAGCTGACTCTCAGTCAACATACAGGAACAAGCACGTACGTCAAGAACAGAAAGGGAACGACATGCCGCTAGCCGATGCGAGCCTCGATGGCGTCCCAGACCAGCGCGGCAAGATCTGCCCCACCGAACCTCTTGACCTCGCGAATGCCGGTGGGCGACGTCACATTGATCTCGGTCATGTAGCCGCCGATGACGTCAATGCCGACGAAGATCAGTCCGCGCCGCTTCAGGTCCGGGCCAATCGCCGCGCAGATTTCGCGCTCCCTGTCGGTCAGTTCCGATGGCTCGGGCCGGCCGCCAACGTGCATGTTGGAGCGGGTCTCACCGAGCGCCGGAACACGATTGATTGCCCCGACCGGCTCGCCCTCGACCAGGATGATGCGCTTGTCGCCCTTTCTGACGTCGGGTAGATAGCGCTGGGCGATGAACGGTTCGCGGAAGGCTTGCGTGAACATTTCCATCAGCGAGGCGAAGTTCTCGTCGCCATGCGCCAGGCGGAACACGCCGGCACCCCCATTGCCGTACAGCGGTTTCAGGATGATGTCGCCGTGCTCTTCGCGAAACGCGGCCAGCCGGGCAGGATCACGCGAGATCAGGGTCGGCGGCATGAAGTCGGTGTACTGCAGCACGTACAGTTTTTCAGGCGCATTGCGCACCTCTGCCGGGTCATTTACGACCAGCGTCTTCGGATGGATCGCCTCCAGCATGTGCGTGTAGGTGATGTAGTTCATGTCGAACGGCGGGTCCTGCCGCATCAGCACGGCATCAAAGCCCGACAGGTCCTCCAGACGATGTTCGCCAGCCTTGAAGTGATTGCCAACCTCGTCGCGCACTCGAAGATCTGCCCCGGTGGCGCACAGCGTTCCGTCCCGCAAGGCCAGCGTGTCAGCATGATAGACAAACAGCGAATGCCCGCGCGCCTGCGCCTCGAGCATCAATGCAAACGTTGAATCGCCCCGGATGTCGATCCGCTCGACGGGGTCCATCTGGACGGCAACCCTGAGGTTCATGTGAAACTGTCTCCGGCTCGGCTACTGGTCGTCAGCAGCAAACGCATTGGCAAGATGAAGCGGCCACTGGTAGGGCGTCACCAGGACGATGTCAAAGCGGCAATCACAGTCCGATGCAGCGGGGTTTTCGCCGAGCCAGTGATGTGCAGCCGTGACAATGCGGCGGCGCTGGTGCGGACTGACCGATGCGACTGCTTCATCGGTGCTTGCGCGTGCCTTGACCTCGACGAACGCAATCACGCTTCCCTTCCGGACGACAAGATCAATCTCGCCCGCCGGCGACTTCCAGCGCCGGTCCAGCACCCGGTATCCCTTCAACCTCAGCATGAGCGCTGCGCGGGCCTCGGCGGTGTGGCCACGGCGTTCAGCCTGCTGGCGTTTTCGCGATGTATCGCGGGCTTTCATGCCTCACCCTTCAGCTTCATGGCGAGATCATAGAGGTCTGCGCGAGTCTTGCGTGTTTCACGCGCCAGTTGTGCCGCTGCCTTGCTGGCCGAATTCGTCTTCAGCAGCTCGGTCAGCCGCTCCTCGAGATCTGCCTCATCTGCAACAGGTGCCGCATCTGGCGGACCGACCACAATTGTGATCTCGCCCTTCACCGATCCGCGTGCTTGCAATTGTTCGACAATCTCTCCGGGCGTTCCACGCAGAACCTCCTGATGCAGTTTGGTCAGCTCGCGGGTGACGGCAACCTGCCGGCCAGGCAACACTTCGACCATGTCGGCCAGGCTTGCGGCGAGCCGGTTGGCGCTTTCAAAGAAAATCAGGGTGGCGGGCACGTTTGCCAGTTCAGTCAAGATTGCCTTGCGCTGGCCGGGTCGAGCTGGAAGAAAGCCTGCAAACATGAACCTGTCCGTCGGCAGGCCCGACAATACCAATGCCGTCACCGGCGCGGTCGGACCGGGTATCACGTCAACGGGTATGTCCAGCGCAATGCTGTCACGGACCAGCTTGTAGCCCGGGTCTGATACAGCTGGCATGCCCGCGTCCGAGACCAGCACGACGCGACCTCCAGACTGCAGCTGCTCCAAGATGGCGGGGCGCACCTGCGAGGCATTGTGGTCGTGGTAGGGCCTCATTCTGGTGGCAATGGAAAACCTGCCCAACAGACGCGACGTGACGCGGGTATCTTCACAAAGTATCACATCTGCTGCTGCCAGAGCAGACAACGCCCGAAAAGAAATATCTCCAAGGTTGCCCAGCGGCGTCGCGACAAGGTGCAGGCCGGAAACCAGCGGACGGGCAGTGAAAGTCGCTCCGTCAACGGTAAATTGCGGCTTCAGGTTGTCATCAGGCATGGTTTTTGCTGAACCTGGATCGTTTGAAACATGCCGCGAATGCAGCTAAGGAAAACGTAGAAGTCGAACGGGTCACAGCCTGAATTGTCCTGGGCGACACAAACGGGGATATCATGAACTTCAAGACCATGCCGCGCAACACGCTCAAAATTTGCCTCAAGTTACTGGCCGTGTCATTCATCGCGGTGTTCTTGCAAGCCTGCTCGACGGGCGGCGTCAACGTGGGCGGTCTGTTCAAGGATGACAAGCCCGGTGCCGGCCAGTCGCAGACCGCCGATCAGAACCCCTCCACTCCTCCCGTTTCCAGCGGCCCAATCAAGGTAGCGCTGCTGCTACCATTGTCAGCGCCCGGTCAGACTGCAGTGATCGGCAAGGCCCTGAAGAATGCAGCCGAAGCTGCCTTGCTGGATGCCGGCAGCCAGAATGTACAGTTGATCACCAAGGACACCCAGGGCAACGCAGACGGCGCACGGGTTGCCGCCAACGCCGCACTCAATGAAGGAGCCGGGCTTATTCTCGGGCCCTTGTTGTCGGCGGAAGTTCAAACCGTCGCCCCCATCGCTCGCCAGCGGGGCGTGCCGGTGATTGCGTTTTCCTCGGTTGCCAGCGTCGCTGGCAACGGCGTTTACCTGATGAGCTTTCTGCCCGGCGAGGAAGTCGCGAACCTGATCCGATATGCCAGCCAGCAGGGCATCCGCAGCATTGCAGCGATGATTCCGCAAAGCGCGTATGGCAGTGCCATAGAACAGTCGCTGATCGAAGCAGCCGGCCGCGCCGGCATCCAGATCGTGGCAAACGACCGGTTTGGCCGCAATGCAACAGCAGTAAACAGTACCGGACAAGCGGTTGCCGGCAAGATCGCCAACCCGACCAACAACATCCAGGCACTGTTCCTGCCCGAAGGCGGTGAGATGCTGGCAGCAGCCACCAATGCGCTGGCAAATTCCGGCTTGCAGTCCGGCAGGATCAGAATGCTTGGGACCGGCCTGTGGGATGAACGCGCCACATCGTCGATCGCGCTGATGAACGGTGGCTGGTACGCGGGCGTATCGCCGGCGCTGGTTGACCGCTTTGATGCCCGGTACCGGCAGGCCTATGGCAATTCGCCACCGCGTATCGCAAGCCTTGCCTATGATGCTGTCAGCCTTGCCATCATCGTCAGTGGCAACGCGCCTGGTGGCCGGGTTGCGGCCAGTGCAATCACCAATCCGGAAGGCTTCAAGGGCGTCAACGGCCTGTTCCGGTTCAGGCAATCGGGACAGATTCAGCGCGGGCTCTCGATCCTCGAGGTAACATCCACCGGACCACGCGAAATCGCCCCGGCCCCAGAGCGTTTCAGCGCAGGGCTTTGAGCACGACCTGCTCGATGACGGCGTTAAGCACCTGGCGGCCTCGCGGCGTCGCAACGAGATGTTCACCAGCGAGCCCCGGTTCAACCACCAGGAACCCTCCGGCAACCAGGTCACTGACAGCAGCCAGTTCGATGGGCTTGCCGCGGTATTTCTCGATTCGGGCGAGTGGCAGCCCCTCCAGTGTCCGAAGACCCATCAGCACGCACTCGGCAGCAGCCTCACTGCGCTCAATGGCGGCATCCTCCACCAGGCCATTGCCTTGCGAGCGCACCATCGACAACCAGGTCTCTGGGTTGGATTCTGTTAACAGCGCATGGCGGCTGCCATCAGCCGAGGCGAGCCGTCCATGTGCGCCGGGGCCAACGCCGGCATACTCACCATAGCGCCAGTACAGCATGTTGTGACGGCACTCGTTGCCGGGACGCGCATGGTTGGACACCTCGTAGGCGTTAAGGCCCGCTGCTTCAGTGAGTTCTTGCGTCAGCTCGAACAGCTCAGTGCCGCTGTCTTCATCGGGCACCACCAGTAAACCGGCTTTCTCGAGATCGAAGTAGGCTGTGCCAGGCTCGATGGTGAGTTGATACAGCGACATATGCCCGTCCTGCTCGCCCAGCGCACGGCTGAGCTCTTCACGCCATCCCGCCGCTGTCTGGCGGGGACGGGCATAGATCAGGTCGAACGATGTGCGGGGAAAGACCTTGCGCGCCAGCGCGAAGGCCGCAAGGGCTTCATCGGCGGTGTGCTGGCGACCTAGCGCCTTGAGGGCTTGATCATCGAGCGCCTGCACCCCCACCGACGCCCGGTTGACACCGGCCTGCCGGTAGCCGCGAAAATTGCCAGCCTCAATGCTGGTAGGATTGGCCTCCAGCGTGATCTCCACGTCCGGCGCGACGGACCAGAGTTGAGACACCTTGTCAATCACGCTTGCGACGGCAGCCGGCGGCATCAGCGAGGGCGTGCCGCCGCCGAAGAAGATGCTGGTGACCTCGCGCCCCGGCGCATGGGCCGCAAACCAGTCAAGCTCTTGTACAAGGCCTTGCGCAAAAGATGTTGCATCAACCCCGCCATGGCGCACATGCGAGTTGAAGTCACAATAAGGACACTTGGCCTTACAGAACGGCCAGTGCACGTAAACACCAAACCCGGCCTCGATGTTTGCCATGATCAGCCCTGGCCGCCAGCGCCCTTGAGGGCGCTCACGAGCTGGGCAAATGCGCGGGCACGATGCGACATGGCGTGCTTGGCAGCCGGGTCCATTTCGCCGAAGGTAATGTCGAAGCCATCGGGCTGAAAAACCGGGTCGTAGCCAAAGCCCTTGTCGCCGCGGGCCGGCCATACCAAGACGCCGTGCACCTCGCCGCGAAACACCAGCGATGGCAGACCCGGTATGGCCAGGCACAGTGCGCAAACAAAATGCGCCTTGCGCTGATCAGCTGACAGTGCGTAGCGATCGCGCAGCTCGTGTTCGACCTTGCGCATGGCCATCTGGAAATCCTTTGCCGGGCCCGCCCAGCGCGCCGAGTAGATGCCCGGCGCACCGCCGAGTGCATCCACGCACAGTCCTGAGTCATCGGACAGTGCCGCCAGTCCGCTTGCGCTTGCGGCCGCTTCCGCCTTGAGCCGCGCATTGCCTTCAAAACTGTCTTCGGTTTCGTCGGGCTCCGGTAGCCCGAGCTCACCTGCTGAAACGGTGGTCAGGCCCAGCGGCGCCAGAAGATCACCGATCTCGCGCACCTTGCCCGTGTTGTGGCTGGCGACGACCAGTTTGCTGGATGGAAGTTCAATCATTGCAGTCCCCAGATGGCAGGTTCGGCAAACTCGACACTGTTGCCCGCCGGATCACGAAAATACAGCGAGTACCCGCCTCTGGGCCACTCGAACTCAGCCTCAATCCCGATGCCCTTCGATGCCAGCCGTTCACGCCATTGGTCGATCTCGGCCCGGGTGGCTCGAAAGCAGACGTGCCCAGGTCCGCGCGCTCCGTGAGGTGGTACCGGCGGGTCGGACTTGCCATCCTGCGCCTCGGTAACATCCGGATTGAACACCAGGAGCATCTGCCGGCCGCAACTGAACATCACCGTGTGACCGTCCACCTTCCAGTACACATCCAGACCCAGCACTTCACCATAGAACCGCTCTGCCGCATCGATGTCGTCGGCGTACAGGACGGTTTCAAGGATGGCTTCGGGTTGCATCGTACCTGTCTAGCTTCGTTGCACTGCCGCCTTTTGCAGTGCTACCAGTTCACCGATGCCGGTCTTCGCCAATGCCAGAAGCTGCATCAGTTCGTCTTCGCTGAAAGGCACGCCTTCTGCAGTGCCCTGTATCTCCACGATACCACCTGACCCGGTGATCACGAAATTCGCATCGGTTTCGGCGGTCGAGTCCTCGGCATAATCAAGGTCGGCAACCGGAGTGCCCTCATAGATGCCGCACGACACGGCCGCCACGTGATCGATCAGCGGTGATATCTCCAGGCTGCCGTCGGCCAGCAGCTTTGAAACGCAGTCGTGCAAGGCAACCCACGCGCCGGTGATGGCAGCCGTCCGGGTGCCGCCATCGGCCTGGATGACGTCGCAATCGACGGTGATCTGGCGCTCGCCGAGCTTTTCCATGTCCACCACGGAGCGAAGGCTGCGGCCGATCAGGCGCTGGATCTCCTGGGTGCGGCCTGACTGCTTGCCTGCGGTCGCCTCACGGCGCATGCGTGAGCCGGTGGAGCGGGGCAGCATGCCATATTCGGCGGTTACCCAGCCCTTGCCGCCACCACGCATCCACGGTGGCACCCGGTCTTCAAGGCTGGCCGTGCACAGCACGTGGGTATTGCCGAACTTCACCAGGCACGAGCCTTCGGCGTGCAGCGATACATTGCGCTCCAGGCTGACGTCTCGCATCTGGCCGGGCGTTCTGCCGGAAGGTCTCATGGGATGAATGCTCCAAAACTTGAACCAGGGTTAAATCGTTGTCAGGCGCTGGTGTACAGCCGTGAGCCGGAGCGTGCAACGCACTGACAGCGGAGATTGACGCTGCCTATGGCCGCACCTAGATTCAGGAACAACAATGGATTGGATCGTGAACTCATGAAAGCGACTGATGATCGCCTTATGGAACTGTCCGTGCTCGACAAGCGTTCACGCGACATTTTCCGCAGGCTCGTGGAAACCTTCATCGAAACTGGTGTGCCGGTCGGGTCGCGCACCATTTCCAGAAACTTGCCGGTCGGGCTGTCGCCAGCCTCGATCCGCAACGTCATGTCCGATCTGGAAGAGGCCGGGCTGATCTATTCACCGCACACCAGCGCCGGGCGCATTCCCACAGAAACCGGTCTGCGTTTCTTCGTTGACGCGCTGATGGAGGTCGGCCGGCTGACCAATGACGAACGTGCCCAGATCGATGCGCAGATCGCTGGCCTCAACCGGGACAAGACAACCGACGACATGCTGGCCGATGCCACCAACCTTCTGTCGGGGCTGTCGAGTTGCGCCGGGCTGGTCTTGTCGACCAAGGTCAACACCCGGTTACGGCACATCGAATTTGTCAGCATCAATCCGTCGCGGGCGCTGGTGATCATGGTCAGCGAGGACGGAACCGTGGAAAATCGCACCGTCGAGATTCCGCGCGGATTGCCGCCGTCCACCCTCACCGAAGTCAGCAACTTTCTCAACAGCCGGTGCCAGGGCCTGACCCTCGCGGAACTGCGCGAGAAACTGGGAGATCAGCTTGAGACAGTTAAGAGCGAGCTGGATTCACTTGCTGCCCGCGTCATCGAGGCCGGGCTGGCAGTTTGGTCCGATGACGCTGGCGACGGCAAGCGATCGCTGATCGTGCGGGGCCGCGCCAAGCTGATTGACGACAACGCCCATGCAAGCGACATCGACCGCATTCGCCAATTGTTCGATGATCTGGAATCCAAGAAGGATGTGATCAGCCTGCTGGGCCTGGCCGAGGCTGGCGAAGGAGTGCGGATATTCATCGGCGCGGAAACGAAACTCTTCTCACTGTCCGGGTCATCGTTGATCGTCTCGCCCTACAGCGATGCCAACAACAAGGTCGTGGGCGTGCTGGGCGTGGTCGGGCCAACCCGGCTCAATTACTCCCGCATCGTGCCCATGGTGGATTACACGGCACAGGCCATTGGCCGACTGATCTCTTGATATTTGCCGCCCAAAGGCTGATATGCGTGGCATC
>CAYMJJ010000004.1:0-68109 GCA_964390445.1 uncultured Anderseniella sp.
GCCCGCGCGACAGCCACTTTACCGACCGCTATATTCACGACAGCAAGGTCGATGTATGGCTCGACCGGTTTCTTGACAGATGGCTTGCCACTGCCAATCAACCAGACATGCAACTGGCAGCCGAATAGAGCAAGCATCGACTGGAAAATCTTTGCAAAATGCAAAGCCGTGCAAAGCGTTTCGCAAACGCTGCAACGATCAAACCCAGCCTAACCTACAACATGTAGTGATTGCGAGGCCAGTGAGCCACGACATGCGCGCTCCGGTGCTGTGGCACTCCGCTTGCTACGGTTTGGCCAAGCTGGGATCATTGTACAGCGTACTCAGCGAGTAATCAGGAGCGGGCTGGCCTATACCAGGCGGCCCGCTTCCTTCTTGAACGTCGTCGAGGGAATGACCTCCGGCTTCATGCCAGTTGGCGTAAACACTTCAATCGGTGCTGCAAACCCGGCCAGTTCCAGTGCACCAACCCGCTCGATCCCGCTCGCATGGGCTTCGGCAAAGCCCGGTCCCAGCAACACCGGACAATTGGTGATCTTGGTGGCGGACTCAAGCCGTGCCGCCATGTTTACGGTCGATCCGATGGCAGTGTAGTCAAACCGGATGTCAGACCCGAAGTTTCCAACCGAACACACCCCGGTTTCCAGCCCGGCACCAACCTTGATCGGCGGTTTTCCCTGCCGTTCACGCACCTCATTTTCAGCATCAAGCACCTGCCGGATCGCCAGCACCGCCTGCAGCGCGCGCCCGGCATGATCAGGCTGGTCAACCGGCGCATTCCAGAACGCCAGGATGGCATCGCCCATGAACTTGTCGATGGTGCCGTCGCGCTGGAAGATCTCCTGGCTGGCGAGCGTCAGGAAGCGGTTGACCGTAGCGATGATTTCTTCCGCCGGCAGCGTCTCGCTCGACGAGGTAAAACCTCGCATGTCCATCAGCAACACGGTAATCTCGCGCTTCTCGGCGCTGGTGGTCAGGTCCTGCTGCGAGCGGGTCAGCATCTCAACAACGTTCGGTGACAGGTACTGCGAGAACTGCCGTGACAAGTGCCGGCGGCGGACGTCAGAATCGCGATACATGTTGTAGGCTTCGGCCACGGCGACCATCGCCAGCCCGGCAGCAGGCTGCAGCGCTTCGTAGAGCTCGGCCCTTCCGGTGTAAGCTGCAAACCCGCCTGCCAGCGGCGTCAGGCAAACAGCAATGCCTGCCAGCATCAACAGCCAGACCCGCGTGCCAAGCACATAGGACAGGGCCAGCAACGCGGCTGCCGCCACCAGGAACCATGCCCGCTCCACGGTTTTTGCCATGCCCGGTTCGCTGAGGAACTTCCCGTCGAGAATCTGCCCGGCAAGGGCCGCATGAATGTCGGCACCTGGCCGGGCAGCTTGCGTCGGCGTCGTATGAAACTTGTCAATGCCCAGTGCATTGACCGACAGGATGGCCATGCGACCCTTGAGGGCGTCGCCAGTACGTCCAGCCAACACGTCAAGCGCAGACACCCTCGGCACGGGCTGGGCCTGCTCCCACAGCCAGATCGCACCGCCCGGGGACAGCGGTACGATCTGCTGTCCCACCTTCAATGCCTCGTATCCGGACGGACGCAATCGCAAGGCAACCGAAGCTGCCTGCTGGTGCAACCGAACAAGGTCGATGCTGAAGGCCGGCCACAACACCAGCCCGTCGGCGCTGCGCGTCGCCCAAACCATCGGCACGCTGCGTACCGTGCCATCGGCGTCTGATACCGACCGCACAATGCCCAATCCTTGCGCCTCAGCCCGGATGCTCGCGATCGATGCGATCGCACCTTCCAGCATCGGCAACGCGTCCGCATGCTCCTGGCCGATCACGGACCAGCCCGTCGTACCGTTCGGCAGGGTAGTTGCGGGAAAATCACCAAGACTGGTTGCGAGTACCGAAGGACCTGCGGCGATGGATTGTGCCAATTTACGATCGCGCTCATCGCCACCGGGTGTGCTGTCGGCCTCCGAAAACAACACGTCGATGCCCAGCGCCGTAACACCCGATGCATGAATCGCCGAGATCAACTCGGCAACCCGGTCGCGCGGCCACGGCCAGCGGCCTTCACTGGCGATGCTGTCATCATCGATGCCGACGACGACCACATGTTGCTCGCCAGCATCTCGTGGCTTGATTTGCTGGTAAAGATCGAATGTTCGGCCGCGCAACCCATCAAGTTGCGCATCGAACACCATGTGCAACCCGACAAGCAGGGCGATGAGCGCCAGAACACCGGCACGGGACTTGAGATGCGAGATCATCGATTACTGCCCGGTGATGGCAGACAACAAATCAATACCAGACTCAAGGATACGAATCAGTGGTGCGATTGATCTCGGGAGGATCGTTCGGGTCGCCCGGTCCGGTTCCGCCCGGCACTGGCAACTGGCCATTACGGCTCGAGCAACTGGCTGAGGTGAAAGATCCCGCACTTGCACATCCGGTGTCCACCCCGAGGCCGGGACCGCGTGCGCCGGGTTGACCGGTACCGGCGATCTGGGCAGTGCTGTCGAGCACTTCGAAACTGTTGTTTGACGGGCCTACCTGCAGCGAGCTGCCATCGGCGATGCAGGCAAAGCCGGGCTTGGTGATGACCCGGGTAACGCCATTGCTGGTGCAGGTCAGCTTTCCGGCCCGCAGCACCCCTACGGTTTGCCCGCCTGCCACGTTGACTTCGACGATACCGCCGCGCACCCCGAGAATGACATGTGGCGTCGAGATCTGCATGCTGCCCTTTTTCGACACCTGGCCGCCATAGAACCGCGAGACGCCACGGTCCATCGAGATACCGAGGCTGCCGGACCCGTCACCATAGACGAACTCGTCAATCGTTAGCACCGAGTTGGGCCCCAGTTTGGCACTTGATTCATCGCGGAACACGATCATCCCGAGACCGGTGGAATTGCTGCGAAGCTCGTCACCCATCGAGATGCCCGACCCCACACCCATGACACCCGCGCCGGTCTTCAGCACCTGCGTCTGGACTGCCGTCATTTTGCCAACGCTTTCGGCTGCAGCGTTCACCGCACCGGCAAAAAGCAACCCGAGGGCAACCATGGTAACCGGACCTGTCTTCATTTTGCGCGAGATCATGACGGGCCGCCTGTCAAAACGATTTGGTGTAGCTCACACCCACGGAATGGGTGGAGTAGTCGTTGTCGAAGAAAAAGAAGCCCTCAGTGAAATCGGTTCGCTTGAACTCGTACGACACCGCAATGCTGTTATAGCCATCGATCTGGAAGGTATGCGTCCAGTTTGCTTTCCAGTAATGACCTTCAGCTGGGTCGGGCACGAAGAATGCCAGGCTACTCGCATCACGCGTCTCGAAATCGCCGAAGGCAACACCGGCTTGCTGGGTCCAGAGAGTATCGAACGGCCGGTGCGGCACCAGACCAGAATATCGCAGTTCGACCTCACGCTGGTCTGCCACCGTGATACCGCCATCGGTGATCTCGTGAATGTAGCGGGCAGCCATCCCCACGGAATGCTCGTAGCTAAGCCGCCTGGTAAAACCGGCGGCGGCTTCGAATCTGTGATCGGCAGCAAGGTTTTCAGACGGGAAAAGAGCGCTGTACTTGCCTTCTACAAACGCCGTCATGTCAACGGTCGGCTGAATGATCAGCCGCAGCACCGTGCCCAATGCTGCATCATGCACAGACGGGTTGAGCGTGCGCCAGTTGCCAAACACACCCACCTGTAAACGCAGTGCATCGAGGGTCGTTGTTTCGATGCCCTTGTCCAGGGTCATCGCCACATAGCCGCGGTTGTGCAGATAGACACCACCGTTGGAAAAATCCGGGAATGGGTTGAAGTTACCCTGGTTGATGTCTTCGTACCGGCGCTCGAACAGCACCCCCGAAGACACGATCAGCGCATCATTGAGTGGCGTGTTCAGGTCAATCCGCAAGCTGCCATTGGCAGCAAAATACGGGTTCCAGTCCTGCCGGTCACGCCAGCCAGTCCCGGCATTCGCCTCATCGGTTTCAAGCCAGGTCGACTTGATCCCGACGGTCGCATCAAGCGCCCATTCGAACCCGGCCAGCGAATTGTCGGCGCGGGCAATCAGAGCCTCTGCATCGCGGGTTTCTTCCGGCGTCAGATCGCCAATTTCAAGTGCGTCAGTGGCATTGCGCTTCACCAGCTCCCAGCTGCCGGTATTGGCATACACCTTGGCCAGTGTGTACTTGGCGCGCGCATCGCGCGGGTACTTTACCAGGTGCTGTTCAAGCGTGGAGATGGCCTGGTCGTACTGACCAACTTCAACGGCCTTCGCAACAAAGCTGCCGAGCACCGAAATGTCCTCCGGCGCTGAATAGCGCTGGTCGAACAGGGCAGGATAATTGTCTGCTTTGGCCACGCCGGACATGCCGGTAACCGCCAACAGCAACCCTGCCGCCGCCCGCAATACACAAACCTTATTCATCTCAGGTATCCGGATTTGAAAACCGCCCCCGGCTCTTCAAGATGTTTTGTCTAACATGTCGTGGCGGAATGCGAAAGATGTGCAAGTAGAATTGTCTAATACTGTGACGCAAAAGCCACAATCGAGCGGTGCCGACCCTGCTCGTCAACCTTGCAGAACACTGGCGTCACGGCTACATGGTTGCTCAAGCACCCCTTCTGGCTTGAAAGGCTTGATCGCGCATGAACCCGTTTGTCTGGCTGCTGCTAACCGTCATCAACATCTATGTCTGGATCATCATCATCATGGTGGTGATGAGCTGGCTGCTGGCCTTCAACGTCATCAACAAGTCAAACAATTTCGTCCGTCAGGTCAATTATGCGCTGTACCGGCTCACCGAGCCGCTTCTCGGGCCGATTCGGCGCATCCTGCCGGACCTTGGCGGTTTGGACCTGTCGCCGATGGTCCTGCTGCTCGGCCTGTTGTTCCTGCAGCGCGTGGTTATTCAGTACCTCGCCTGACGTCGCGATGCGGCAAGGATGTGACGCCATTGCAGTGGTGATCCACCCGCGAAAGCCAAACATTGAACCGGAAAGAAGCCATTCAGGGAGGCAGGATCTCAACATGTGCGCAGCAAAAGTCATCGACGGCAAGAAGTTCGCGGAAAGTCTGCGCGAGCGCATCGCCAGCGCAGTATCTTCACTCAAGGCTGAACACGGCCTGACACCCGGCCTCGCCGTGGTGCTGGTCGGCGAAGACCCGGCAAGCCAGGTTTACGTGCGCAACAAGGCCAGGCAGACCGCCGAGGTCGGCATGAAGTCCGTTGAACACAAGCTGGACGCGGATACTTCGGAAGCCGACGTGCTGGCCATGGTCGACCAGCTCAACCATGACGACACCATCCACGGTATCCTGGTCCAGTTGCCGCTGCCATCGCACATCGACGCCACCAAGGTGATCAACTCGATCAATCCGGACAAGGATGTCGACGGCTTCCACATCATCAACGCCGGCCGCCTCGCCACTGGCCAGGACTCACTCGTTCCGTGCACACCGGTTGGCTCGGTCATGCTGGCCAAGGACGAACTGGGCGACTTGTCCGGCCTGGAGGCCGTCGTCATTGGCCGCTCCAACATTGTCGGCAAGCCGGTTGCGCAGCTTCTGCTTCAGGAAAACTGCACCGTCACCATCGCCCATAGCCGCACGAAGGATCTGCCAGCCGTCGTGCGCCGGGCAGACCTGGTGATTGCCGCTGTCGGACGCGCCGAAATGGTCAAGGGCGACTGGATCAAGCAGGGTGCCTGCGTGATTGATGTGGGCATCAACCGCATCGAACGCGATGGCAAGAACCGAATTGTCGGTGACTGCGACTACGACAGCTGCGCCGAAGTTGCCGGATCAATCACACCGGTTCCCGGCGGCGTCGGGCCCATGACGATCGCCTGCCTGTTGCACAACACCGTGCATGCAGCTTGCGCCATCAAGGGCGTTGACGTACCGCAAATGTAACCGGATGCCACTTGCTGGCCATGGCCGTCAGGCCTTGGCTCGCTCAATTGCCTCGACGATCAACCGCTTGGCTTCATCTGCATCGCCCCAGCCATGCGTCTTGGCCCACTTGCCAACTTCCAGATCCTTGTAGTGCTCAAAGAAGTGCTCGATCTGGCGCACCTGGATCTCGGGCAGATCGGTGAAGTTCATCACCTTGTCGTAGCGCTGCGTGATCCGGCTCACCGGCACACCGATGATCTTCTCGTCACCACCGGCTTCGTCTTCCATCTTCATCACGCCGACCGGGCGCACGGCGATCACCGCACCCGGCACCAGTGAACGCTGCGATATCACCAGCAGATCACACGGATCGCCATCTTCCGACAGCGTGTGCGGAATGAAGCCGTAATTGCCCGGGTAACGCATCGACGTGTAGAGGAACCGATCCACCACCATCGTGCCTGCGGCCTTGTCCATCTCGTACTTGATCGGCTCGCCACCGATCGGCACTTCGATGATGACGTTCACAACATCCGGTGGCGCATCCCCAATCGAGATTTCATCAATACGCATGAATTTCCTCGTTCAATGTTGTGTGCAAGGCAGGCATGATCGAAGCTGGGGCCTGTCTGCGTTCTGAAAACATGGAGCGACTGTTATCATGAGATGGAGTGTCTTGGCTGCATCAACTCTTGTCGCACTCGCAAGCCCCGCATGGGCCGGCAGCAAGACAAGCGCTTATTCGACCTTGAACTTCGAGACCGGCTGCAAGACGGTACTGGAAGCAGAGGAAGGCGGCGGTGTCTGGTTGCTTTGCGACGGCTTCAAGGACATCCCTGTCCATGTCGCCGAGGGCGATCTTCGCATGTCGGTGAAGTTTGGCGGCACCGCCGGCAATGCCCAGGGCACCTGGCAAAGTTTTGGTGCCTTCAATTCGATTGGTGAAACCATTGAATGGCGCCTTGATGATGGCCACCCGTTTGCAACGATCCTGCGCTGGACTCTCGACTTCTCCGCCATGCGCGCCGTCACACCAGGCCCGGAACATCGGGGGCAGGTACTGGTCATTTCCACCATCGATGATGATGCCGGCAATCCAAGTTGCATGGCAGGGCTGGTTGATGCCCGCGCCAACGAAAATGCAAACGAACTGGCAAGACAAATCGCCGACACCATTGCGCGCTCGTTCAAATGTGGCACCGATACGCCCCAGTTTCACGGCAAGCAAGGCTCGCTGGTCTCGCTGCCGAACTAGTTCGCAGCCCCGGCAAGCCCACGCTTTTCCAGCATGGCGTCAGGTGTTGGCAGCCGGTCACGAAATGCCTTGTAGGCTTCTTCTGGCGGCCTTGAATTGCCGCTGGCATACACACTCTCCAGCAACCGTTTGGCGAGCGCCGGATCAAACGGGTCTCCTGCCTCTTCAAACGCAGCGAAGGCATCGGCGTCGAGCACTTCAGACCACATGTAGCTGTAATATCCTGCGGCGTAGCCGTCGCCATAATAGACGTGAGAAAAGTGCGGCGTGCGATGGCGCATGGTGATGGCCGCCGGCATGCCGAGGTCTTTCAGCACCGCCGCTTCAAACCCCAGCGGATCGCTTGCAGCAGTGCGTTCATCGCGGTGGGTGCGAATATCGACGAAGGCCGACGAGGTGTACTCCACCGCGTTGAACCCGGCATCGAAGGTGCGAGCCGCCAGAACCTTGTCCAGCATGTCTTGCGGCATCTGTTCACCAGTGGTCGCGTGCCGGGCATGGGCCGACAGTATCTCGGGTACGGTCAGCCAGTGCTCGTACAGTTGCGATGGCAACTCCACAAAATCTCGCGGCACCGATGTGCCGGAAACAGACGGGTAGGTCACGTCCGACATCAGGCCGTGCAGCGCATGGCCAAACTCGTGAAACAGCGTGCGCGCATCATCCAGCGACAACAACGCCGGCCGGCCTTCGGACGGCTTGGCAAAGTTCATCACGTTGAACACAACCGGAAGCTGGCCACCGTCCAGCTTGTGCTGCTTGCGCAGCAGGCTCATCCACGCGCCGGACCTCTTGGTCGGGCGTGCAAAGTAATCACCGATGAACAGGCCCCTTGGTGTACCGTCGCCATTCACCACCTCGAACATTCGCGCTTCCGGGTGCGGGCGCGGCAGGTCGGTGCGTTCCCTGAAGCGGATGCCGAACAGGCGCGTGGCCACATCGAAGGCGGCCTCGATCATCCTGTCGAGCTGGAAGTAGGGTTTCAGTACAGCCTCATCGAGATCGAACATCTGTTCGCGCAGTTTCTCGGCGTAGTATCGCCAGTCCCACGGTCTGATGGCGTCATTGATGCCGTCTTCGGCAGCAAGCCGCTGCAACTCCGCCTGCATGCTGTCAGCACTTGCAACTGCAGCAGGCCATACCCGTCCAAGAAGGCCTTCAACCGCATCGGCCGTTCCAGCCATGGTGCCGTCAAGCTTCAGACTGGCAAACGTGTCATAGCCCAGCAGCGCGCTCGCTTCTGCCCGCAGACTGAGCGTCTCGGCCACTACCGGCGCATTCTGCTGGCCATCGCCAAGTTCACCGCGCGACGTCCACGCATTGAACACTTGCTCGCGCAGATCACGCCGGTCTGACAGCGTCAGAAACGGTTCAGCGATGGAGCGCGCCAGCGTGACCGCATATGGTGCATCGACATTGCGATCGCGTGCCGCCTGTGCCATCGCCGCGATCAGGCTGTCGGGCAAGCCGGCAAGATCATCGTGCGATGACAGTGCCAGCACCCAGCCTGCTTCATCCGCCAGAACGTTCTGCCCGAAAGTTGCAGCAAGGCTCGCCAGGCGCTGGTTGATTTCAGCCAGCCGTGCCTTTCCTGCCACGTCCAGCAATGCGCCTTCCTTGACGAACTCCTTGTGGTGCAGCTCCAGCACGCGAGCTTGCTCAGCCGTCAGATCCAGCGCGGCGCAGTCCTGGTAAAGCCTATCAAACCGGGCAAACAATTCAGCATTCATTGATATCGCCGAATGGTGCTTCGCCAGTGCCGGACCGATTTCGCGTTCCAGCTTTTGGATCGCCGGCGTGCTGTCGGTACCGGCGCGATTCCAGAACAGCGCCGACACCCGCCGCAAGCTCAAGCCGGCAAGCTCGAACGCCTCTACGGTATTTGCCATGTCAGGCGCATCCGGATTGCTGGCAATAGCATCGATCTCGGCCAGATGCTCGCGCATTGCCGTGGCGAACGCCGCCTCAAGATCACTATCGGATATTGAAACAAATTCAGGAAGGCCGAACTGGCCTGTCCAGTTTGTAACGGCGGGATTAACGCTGGATTCAACCGGCATTCAACATCCTCTCAAGGGGTCAGGCGCTGAGCGCATCCTCATTGCGGCGGCGCTCTTCGCGCTTGCGCTCGTGCGGATCAAGGGTCGCCTTGCGCAAACGAATCGACTGCGGCGTCACCTCGACCAGTTCATCATCGGTGATGTACGACAGTGCGCGTTCGAGCGTCAGCCGGATCGGCGGCGTGAGCAGGATGGAATCGTCCTTGCCCGACGCGCGGATGTTGGTCAGCTGCTTGGCCTTGAGAACGTTGATCTCGAGGTCGTTGCCACGGGTATGCTCGCCCACAATCATGCCGGCATACACCTTGTTGCCCGGCTCGATGAACATCGGCCCGCGATCCTCGAGCTTCCACAGCGCATAGGCAACCGCTTCACCTTCACCATTGGACAGCAGCACGCCAGTGTGGCGAGAGGGAATGTTGCCGAGAAACGGCACATAGGCATGGAACAGCCGGTTCATGATAGCCGTGCCCCGGGTGTCGGTCATCAGTTCGCCCTGGTAGCCGATCAGGCCACGCGTCGGTGCATGGAACACCAGCCGCTGCCGGCCAGCACCGGATGGGCGCATGTCCTTGAGTTCGGCACGGCGCTCGGAAAGTTTCTGGACCACGGCACCCGAAAACTCTTCGTCCACGTCGATGATGACTTCTTCCAGCGGTTCAAGCCGCTGGCCGGTTGTGTCGTCGGTCCGGATAACCACACGGGGACGGCCGACCGTCAGTTCAAACCCTTCGCGGCGCATGGTTTCGATCAGGATCGACAGCTGCAGTTCGCCACGGCCGGACACCTCGAAGGCTTCGCCATCGAGATCGACGACCTTGAGTGCCACGTTGCCTTCGGCTTCCTTCATCAGCCGGTCACGGATGACGCGACTTTGCACCTTGTCGCCTTCCTTGCCAGCCAGCGGACCGTCGTTAATGCGAAACGTCATGGACAGTGTCGGCGGATCGATAGGTTGGGCCTTGATAGCCTCGGTCACCTCGACCGCACACAGGGTGTCGGCCACGGTCGCCTTGGTCAACCCGGCGATGGCGACGATGTCGCCTGCAAAGACCTCATCCACGGGTATGCGCTCGAGACCCCGGAACGCCAGCACCTTGGACACGCGGCCCTGCTCGATCAACTTGCCGTTGCGGTCCATCGCCTTGATGGCCTGGTTCGGCTTCACCGAGCCTGACCGTACCCGCCCGGTCAGGATGCGGCCCAGGAAGTTGTTGGCCTCGATGGTGGTGGCCAGCATCCGGAATGGGCCTTCCTCGACGGCGGGTGCCGGCACGTGCTTCACGACGAGATCGAACAGCGCCGACATGTCGTCCTGCGGCCCATCCGGCTGCAACGACATCCAGCCCTGTTTGGCAGACCCGTAAAGGATCGGGAAATCGAGCTGCTCATTGTCGGCATCGAGGGCAGCGAACAGGTCGAACACCTCGTTGATGACTTCTTCGTGGCGTTCTTCCGGCTTGTCGATCTTGTTGATCGCCACGATGGGGCGCAGGCCGATCTTCAGTGCCTTCTCCAGCACGAACTTGGTCTGCGGCATTGGGCCTTCAGACGCATCCACCAGCAGGATCGCACCGTCCACCATGTTGAGGATGCGCTCCACTTCGCCGCCAAAGTCGGCATGTCCGGGCGTGTCGACGATGTTGATTCGCCCATCACGCCATTCGACCGAAGTAACTTTCGCCAGGATGGTGATGCCGCGTTCGCGCTCCAGGTCGTTGGAGTCCATGGCCCGCTCGGCAACACGCTGATTTTCGCGGACGCTACCAGACTGTGCCAGAAGCCGGTCAATCAGTGTGGTCTTGCCGTGGTCGACGTGGGCAATGATGGCAATATTTCTCAATGTCATAGGTTTGATGCTTTCAAGAACTTTTCAAGGTTGCGCGGCGTGTAACACGCGCGGGGCTGGCACGGAATGCGCATATTGAAGCGCATTGATAACAACTGTTTCACGCTGGCACACGGAACCAGACCCATGTTCGAAAAATCACGAGCCTCAAACCTGACGAGCCAGACCACCCGGATCCCTGCCGCCATCACGCTGACGTCGGGCGATGCTCTCAACGGCGCGGTCGTTGCGGCAGGCAACGGCCGCCTGACCGAGGTCCTCAACGCACCTTCGGCATTCGTCGAGTTTCACAGCCACACCGGCGAAGTGCGCCACCTCAACAAGGCAGCCATCGTCAGCATCGACCCGCTGAATGTCGGCGCTGCTGACCAGTTGACCAAGCGCAACGTGGAGGCTGCAGTTTTTGACCCCTACGCGATACTTGGCATGAACACACAGGCCAGTGTTGCTGAACTTCACCAGGCCTACCTGAACCTCGCCCGCACCTACCACCCTGACAGGTTTGCCTCCGCCGGACTGCCCGCCGAGGTCACCGAGTACATAGGCGCGATGGCCAAGCGTATCAACGCCGCCTGGGAAATCCTGTCGCGCAACCAGGCCGCAACCCCGGCCCAATAGTCCGCCAGGGGTTCAGCGCTTGCGGTTGCGTGCCGCCAGTGTGCGCAGGCGCAGCGCATTGAGCCGTATGAAGCCTGCTGCATCCTTCTGGTCGTAGGCGCCATGATCGTCCTCGAACGTGACCAGCTCTTCCGAGTAAAGCGACTTGTCGCTCTGCCGCCCGGTGACCATAACGTTGCCCTTGTACAGCTTGAGGCGAACCTTGCCCTCGACGTGGCGCTGCGACAAATCGATGGCAGCCTGCAACATCTCGCGCTCCGGCGAGAACCAGAAGCCGTTGTAGATCAGCTCGGCATAGCGCGGCATCAGGTCGTCCTTGAGGTGCGCGGCACCCCGGTCGAGCGTGATCGATTCCATCGCCCGGTGCGCCGTCAGCAAAATTGTGCCGCCTGGCGTTTCGTAGACACCGCGTGACTTCATGCCGACAAAGCGGTTTTCCACCAGGTCGATTCGTCCAATGCCATTGTCACGGCCCAGATCATTGAGGGCGGCAAACAGGGTGGCGGGGCTCATCGGCTTGCCGTCCAGCGCAACCGGATCACCGTTGGCGAACTCGATCTCGACGTCGGTCGCCTTGTCCGGCGCATCCATTGGCGAGACGGTACGCATGTGCACGTACTCAGGCGCTTCCACCCATGGGTCTTCCAGCACTTTTCCTTCCGATGACGAATGCAACATGTTGGCATCGACCGAAAACGGTGCTTCGCCGTGCTTGTCCTTCGGCACCGGGATCTGGTTTTCCTCAGCGAACCTGATCAGATCGGTGCGCGACTTGAAAGACCAGTCGCGCCACGGCGCGATGACCTTGATGTCGGGGTTGAGCGCATAGGCCGAAAGCTCGAAGCGGACCTGGTCATTGCCCTTTCCGGTGGCGCCGTGGGCAATTGCGTCAGCTCCCGTCTCGCGGGCAATCTCGACAAGCCGCTTGGAGATCAGCGGGCGCGCAATGGAGGTGCCCAGCAGGTAGACGCCTTCATACAACGCATTGGCGCGAAACATCGGGAACACGAAGTCCGAGATAAACTCCTCGCGCACATCCTCGATATAGATTTCCTTGATGCCGAGCATCTCGGCCTTGCGGCGCGCCGGTTCAAGTTCGTCGCCCTGGCCCAGGTCGGCGGTAAAGGTGACGACTTCAGCATTCAGCTCGGTCTGCAGCCACTTCAGGATGATCGAGGTATCAAGACCGCCGGAGTACGCCAGCACCACCTTGTTGACCGAACCCTTGTTCGCCATCTCGTCATTCTCCCGTGCATCTTGCTGATGTTAGCGCTGTTTGGCGCGAACCATTAGGACACAGTTCGCAACGCTGCAAGATGCCAGCCAGACGACGTGGCTAGAAATCGCTGATGATGCCGTCCTTCTCCCAGTCGCCGTAGCGGGTAGGTTCGGGGCCCTCGCGGCCATTCAGTTCCGGCGGCAAGGGTTTGGTCCTCGCCTGGCCTTTGCGGGCGGCTGCTTCCGCAAGTGCGCGCCGGGCGGCGTCACTCAGCGGGCGTGCCGGATTGCTTTCGCTGGTCATCGCATGCCTCATTGAACTGCTGGATGCTGATAAGCATATAGTGTGCGCCGGGTCCGGGCTGCAAGACAACCGGACCATGGCGGATGCGATCATCGGAGCCGTACGCACTATGAACTACATGAAGACCGCAGTACTGCTGGCCGGCATGACGGCCCTGTTTCTCGGCATTGGTTACATGATTGGCGGCGAGGCCGGCATGCTCATGGCATTGGTGTTTTCCGTCGGCACCAACATGTTCGCCTACTGGAATTCCGACAAGATGGTGCTGCGGATGCATGGCGCGACACCCGCCAGCGAGAGCCAGTTTCCTGAATTGCATGACATGGTGGCACGGTTGGCAGACAACGCCGGCCTGCCGATGCCCAAGGTCTATGTCATGGACAACCCGCAGCCCAATGCCTTTGCAACGGGGCGCAACCCCGAGAATGCCGCCGTAGCCGCAACCACCGGACTGTTGCAGTCGCTGAGCTACGATGAAGTCGAAGGCGTGATGGCGCACGAACTGGCGCACATCCAGAACCGTGACACGCTGATCATGACAGTAACCGCCACCATCGCTGGTGCTGTTTCCATGCTGGCCCAGTTCGGCATGTTCTTCGGTGGTCGCAGCCGGGACAATCCGTTCGGCGCAATCGGCACCATCGCCATGGTTATCCTGGCACCGATTGCCGCCATGCTGGTCCAGATGGCGATCAGCCGGACCCGCGAGTATGCCGCCGACCGGCGCGGTGCGGAAATCTGTGGCAAGCCGCAAGCCCTTGCCTCGGCCCTGGCAAACATCGCAAATGCAGCGCGGCGAATCGAGAACGATAGCGCCGAAGCAAATCCGGCAACGGCACACATGTTCATTATCAATCCTCTGTCGGGCGCGCGCATGGACAACCTCTTTTCCACCCACCCCGATACCCAGAACCGGATTGACGCCTTGGCGCAGATGATCGGCGAGATCTCCCCCACCAACCGGCAACCGGCGCGTCAGGGACCCTGGTCATCCGCTTCCGGCGGCCGGACAGACCAGTCTGGTCCGTGGGGATGAGTGCTGAGGGAGGCTTGAGCCAGTTCAGCGGGATTGCAGCCCGCCAGGCAGCAGTGGACATGGTCTGCGCCGTGATGTGGCGAGGACAGTTTCTCGACGAAGCACTGGATGAGGCGGCAAGCGCCATTGATGATGCGCGTGACCGTGGATTTGCCCGCCTTCTGGCGGCCACCGCGTTGCGGCGCAAGGGCCAGATCGATCGGTCACTCAGCCGGTTTCTTGAACGGCCGCTTGACCGCCGGTCCGGCCCGGTTCGAGCGATATTGCTGGTTGGCGCTGCCCAGCTGATGTTCCTGGGTGTAGAGCCCCACGCGGCCATCAGTACTGCGGTCGATATCGCGGCTAGGCACAAGGAAGCCAGGCGCTTCAAGGCACTGATCAACGCAGTGCTGCGCCAGGTTGCCGCAAATCTCGATGAGCTGATCGCCGGTCTGCCACCAGCACTGGACAACCTGCCGCAATGGCTGGAAACAAGGTTGCGGGCAGACCTTGGGCAGGCAACAGCCGGCCTTGTGGCAGAAGCGCATCTGGTGCAGGCCGATCTCGACCTCTCCCTGAAATCACCCGATGCCGCAGCCGAACTTGTTGCCGCCGGCGGACACCTGTTACCCACCGGGTCAGTACGTTTCCCTGTGCCCTATCCGGCAATACCGGACCTGCCCGGTTATGCGGAAGGCAACTGGTGGGTTCAAGATGCCGCTGCCGCGTTGCCGGCGCGCCTGCTCGGGAACGTTTCGGGGGCGAAAGTACTTGACATGTGCGCTGCACCTGGCGGCAAGACCCTGCAACTGGCCACCGCCGGGGCTGACGTGACCGCACTGGACATTTCCGAACAACGGTTGGTTAGGGTCCATGAAAATCTGGCCCGCACCTGCCTTGCCGCAACGTGTGTGGCCCATGATGCAGCCACCTATGAACCGGACGCACTGTTCGATGCAATATTGCTGGATGCACCTTGCTCGGCAACCGGCACCATCCGCCGTCATCCGGAACTGCCCTGGGTGCGCCAGCCAGACGATATCGCCGGACTGGTGGCGCAACAACGCGTGCTGCTGCGCGTTGCGGCGACCATGCTCAAGCCCGGAGGCACCCTGGTTTACGCTGTGTGTTCGTTGCTGGCCGAGGAAGGCCCCAAGCAGGTGCAGGCGTTTCTCAATGACCGCCGCGACTTTGCCCGGTCGGAAATCAACGCCGAATCACTTGGGCTGGACGATGCCAAGGTGACGAAACGGGGTGATCTGCGCACGCTCCCTTGCATGAGCCTTGCCGGTCATGCCGGCCTGGACGGCTTTTACGCCGCCCGCCTGATCCGCGCCGCGGACTGATACAGCACGTTATCAATTCATTAACGATCTCCGGGTTCAAATGGCTGTCCGACGGTTCTGACCGGCGTGCCTTCGTTCGAGTGGGCCGCCAGCCAGGCTCAGCTCCTGAAAGCAGCCCCTGCCCCATGACGTTCGCCGCCGCAGACCTGACCTCGCTTGCCAGCATGACCAGCCGCCAACTGGTGGACCGGGGCATGCGCATGGTGTCGTCACGCGTGCCCAGTGTGCACATGGCCAAGGCAACAGGCCTCGGCCTCGTCCTGCCTGTGCTGAGTGGTGGCGATGCCTCCAATGCGCCGGATTTGTACCGCGGTATATTCGAAATGGGAGGATGCCGCGTCATCCTGCGTGGTGCCTCTGTGTATTCGCTGCACGATCCGCGCCCGGCCGCCTTCGACGACGCCTTGCATTCATTCCATTACCTGCACGACCTGCGCACAGCCGACGGGCAACTTTACCGAGCCTTTGCTCGCGGTCTCGTGACGGAATGGCAGGAAGAACGCGCCTACAAGCTGGCATCTGCCCGCAATGGTGGAACCCTGGCGGCCCGGGTGATCAACTGGATCCAGTGCGCGCCATTCCTGTTGAACGGTGCAAGCCGTAGTTTTGAGGCCCAGTTCTTCGCCAGCCTGACATCGCAGGTCCGCTTGTTGATGCGCCATGGTCAATCAGTGCAGTTGCCGGCCGGCCGGCTGATGTCGGCCATCGCAATGGCTTACGGCAGCTTTGGCACCACCGGCATGGAAGCCGCCCAGAAGACCGCGCTGCAGCGACTTGCAAGTGAACTCGATCAGCAGATACTCGCCGACGGCGGCCACGTTTCACGCAATGGCGAAGTGCTATGCGATCTGCTGGCATTGCTGCTGCCGCTGCGCAGCGCGATGCAGGCAGCCTACATCGAAGTACCCCACACCATCAGTGCCGCCATCGAGCGCATGATTCCGATGCTGCGCTTCCTGCGCCATGCTGACGGACGCCTTGCAGCCTTCCAGGGTGTCGCGCGCACGCACCGGGGCAGGGTCAAGGCCATACTGGACGCCGATACGATTGGTGGCCGCCCGCTTGTCCACGCACAGCAATCCGGCTTCGCAAGACTTGCCCACGGCAATACCACGCTGATCATGGATACCGGCCAACCTGCATTGCCCGGCCATACCGATCTCGCAGCCGCTTCTACGCTGGCATTCGAGCTGTGCGATGGCGGCAACCGCATCGTCGTCAACTGTGGCAACCGCCCAATGCGCGATGCACAATGGCAACTTGCCGCCCGGCAGACCTCGGCTCATTCAACCATCTGTCTGGATGGCGCAGACACCAGCGCCGTGATCGACTCGTCGCTGGTGCGCCGCATCTTCAGCAATGCTGCGCTGTTGCCGCGCGGCACGGTCGAGGCTGATGTCAGCACCGATGAACCCGGCAGCATGATCAATGCGCAGCACACCTGCTATGAACGCGACTTTGGTCTTGCAGTACAGCGGCGCATCTTCATGTGCAGTGATGGCGCTGACGTGCGCGGCGAAGACAACTTCGTCGAGACGGGTAATTTCGATCCGGACAACGCCCGTCCGGAATTCAGCATCCGCTTCCACCTGCACCCTGCCGTGAAAGCCAATCTGTCGCGCGATGGCGCAAGCGTCATGTTGGTGCTGCCCAACAAGACTGGCTGGAAGTTCTCGGCCCGGGGTGGCCGACTGGCACTGGAACCGAGCATCTACCTGCCGGACATGCGCAACCCCAGGCCAAGCGAGCAGATCGTCATCTCCGGAATCGCGGGACGGCCCGGCCGCCTGCAATGGGCGTTCAAGCGCATTCGCAAGACGGCATCAAAGACTTCACGCCCGCAACCCGGTGATGCGCCTGAACTGCCACTGGATGCGGGATAAGCCCGCCATACGCTATTCAGCTTGAACAGATCGCATGGTAACCCTGATCTTCAATCGAACAAGATCAGCGGAAACCCTTCCCATGAACCCAATTCGCTGCGCGCTACTGTCCGTATCGGACAAGACCGGCCTGATTGAATTTGCCACCGCTCTGACGCAACAGGGGGTCTCGCTCGTGTCTACTGGCGGCACCGCCATGGCGCTTGCCGGGGCAGGACTGGACGTCACCGACATTTCCGACTGGACCGGATTTCCGGAAATCATGGACGGACGGGTCAAGACGCTGCACCCTAAAGTTCACGGTGGCCTTCTGGCTGTACGCGCGAACGCTGGCCACCGCGCCGCCATGCAGCAGCACGGCATCAACGGTATCGACCTGTTGTGCGTCAATCTTTATCCGTTCGAGCAGACCCTGCAGACGGGCGGCAACTACGATGAGCTGGTCGAGAACATCGACATCGGCGGTCCTGCCATGACGCGGGCGGCGGCCAAGAACCATGCCGACGTTACCACGGTGGTCGATCCCGCTGACTATCCATCCGTCATCGAGGAAATGAAGCAGAACGGCGGCGCGACGCTCGC
Source organism: uncultured Anderseniella sp. (assembly GCA_964390445.1). Classification (GTDB taxonomy): domain Bacteria; phylum Pseudomonadota; class Alphaproteobacteria; order Rhizobiales; family Aestuariivirgaceae; genus Anderseniella. The sequence goes on from CAYMJJ010000004.1 coordinate 18,042, forward strand.
TGAAACCCGGCGCCGGCTGGCGGCCAAGGCATTCGCCCGCACTGCAGCCTACGATGCCATGGTCAGCACCTGGCTGCTGGACGAAGCAGGTGAGACAACGCCCGCGTTCCGCGCGTTGGGCGGCAGCCTTGTACAACGGCTTCGATATGGCGAGAACCCGCACCAGCATGCAGCGTTCTATCGCAACGGCGAAAAGCGGGAGGGCGTGGCAACTGCCGTTCAGCACCAGGGCAAGGAGCTGTCCTACAACAACATCAACGACACCGACGCGGCGTTCGAATGCGTCAGCGAGTTCGACCCGGGCGAAGCCGCAGCCTGCGTCATCGTCAAGCATGCAAACCCGTGTGGTGTCGCCACAGGTACGTCGATACTTGATGCATACAGACTGGCGTTGCGGTGCGATCCGGTGAGTGCATTTGGTGGCATCGTGGCGTTCAACCGACCGATTGACGTAGCCACCGCCACGGCGCTCAGTGACATTTTCACCGAGGTTATCATTGCACCCGGTATCGATGTTGATGCGGTGTCTGTTTTGGCCGCCAAGAAGAACCTGCGCCTGCTGACCACCGGCGGACTGGCCGATCCGGCTCAGGAAGGACTGGTGTTCAAGACGGTGTCAGGCGGCTTCCTGGTGCAGTCACGCGACAACGGCCGCGTCACCGAAAGCGATCTCAAGGTGGTCACCAAACGCCAGCCTGACGCCCGCGAACTGACAGACATGCTGTTTGCTTTCCGAGTGGCAAAGCACGTCAAGTCCAACTCGATCATCTATGCGCGCGATGGCGCAACGGTGGGCATTGGCGCAGGACAGATGAGCCGCGTCGATTCTAGCCGCATTGCAGCCCGCAAGGCCGAAGATGCAGCGCAGGCAGCAGGGCTGCCCGACAGTTTGGCCATCGGCAGCGTCGTGGCCTCCGACGCATTTTTCCCGTTCGCTGACGGCTTGCTGCAGGCAGCTGAAGCCGGTGCCACCGCAGTCATCCAGCCCGGCGGATCAATGCGCGATGATGAGGTCATTGCCGCTGCAGACGAAAAAAATCTGGCCATGGTGTTCACAGGAATGAGACACTTTCGGCATTGAGTTCAAACCTACTAAAGTTTCAACCGGCATTATGGGAGACAGGTAAATGCTTGTGACCACAACAAACACGATCGAGGGCCGCCGCATCGTTTCGTACAAGGGGCTTGTTGCTGGCGAAGCCATCCTGGGCGCCAACCTGTTCCGCGACCTGTTCGCCTCAATCCGCGATATCGTTGGTGGCCGCTCCGGAGCATATGAAAAGGTACTCAACGATGCCCGCGAAACGGCAATTGCAGAACTGACCGACAAGGCAGCGGCTCTTGGCGCCAATGCCGTCATCGGCGTTGACATTGACTATGAAACAGTCGGCCAGAACGGTTCGATGCTCATGGTGACCGCCGCTGGAACGGCCGTAATCGTCGAGTAGCCTCGCTGCGGACTTGATCTCGCCTAGACGCTGGTCAGGCCGCTTATCTGGCTGGCGATGACGGCAAACTTCGCCAGCGTGAAATCAGGTTCACTGGCGATCCGCCGCACCTCCACGCCGGTTTCTTCAAGGCGCGTGCGTCGTTCTCCGGTCGACTTGTCTGTCACCTGCTCACTGGTGATTGCCCGCATGGCGCGGGTCACGGTGCTGATGATGCCATCGATAGCCTGCCTGTCATACTCGCTATCAGCAGACAAGCTGCGTGCGCCTGCGAGAATCCGGTCGAGTCCAAGCTGGGCTGCAATGGTGAAGTAACTGTCAGCAACATCGGCGACAGCATTGTTCGTGACATGCGCGATCCGCACAACATCCAGCCCGCGTACGAGGTGGCGTACACCAGCCACACGAACCGCTACAGACCTGTCGACACCCAGACTGGTCAGTTCGCGTGTGTCATTGTCGAGTTCGGAAACAAGGTCTTCCGGCAAGATGGAACGCAGCCGATCTGCAATGCGCGTCAGGCCCTTTCCATAACGCTCGACGAGGGGCGACAGGTCATCGCCGCTGGTCTCGTTGGCTGCGAACCAGCCCGTCGCATGGCGCAGGGCTGATCTCAGCGATTCATACAGTTCAAGCTGGCGATCACCATCGATTTTGCAATCAAGGTCGTCTATTGCTTCATTCAGTTGCGTAAAGCCAAAACTGTCTCGTGCCAGAACATAATGACGTGCTGCCTGCGCAGCGTTGATCCCGGCATCGTGCACAAGGTCAAACAGGAAAAGCGGGCCGCACCGGTTGACGATCGAGTTGGCCAGCAGCGTCGAAACGATTTCCGCCCGCAGCTTGTGATTGCTGATCTCGTCGGGGAACGACTTCGCCATCCGCATCGGGAAGTATCTGAATAGCTCCTTTTCAAGATACGGATCGGCCGCAACATTGCCCGCCATCAGATCATTGAACAGCAGGATTTTCGCATAGGACACCAGCACCGCAAGCTCCGGTCGCGTCACCTGCCCACCCGCATTGAGCCGCTGGTCCAGTTCATCAGGCTGCGGCAAATACTCGATCTGGCGATCAAGCCCGCCACGTGTTTCAAGTACCCGGAACAGCCGGCGAAGACCGGCCCTGTCGATCGCAACACCCCGCTCTGCCAGCGCAACGCAAAGGGTCTGCAGGTAGTTGTTGCGCAACACCAGGTCGGCAACCTCGTCGGTCATCGCCGCGAGCAGCTTGTTTCGCTTGGCGCGCGTAAGCTTTCCGGCAGCTTCGGCTTCGCCCAGGGCGATCTTGATGTTGACCTCGACGTCGGACGAGTTGACGCCACCTGAATTGTCGATGGCGTCTGTGTTGAGGCGACCGCCATGACGCGCAAACTCAACACGGCCAAGCTGGGTCATGCCGAGATTTGCGCCTTCGCCGATGACCTTTACGTTCAGCTGGTCTGCCGAGATCCGAAGGCCATCATTGGCCTTGTCGCCGGCATCTGCGTTGGTTTCGGAGCTGGCCTTGACGTAGGTGCCGATGCCACCAAACCACAGAAGATCGGCTTCGCACTTCAGGATCGCGGTGATCAGTTCGGCAGGTGTCAGCTGTTGCGCCTCCACCTTGAGCAGCGACCGGATTTCCGGCGTCAGTGGAATCTGCTTCTGGGCGCGGGAGAACACCCCGCCACCCTTGCTGATCAGCGACTTGTCGTAATCCTGCCAGCTGGACCGCGGCAATTCGAACAGCCGTTGACGTTCGGCATGGCTGGTTGCGGGATCAGGGTCGGGATCAATGAAAATGTCGCGATGATCGAACGCTGCAAGCAGTCGTGTCTGCTTCGACAACAGCATGCCATTACCAAACACGTCGCCTGACATGTCGCCCACGCCGATGGCCGTGAAGGGTTCGTTCTGGATGTCCCGGTTCAGTTCACGGAAGTGGCGCTTGACCGCTTCCCAGCCTCCGCGCGCGGTAATGCCCATCTTCTTGTGATCATATCCGGCCGAGCCGCCCGATGCGAACGCATCGTCAAGCCAGAACCCTGCATCCTGCGCAATGGAATTGGCGACATCGGAAAACGCGGCCGTACCCTTGTCGGCTGCAACCACCAGGTAGGGGTCATCCTCGTCGTGGCGCACGATGCCTTCAGGCGGTATGACTTCACCGCCACGGGTGTTGTCCGTCACCGACAAAAGGCTCGCCACGAAGCTCTTGTAGGCTTTTGTGCCGGCCGCATAGATGTCATCACGCGTGCCAACCTCAGGCAATTGCCGCGGCACGAACCCACCTTTTGCACCCAGCGGCACGATGACCGAATTTTTCACGTTCTGCGCCTTCGCGAGACCGAGCACCTCCGTGCGGAAATCAGCCGCGCGGTCAGACCAGCGCAACCCGCCGCGGGCAATCTTGCCACCGCGCAAGTGCACGCCTTCCACCAGCGTGGAATGCACGAAGATTTCTGCGAACGGCACCGGCGCGGGAATGCCCGGCACATCCTTGCTCTTGATTTTCATCGCGAGCGCTATGGGAATGTCGCCCTGCAGCTTGTCCAGAACGAAGAAGTTGGTGCGCACTATCGCGGCTATGACACCGCCCAGGTGGCGGATGATGCGGTCATCGTCAAGGCTGGGCACATTCTCCAGCTCCGTTTCGATGCTCGCCATCAGCGCGGCCTGCTTCTTGTCGCGGGCCTTGATTGAATCCGGCGCGCCTGCGCCCGTCTTGAAGCGAGTATCGAAGACTTCGACCAGCAGCCTGGCAAGGCCGCTGTGCTTCAGCAAAGTCTGGGCGATCGCCGTGAGCGTATAGGGAAAGCCGGTCTGGCGCAGATACCGCGCGCAGGTTCGCAGAGCCATGACGTGACGCCAGTCCAGATCGGCTGCCAGCACCAGCGCGTTGAGCCGGTCATCATCTGCCTTGCCATTCCATACCGCCATGAAACAGTCTTCGAGTGCTGCAAACGACGACGGCTTGATCGGCCTTGCATCATAGGCATCCAGCGACACCTCGTGGATATAAACGGCATCGACACCGTTCTTGGCGTCAGGCCGCACGATATAGGTGTTCTCGTCCAGCGCCTTGAGACCCATGTTCTCTAGCAGCGGCAATCGTGCAGACAGTGGCACGGCCTCATTGCGGTGATACAGCTTGAGGCGGATGGATGCGTGGTTGTCACGGGCCGGCATGAACTCGACCAGTGCACCGCTGTCATCATGCAGGCTCTCCATCTCCGAAATGTCGTGCAGCGCTTCGGTAATGGAAGTATCCGCCTGATAAGCCGATGCGAATGCAGAGGTATAGACAGACGTCAACCGGGCGGCATCCTCCATCTCTGCGGCTCGCAGGGCTTCAACAAGCTCGTCATCCCAGCGCCTTGACGCTTCAACAATCTCGTGCTCGATCCGGAGTGCGTCAGGGTGACTTTCTTCGCCGTGTCCCCAACTCACGATGAACCTGACTCGCACCAGGGTCCCTTCGCTGAAGTTAGGCAGGAACTCGATCACCTTGCCATTGCAGTGCCGTTCCAGGATCTTCCCCGCCTTTTCGCGAAGCTCGGACGTAAAACGGTCGCGCGGGAAATACACATAGGCAATGGCATAGCGCGAGAACCGGTCTAGCCGGATGAACAGCCGGGTTCGGGGCCGTTCCTGCAGCCGCCACATGCCCATGGCCAGCGGCTCCAGCTCATCCACGTCGATCTGGAACAGATCATCACGCGACATTGTTTCAAGCACATTCAGCAGGCCCTTGCCGGAGTGACCACTGGGCGACAGGTTGGTGCGCAACATCACCTGTGCAATCTTGCGCTTCAGAATCGGAATGCTGGTCGCGGACTCGGTGTAGGCGCGCGAGGTGAACAGGCCGACAATGCGCAGCTCACCCCTGATCTGGCCTGCATCGTCGTACTCGTGAATGCCGATGTAATCCATCACAACACAGCGGTGGACGCGGGCCACGAGGTCGGACTTTTCGATCAGGACGGCACGGTCCTGCTGGTAGCGTGACACATCGCGGCGCTCGGCGTTCTGAAAGACCTCTTTGGAATCCAGCCTCAAAACGCCCAGTGCCGTTTCTGGCTCGGGCTTGATCTGCCGGGCATCGCCCTCGCCGCCGACCACGTAATGCGCCATGCCGAGAAACGTGAACCGGTCATTGAGAATCCACGACAGGAACTCCACCGATTCGCTGATAACGGCGGTCGACAATGGCGTCGATCCATTGCGCAAACCATCAATCTGTCTTTGCACCGCATGCCGCATCGGTTGCCAGTCGACAACAGCAGCGCGCACTTCTGCGAGAACCGCGCTGATCTCCCTGGTCAGTTCTTCCTGCTCCGCCTCGCCGTCCACCCGCTCCAGGTGAATATGAATGTAGCTTTCCCGCGCAACATCTTCCCCGGCAGAACCTGCCTCAACCAGTTCCAGCAACTGGCCCTTGCCATCCCTGCGCACCGTGAACACAGGATGCAGAACAGTGCTGACCTGCAGACCGGCCATCGACAGGGTGTTCACCACCGAGTCTACCAGGAACGGCATGTCGTCGTTGACGATCTCCAGGACAGATCTCTTTGCGAGTGCGTCCGATTGCCGGTCCGGATTCTCCAGCCTGATGCCAACCTTGCCCGGTCGCCTTGCGGCCAGGAAATCCGCAGCCCGCTGGATTACCCAGTCAATATCGCCCTTGGACAGGCCCTCAAGGTCTTCACTGGCGGCTTCCTTGAGCAGTAACCGTCCGATGTCACCCGACTTGGCGAAGGTTTCCTTGTGCGTGCCGCCAGTCTTGCTGTTGCCTTTTCTTGATGTTGTTGACATGCGTTGTGCCGACCTCCGTTTCAGACTGGCTGAAAAGCCACCATAGGCGCTAACGTGGCATATCACCATGTTTGCGGCATCCGCATGACAGCATACAGGAGTACATCATGGAACCGCCATCAACCGATCCCACTGCCCTCCAACTTGATCCGGCGAGCGAGTTGACCGAGCACCAGCAAGCCTATTTCGCCAAATGCAACGAGAAGCTCGGTTTCGTGCCGAACGTGCTGCGTGCTTACGCCTTTGCACCGAAGAAGTTGCAGGCATTTGCGGACATGTACAACGACCTGATGCTGGGTGAGTCAAACCTGTCAAAGTTGGAGCGCGAGCTGATTGCCGTAGCGGTATCGAGTGTCAACCAGTGCTACTACTGCCTGACTGCCCACGGGGCTGCCGTGCGTCAACTGTCCGGCCAGCCGTCACTTGGCGAGCAAATGGTGATGAACTACCGCGCCGCACGGCAACTCACGCAGAAGCAGCATGCCATGCTCGATTTCGCCGACAAGCTGACCCGCACACCCCATGCGATGACTGAAGCAGACCGGCAACAGCTGCGTGAGGCAGGATACTCGGACCGGGATATCTGGGACATTGCGTCGGTGGCGAGCTTCTTCAACATGTCGAACCGCATGGCTGCAGCAGTGGACATGCGGCCCAATGACGAGTATCACGCGCAGGCCCGCTAGTTCGGGCCAGTCAACCCCCTGTATCGACAACAGCAGAAACGCGCGCAAATGGCATCCGACCACCTGACGCGGCGGACGTTTGCGATAATCTCGCACCCTGATGCCGGCAAGACGACACTAACCGAGAAGCTGCTGCTTGCCGGCGGTGCGATACGGCTGGCCGGTGCGGTGCGAACCCGCGGCGACCAGCGCCGGGCGCGATCCGACTGGATGAAGATTGAGCAGGATCGCGGCATCTCGGTGACCAGCTCGGTTATGACCTTTGATTATCGCGGCCATACGTGCAACCTGCTTGACACTCCTGGTCACGAGGACTTCAGCGAGGATACCTATCGCACGCTGACGGCTGTGGATTCGGCCATCATGGTCATTGATGCCGCAAAGGGGATCGAGAGCCAGACCCGCAAGTTGTTCGAAGTCTGTCGCCTGCGCGATATCCCCATCGTGACCTTCGTCAACAAGGTGGACCGCGAAGGCCGTGACGGCTTTGAATTGCTGGACGAGATCCAGGAAATGCTTGCACTCGACGTGTCGCCCCAGGTCTGGCCGGTTGGCATGGGTTCAGACTTCTTCGGCTGTTATGACCTGCGCGACGGCAGCTTTCAGAAAACCGACCGGCGCGCGGGCGAGTATGCCGAAACGGTCACGGTCGAGAGCCCGGACAAGCTGGCCGAAGCAGGCGTTGCGACCCACGTGGCCGAGGCAACCGCAGAAGCAATCGAATTGGCGCAGGCCGGTTATGCCGAGTTCAACGCAAACTCGTTCCTTGAGGGCCATCTCACGCCGGTCATCTTCGGCAGCGCGCTGAACGGCTTTTCAGTGCAGAAGCTGCTGGACTTCATTGTCGACAATGCGCCCGCACCCCGGCCCAGTCCGGCTGAACCGCGCGTTGTCACGCCTGACGAAGACCAGGTGACTGGCTTCATCTTCAAGGTGCAGGCCAACATGGACAAGAACCACCGCGACCGGGTGGCCTTCATGCGAATCTGCTCGGGTCACTTCAAGCGCGGCATGAAGCTGAAGCAGGTCCGCACGGGCAAGGACGTGCTCGTTCACAGCCCCATCTTCTTTCTCGCCCAGGACCGCGAGATTGCAGAAGACGCCGGCGCGGGCGACGTGATCGGCATACCCAATCACGGCACGGTGCGGGTCGGTGACACCTTCACCGAAGGCGAGGCCTTGCGCTTCACGGGGCTGCCGGCATTTGCCCCGGAAGCCTTGCGCCGTGTCCGCCTCGGCGACATGACACGCGTAAAGCAGATGCGCGCAGCGCTCGAGGACCTGGCAGAGGAAGGCCTGATCCAGGTGTTCCAGCCCGAACTTGGCTCGCAATGGATCGTCGGCGTGGTGGGTGTGCTGCAGCTTGACGTTCTGGCATCGCGCGCGCAGCAGGAATACAACGTGAAGCTGGACTTCGAGAACTCGCCCTACGAGATGGCGCGCTGGATCACATCCGATGATTCTTCGGCCCTGAACACCTTCCGCGAGCGCAATCGGCTGGCCATGGCCACTGACCGCGACGGCAGCCACGTGTTTCTGGCAAAGGGTCAGTGGGAACTCGACTACGCAGCCCGGACCTATGAGAACATCCGGTTTCTGAAGACCAAGGAATTGCAGTAGGTCTCTATCATCCGGACGGCGGCCGGCCAGGTGCCGGTTGCGCTATTCAGGACTGATGAGAAATTGGAGCGGGCGATGAGATTCGAACTCACGACCCCAACCTTGGCAAGGTTGTGCTCTACCCCTGAGCTACGCCCGCATCCGTAGGGTATCAAGGGTTGAACCTGTTCGGCTGCTCCCTTGCTTCAAGCGCCGCTATATTGCGCAAGCCGGGACTAAATGCAATAGCTCACGCCCGACAAAGTGACACAACATCAATGACGGATAGCCGAGGGTACATGCCTGCCACGCGAGAACAGTTGTTTGCCCGCTTCGACGAACTTGGCATTGAAGTAGTGACCCGCGAACACCCGCCGGTATATACGGTCGATGAAGCCCGGGCCTTGCGCGGAGACATACCCGGTGGCCACTGCAAGAACCTTTTCCTGAAGGACAAGAAGGGCCAGCTCTGGATGGTCGTCGCGCTTGAGGATGCCAGGGTCGATCTCAAGACGTTGCCAGACCGCATCGGCGCGGCGCGCATCTCGTTCGGTAAGCCGGACTTGCTGCTGGAGATCCTCGGCGTGGAACCGGGTTCGGTGACGCCGTTTGCCCTGATCAATGACAGTAACTGTGCGGTGAATGTGGTGTTGCATGGCGCCATGATGCGATGCGAGCTGGTCAGCTATCATCCGCTGGAGAACACTGCGACCACGACCCTGACGCCAGACCAGTTGCTGAAATTCATCCGATCCTGCGGTCACGAGCCGGCAATCGTCGAGATAGATGAGTAGCGTTGATACGGCGTTTGCGGGCCATTGCATGACACATGGAACATTCCCATGTTAGGAACGTCGCTTACCTATCACTTTTCTGCACGGGATTTGATGCATGTCTGACAATACGTTCTCGATGGGAACCAGCTTCAACACAGGTACCCCACAGCAGGCCGCCCCATCGGCGCTGCCCCTCGTTTCCGGTCAACCGCAAGCCCCGGCAGGTCCGCTGATCAAGGACTCGAGCACGGCGAGCTTCGTCGCTGACGTCATCGAGACCTCGAAGGCGGTACCGGTCATTGTAGACTTCTGGGCACCATGGTGCGGCCCGTGCAAGCAGCTCGGACCAGCCCTGGAAAAAGCGGTGTTGGAAGCGGGCGGCCGGGTAAAGATGGTCAAGATCAACGTGGACGAGAACCAGCAGCTTGCACAGCAGATGCGGGTACAGTCGATTCCGGCAGTGTTCGCCTTTGCCGATGGTCAGCCTGTGGACGGGTTCATGGGGGCACTGCCCGAATCGGAGTTGAAGAAGTTTGTCGACAAGCTGGCCAAGGGCCACGGCGGCCTGGCCGAGCAACTCGATGCACTGTTTGCACAAGCAGAGGAGGCACTGGCCGCTGATGACATCGAGAATGCCATGTCAATGTACTCAGCAGCTGTCCAGGCGGCACCTGATGATGCTCGCGGGCACGCAGGCCAGATCAAGTGCCTTACAGCAGCAGGCCAGTTCGAAGATGCCCGCAGCCTGGCTGACTCACTGCCGGAAGCCATGCGGATGCAGGCCCCCGTCTCAGGCGCGATGGCAGCCCTCGAGGTTGCTGAAACGCCCGTCGACAACGAAGAGATCAACAATCTGCGCAACAGGATTGAATCGGAGCCATCCGATCATTCGGCCCGGCTTGACCTTGCCGTGGCACTCAACGCATCGGGTCAGCGCGAAGAAGCACTCGACCATGTCCTAAAGATCATTGAGCAGGACCGGGACTGGAACGAAGGTGCAGCACGCACCCAGCTGCTGACGTTCTTCGAAGCCTGGGGACCGGCCGACGAATTGACCGTAACGGGCCGGCGACGTCTTTCATCGATCCTGTTTGCCTGAGCCCGGCGAGACTCGAAGGTACACCGCGCATGCAACTTGACCATATGTACACTTCCCTGGATCACTTGCCGGCATCCTTGCCGATTTTCCCGCTGCCGGGTGCCGTGCTGCTGCCGGGCGGAGACCTGCCGCTCAACATATTCGAACCGCGGTATCTCAAGATGCTGTCGGATTCGCTGGCGACCCATCGCCTGATCGGCATGATCCAGCCGCGCGCAATTGACAACGAGTCAGATCCTGCGATGTCGGCGTCAAGACCGGCCCCTGAGTTGTTCGATGTCGGTTGCGCGGGCCGGATCACCTCGTTCAACGAGTCTGGTGAAGGCCAGGTGCAGATCATTCTGTCCGGGGTCTGCCGGTTCCGGGTTGCACAGGAACTGCAGTCCGTTACGCCTTATCGCACCATCAGGGCAGACTACGCGCCTTTCCGGGTAGACCTTGAAGTGGATGAATTGCCCGACTCCGACAGTGCCCGGCGTGGACTTCTCGATAGCCTGGCCAGGTACCTCGATATGCGCTCCATCCAGGCAGACTGGGAGGAAATCGAGGCGGCGCCCACCTCTACGCTGATCAATACGCTTATCATGATCGGGTCATTCAGTTCCCGCGAGAAACAAGCCGTGCTAGAGGCCGCTGACCTGCGCGAACGCACCCGGACACTTACCGCCTTGAGCGACATGGCCGTCAATGCATTCGCTGGCGCTGACATCAGCAGTTCGTTGCAGTAGGAAGCCGGCAGATGACCAGCAACACCGATCCCAGGGTCCAGGCAAACCGCAAGGCTGATTCGCGGCTACTTGAGTTGCTGGTGTGCCCCATCACCCACCGGCCGCTCCAGTATGATGCCGAACGTCAGGAACTGGTTTCGCGATCGGGCAAGCTCGCTTACCCCATAAGGGATGGAATTCCAATCATGCTTGTCGAAGAGGCGCGCGAACTTGACGACTGAAACCCGGGCTGCCTCCAGCGACATCTGGCCGGTAGAGTTGCGGCTGAGTGAAGACCGCAAGCGACTAAGCGTCGTGTTCGACAACGGTGAAAGGCACGAGCTTTCTGCAGAGTACTTGCGGGTGGAAAGCCCCAGCGCCGAGGTGCAAGGCCACGGTCCCAGCCAGAAGGTAACCGTTGGCGGCAAGGCTGATGTGGAGGTAATGAAGATCGAACCGGTCGGCAACTACGCCGTGCGGATCACCTTCTCCGACATGCATTCAACCGGCATATTCAGTTGGCCATACCTGCTCAAGCTGGGTCGTGAGCATGACGAGATCTGGCCGGCTTACCTGGACAGGCTGCGCGAGCAAAACAAGTCGCGCACGAGCTGAGCACGTTATAGCGAACCGCCCGTCATCAGGGCTGGCTGGCGGCCGGTCGTACCGGCTGCCGTTTCCATCAAGAACTGTTTAGCCGCCGGCAGGCGATCAACCAGTTGCAGTCCTGCCTTGCGGACCAATGCAACAGGCGCAACATCATTGGAGAATAACCGGGCAAGACCATCGCACATGGCCGCAACGACAGCCGTGTCGAACTTGCGCCATTGCTCGTATTCATTGAGCATGGGCTTGCCACCAATGTCCAGTCCGCGCCGCAAGGCTGACGTGCAGCATTCTGCCAGGGCGGCGATATCCTTCAGGCCAAGGTTGAATCCAAGCCCTGCAATCGGGTGGATTACATGTGCCGCGTCCCCGATCAGGGCGATACGATTACCGACGAACGATTCTGCGATCTGCAGTTCGAGCGGCCATGAGGTGCGCTGGTTGACAAGCTCAAGCTTGCCCAGGTGCGACCCCATCTTGGTGGTGAGTTCTTCCAGAAACAGGTCTTCTGACAAGGCCATCAGCCGCTGCGTCTCAGCAGTTGACTCTACCCACACCAGCGACGAGCGGTTACCGGTCAGTGGGAGCACTGCGAACGGCCCGTCCTTGCGGAAGTGTTCCTCGGCACATCCGTGATGCGGTTTCTCATGGCCGATGGTCAGCGTAATCGCTGACTGACCGTAAGAGTGGCGTACCAGGTTTATTCCTGCTGCTTGCCGTGCATTTGACCGGCGGCCATCTGCGGCAACAACGAGCGGCGCGACCAATGCTTCACCGCCTTCGAGCAGGACCTTGGCTTTGGCGCCAGCCAGATCATACCCGGCAATTCGCGAACCGGTTCTTGTTTCGATATTGGGACAGGCCAGTACCGCAGCCGCCAATGCGCGCAACAGCACCCCGTTCTCCAGCATCCAGGCAGACGGCTGGCTGTGCTGATCGGCTTGCATAAAGTTCAACAGTACAGGCGCGGTATCAGTCGGTTTGCTATCGTCGGTGACGATGATCTTATTGAACGGCTGTGTCTGGTTTGCGATCTGCTGCCAGATGCCAAGCGCCTCCAGCAGGCTTCGCGAGCCCCGTGCAATGGCCGAACCCCGGGTGTCCCGGTAAAAGTCGCGATCCTGCAAGGCGGGGCCTGCATCAACTATCACGGTGCGAAGAGGTATGGACATGTGCGGGCCCGACAGGGCAAGAGCACAGGTCAGGCCGGCGAGTCCGCCACCGGCAATGATGACGTCATGTTTTGCAAGGTCTGCCATTGTGGTTCCAGGTGCCGGGGCTTTTGCGCAGGATTGTTGGATCAAGCAAGTGATGAACGAATACGATCTGGTACTGGACAGTTTCTACTTCGACCGGCTCGACGACAACCTGTTTCAAAGCCGCAGCCCGCAGGTGGGTTGGCACCGGATCTATGGTGGGTTGTTGCTGGCCCATGCTGTGCAAGCGGCACAGCTCACTGTGACCGACGGCAAGGTGTTTCACTCATTGCATGGAAGCTTTCTCAGGCCCGGTGACATGTCTGCATCTATGGTGCTGGATGTCGGGCAATTGCTGAATGGGCGCTCAGTGGCAAATCGGCAGGTCACCATAAGGCAGAACAACAAGCCGGTGTTCACTGCAAACCTGTCCTTTCGCGGCACCAGCGGGGGTCTGACATATGCGCCCGGTATGCCTGATGCGGCAGCACCCGAGACTCTGCCCGATGAAGCAACCATACTCGCCAGATACCAGGACACGCTACCCGGGAATGCCGTGAAATACCTTCATCGCGAGAAGGTATTCGAGCTTCGGCCGGTGAATGCGCGCAGGTTCATTCTGGCCGATACTGAGGATGACTCGCCGCTGTTGCTTTGGGTCAGGCTTCGGAGCCCAACGCCACCCGGACCGGAATTGAATGCGGTGTTGCTGTCTTACCTGTCGGACATGGCAGTGCTGAACGCCAGCCTCGTGCCACACGGGCGAAACTTCTTTGACCCAGCCTTGACCCTTGCCAGCCTGGATCATGCCCTGTGGCAACACGCGCCGGCTGATTTCTCGAACTGGATGCTGGTGACCCACGATTGCCTGTCGTCAGAGGCTCAGATGGGGCTCGGTCACACCCGGATTTACAACAGGGATGGCAGCTTGTGTGCAACCGTGAGTCAGCAGGGCATGACTCGCCTGGGTATTGATTAAAATTTATCCAATATTCCATTATTGCCTATTTTTAAAGCAAAATCCCGTTGACCGCATGCCAAACGATTCCAGAAATGTAAAACCAATCAACGGGTTGTACTGAAACCCCTGTTTGGCACATCCCTTGAAATGCATTTTCCCGACATCGCTGCCTGTTGGCGTGGCGGTGACAGGCAACATGGGAGATGCAGATGAAATACATCATCTCGATCATCAAACCGCACCGGCTGGAGGAAGTGCGCACTGCACTTGCCGCGATCGGCGTGGAAGGCATGACGGTGAGCGAAGTCAAGGGGCATGGACGCCAGAAAGGCCACACGGAGATCTACCGTGGTGCCGAATATGAGGTGTCGTACCTGCCAAAGATCAAGATTGAACTGGCGCTGAACAGCAAGTTGGCCGCCAAGGCGATCGATGCCATTGCCGAGTCGGGTCGTACCGGCCAGATCGGCGACGGAAAGATTTTTGTTATCGACCTGGAAAGCGCAGTGCGAATCCGCACCGGCGAGTCCGGCGAAGAAGCATTGTAAGGGCAACTGACATGAACATTCATCGCAAACTGATCCTGGCCGGGCTTGCAGGTTTTGCAACCGTAGCCAGCAGCGCTGCAGCGTTCGCGCAGGACGCAACGCCGCCAGCCATTACCCCTGAAGTGACCTACATCTTCAACACGATCCTGTTCCTGATGGCGGGCTTTCTCGTCATGTTCATGGCCGCAGGTTTCGCCATGCTCGAGGCTGGCCTGGTCCGCTCCAAGAACGTTTCAATGCAGTGCCTGAAAAACATCGCCTTGTACTCTGTCGCCGGCATCATGTTCTGGCTATGCGGCTACTCGCTAATGTACACTGGCGTGAACGGTGGCTACATCGGCACATTCGCACCCTACAGCTTCGACGAAGTTGGCAAGTTTGCCACCGGAGACGACGGTGCCATTGCCGGTTACTCGACCGCCTCCGACTGGTTCTTCCAGATGGTGTTCGTGGCTGCAACAGCATCAATCGTGTCCGGCACGCTGGCAGAACGCATCAAGCTCTGGCCATTCCTGCTGTTCACGGTCGTACTCACCGGTATCCTGTACCCGATCACCGGGGCATGGAAGTGGGGTGGCGGCTGGCTGAACGAAATGGGCTTCCAGGATTTCGCAGGCTCCACGATAGTACACTCCGTCGGCGGCTGGGCAGCGCTTGCCGGTGCCCTGATCCTCGGTGCCCGGATAGGCAAGTATGAAGGTGGCAAGGTTCACCCGATGCCTGGCTCCAGCATTCCGCTGGCAACGCTCGGCACCTTCATCCTGTGGCTCGGCTGGTTTGGCTTCAATGGTGCTTCACAGTTGGCCTGGGGCACCACCGCGGACGTAACCGCCGTGTCGAACATCTTCGCCAACACCAACCTGGCTGCTGCTGGCGGGGTGATCGCAGCGATGGTGCTGACCCAGATCTTGTACAGGAAGGTCGACGTCACCATGGCTCTCAACGGCGCACTGGCTGGCCTCGTATCCATCACCGCAGAACCACTTCAGCCTGGACCGTTCACGGCCATCCTGATTGGCGCTGTTGGTGGCGTGATCGTTGTGATCGCGGTCCCTCTGCTTGACAAGCTGAAGATCGATGACGTCGTCGGCGCCATCCCGGTTCACCTGCTTGCAGGTATCTGGGGCACACTGGCCGTGCCGTTGACCAACTCGGATGCCAACTTCGGCACCCAGATCGTCGGCATTGTGGCTATTGGTGCCTTTACGTTCATTTGCTCGGCCATCGTCTGGTTCGCGCTCAAGATGACCATCGGCATCAGGGTAAGCAAGGAAGAGGAAATGATGGGTCTCGACAAGTCGGAGGTCGGTGTCGAAGCCTATCCGGAGTTCTCGCGCGGCGGGTCCTCGCTGTAACCGGCCTGCATGACCAAGGCAACACTTCACATCCACGACCCCGGGAGGCCAGTCCTTCCGGGGTTTTTTACGGCCTCAACAGGTCAATGCTTAACGGGACCTTAACCATCGCAGGCCAAAGTCACTCATGGAGCGTGAACGCAATCAGCCCCGGGGCAACCTGGTGCGCCGTATCACGCATGTGACTTTCCGGAGCTTCCCAGCGATGCCGCGCACCCAGACCGCAGTTTCCCGTCAATCCGCCATACCAGCCGGACTGAAGGCATTCATCTGGCGCAGGTTCATGGAGCTCAAGGGAGTGGCCTTGCTGGCTTTCCTCGCTGCTCTGACCGTCATGCTGGCAACCTGGTCCGCCAACGATCCGTCCTGGAGCAACGCCGCTGACGGCACCGTTCACAACGCCCTCGGCTATCCCGGTGCCGTTGTTGCAGACAAGCTGGTCAGCTGGCTCGCTTTGGCCAATGCCATACTGCTCGCCATACCGGCTTTCTGGGCCATCGCCATCATGACCCACAACAAGCTGGGCAACTGGCAAGTGCGCGCCCCTTCTATGCTGGCGGCACTTCTGCTTGGCTCGACATTCCTCTCGCTGCTGCCGATTCCGTCAGTATGGCCGCTGGGACCCCGACTAGGCGGCGCTGCCGGAGACGCACTTGCTGGCATGCTTCTCGCGCTGCCGCGCCTGTTTGTCTATGACTGGCTGGCTGGCAGCCTCGCCGCAATTCTGTGCCTGACGGGAGCCATCTGGGCCATTTGCCTCGCAATCGGCATTGCGCCGATAAAGCTCCTGAAATCAATTGCGACCCTGCGCGCGCCCACCGCACGTATCGGGCACAAGGCGATTGCTGCCTCGTCGCGGGTTGCACAGACCGTCGGAACATTGCGGGACCGCAGCGCAGAATCCTTTACAGAGCCCGTTGCGACCGGCAGTTCCTCGCTGGACGCCAGCACTGCGGTTGAACCTTCTCTCAATGCACCGCATGGCAACAGCCTGCTCAACCGGTTGCGCGAACGCCAGTCTCGCCAGCCCGCTGAAATCCAGCCGGCCGCCGAACCTGACGGGCCGGATGCCATTCCGGCCTTCCTCACCCGTACTGCCCCGCTCAGCGATAACCGCATAGAGCCGCGACTGGAGCGATCAGCTGTCCCTTACAGGGAACCTGCCTTTGACGCAGTACCCCACGCAAAGCTGGACCAGCACTACGAAGAAGATTACGGATACGAAGACGAGACCGGAGAGCACCCGCAGCCAGCTGCCGTGCCTGCGCGAGTGCAGCAACCGGCCAAACCGATCAAGCAGGGCAAGCGCATTGCCCGCGACATGCAGCCCAGCCTCATTCCCGGCAATCAGGTCGGCTTTGAGCTGCCGCCGTTAAGCCTGCTGGCTGAACCCGATGCCTCCAACGGCAAGACCCAGCTTTCGGCCGACGCGCTGGAACAGAACGCGCGCATGCTCGAAGGTGTACTGGAAGATTTCGGTATTCGCGGCGAGATCATCAATGTACGCCCCGGTCCTGTCGTGACCCTGTACGAACTTGAACCCGCTCCAGGTATCAAGTCATCCCGCGTCATCGGGCTTGCCGACGATATTGCCAGGTCAATGAGCGCCATCTCCGTTCGCGTTGCGGTGGTGCCGGGCCGCAACGTGATCGGCATCGAGATGCCGAACTCGACCCGTGAAACAGTGTTCCTGCGCGAACTTCTGGCATCGCAGGATTTCGAGAAGACCAAGCACAAGCTGTGCATGGCACTGGGCAAGGACATTGGCGGTGAGCCATCCTTTGCTGACCTAGCGCGGATGCCACACCTGCTGATTGCCGGCACCACGGGTTCGGGCAAGTCGGTTGGCATCAACACCATGATCCTGTCACTGCTGTTCCGTCTGCCGCCGGACAAGTGCAAGCTGATCATGATCGACCCGAAGATGCTGGAGCTTTCAGTCTACGAGGGCATTCCGCACCTTCTGGCCCCGGTGGTGACCGACCCGCACAAGGCCGTGGTATCGCTCAAGTGGGCGGTGCGCGAAATGGAAGATCGCTACCGCAAGATGTCGAAGCTCGGTGTGCGCAACATTGACGGTTATAACGCACGCGCCGAACAGGCACAGAAGAAGGGCGAGGTATTCAGCCGCCAGATCCAGACCGGGTTCGATCCGGAAACCGGCACGCCGATCTACGAAGAAGAGCAGATGGACCTGTCGCCGATGCCCTACATCGTCGTCATCATCGACGAGATGGCCGACCTGATGATGGTGGCCGGCAAGGACATCGAGGGCGCAGTTCAACGCCTGGCGCAGATGGCGCGAGCCGCCGGCATCCACGTCATCATGGCCACCCAGCGTCCTTCGGTTGATGTCATCACCGGCACGATCAAGGCCAACTTCCCGACCCGCATTTCCTTCCAGGTAACGTCCAAGATCGACAGCCGGACGATCCTTGGAGAACAGGGAGCCGAACAGCTGCTCGGCCAGGGCGACATGTTGTACATGGCTGGCGGTGGACGAATCTCCCGTTTGCATGGTCCATTCGTGTCAGACGATGAAGTAGAGCAGATCGTGGCATACCTGAAGACGCAGGCCGCTCCGGAATACATCGAGGCTGTCACCGAAGACAGCGGCGAGTTCGACGGCGCTGCCTATGGTGGCGAAATGGGTGGTAGTGGCGGTTCCGGCGATGACCTGTACGACCAGGCAGTCGCTGTCATCCTGCGCGACAGGAAAGTCTCGACAAGCTACATTCAACGTCGGCTTTCGATCGGTTACAACAAGGCAGCCAGCCTGATCGAACGGATGGAACAGGAAGGCCTGATCTCCGGTGCCAACCATGCGGGCAAAAGGGAAATCCTGGCCGGCTCGGATGGCGAAGGCTGACCACGTGCGTGCCGCAATATCGCCGCGTTGACAGCAGACAACCCGAACTGAAACATTTGATCTGAACAATACCGGCAGGAGTGATGAGATGATCTTTCGCAAAACGGCATGTGCCCTGATAGCCGCTGGCTTGCTTGCGGCCCCGGCGATGATCGCGTCTCCGGGTTCGGTCGGCACTGCCCTTGCGCAGGCACAGCTTTCAGAGCAGGACCAGGCCGCGTTACAGCAGTTGAACACTTACCTCAATGACATAAGCTCCATGAGCGGCGATTTCGTCCAGACCAGCCCCCGCGGTCAGGTTGCCAATGGTGTGTTCTACATCTCAAAGCCTGGCAAAATGCGTTTCGAGTACGCCCCGCCCAGTCCGCTGCTTGTGGTTTCGGACGGTAGCTGGGTGACGGTGATGAACACACAGCGCAAACGCGATGACCAATACCCGTTGTCTACTACACCCCTCAAGATCGTGCTTGCAGACCAGGTTGACCTGTTCAGGGATGCCATAATTCTGAGCGTCGAACACCGGGAAGACCTTTCCGCAATTACCATGCAGGAGAAGGGTCAGCTCGTTGCTGGTCAGCTCACCATGGTGTTGGATCGTGCGAACAATGAACTGGTCCAGTGGATCGTAATCGATGGCAAGGGGCAACGCACCAGCGTTGAACTGGCAAATATCAACAAGGAAGCCCAGCCCGACCCCAAGCTTTTCGTGGTACAGCGCTCAAAGGAACGCAAGTCAGGAGCTGACAAGTAGCCGTCCCTGCAACGGCCAGAACACGAAATGCGGATCGCAACCTGGAACATCAACTCGGTGCGGCTTCGCATCGGCCTGGTGGTGAGGTTCCTGCAGGAATATCAACCGGACCTGCTGTGCCTTCAGGAAACCAAGTGCCCACCCGGACAGTTTCCGACCGCAGCCATCAAGCAGGCGGGCTACGGCTTTATCGCCGATAATGGCTACACAGGGCATCATGGGGTGGCCATTGTGTCGCGCCTGCCATTCGAGACAACGTCCTGCAACTCGTTCTGTGGCCGTAACGATGGCCGCCACATTTGTTTGCGGCCAGCAGGCTCCAGCCTTGTCATCCACAGTTTGTATGTACCGGCTGGTGGTGACGAGCCCGACCCGGCAATCAACCAGAAGTTTGCCCACAAGCTTCAGTTCCTTGATGAACTGGGCGACTGGTGCCAGAGGCTCGATTATTCGGATGGATTGCATCACGTACTGGCGGGGGACCTGAATGTTGCACCGCTCGAGCACGATGTCTGGTCGCACAAGCAGTTGCTAAAAGTAGTCTCTCATACGCCAGTGGAAACCGAAAGGCTTGACTCCGTCATGCGCGCCGGCGGGTTCCATGATCCGGTCAGGTCGCAGTTCCCCGAACCGGAAAAATTGTACTCATGGTGGAGCTACAGGGCACGAGACTGGGAAAGCGCAAATCGCGGGCGTCGGCTTGATCACATCTGGGTGCCGCAAGCACTTGCAGGTCAATGTCGCAATGCCCGCATCATTCGCGATGCTCGCGGATGGGACAGGCCGTCGGACCATGTCCCGGTGATCGTCGATATTGACGAACTGGTTTAAGGCCTACTGATCCTCGTTCTTCAACAACTCATCCACCGGGCGTACATCGAAGTGCTCCTGGATGCCGGCCAGCTCCGCCGATGTCGAACCCAGCTTTTCACTTAGTACGTCAAGCACTTGCAAGGCGACCTCGGGAAACTCAGAACACAGCCGCATGAAGACCGATTGCTCGATGACAATGGCTTCGATCTCCGACTTGGCAACAAGCGTCACCTGCCTTGGCAGCCCGGCAATCATCGACTGTTCGCCGAAGAACGCGCCCGGGCCGGCTAGCGCCAGCACGCTGTTGCTCTGCGCATCATGAACCACGGCTTCACCTTCGCGGATCATGATTGCGCTGGTGGCTTCATCGCCCGCCTCGAAGACCGACCGGCGAGCCGGCACCACGAGCTCATCGGACGAGAACAGCAACGTCTGCAAATGCGCCTCATCGACGTTGGCAAATATGGGGATTTGCTTCAGCAGGTTGACCGTTGCCCGGATGTTCATTTCAGACGCACCTTTTGAATGTGCGGGCCATCAAGGTACCAACTTGTATCCGCCTGATTCGGTGACCAGCAACTGCGTCTGTGAAGGATCGGGTTCGATCTTCTGGCGCAGCCGGTAGATGTGGGTTTCAAGCGTATGCGTCGTGACGCCAGCGTTGTAGCCCCAAACCTCGTGCAGCAACACATCCCGGCCAACCACTTGCTCACCGGCGCGGTACAGGAACTTCAAGATCGCCGTTTCCTTTTCAGTCAGCCGGATCTTCTTCTTGTCATCGATGATCAGTACCTTGGAACTGGGCTTGAACGTGTAGGGGCCGATGGCAAACACCGCGTCTTCGCTTTGCTCGTGCTGCCGCAGTTGCGCGCGAATGCGGGCCAGCAACACCGCAAACTTGAACGGTTTGGTCACATAGTCGTTGGCACCGGCATCAAGTCCCAGGATTGTATCGGAATCCGATGTCTCGGCGGTCAGCATTATCACTGGTCCTCGATACCCGTTCTTCCGCATGATCTTGCAGGCTTCGCGGCCATCAAGATCAGGCATGTTGACATCGAGAATGACGAGGTCCACCAGCTCGGACTTGACATGCTGTACCGCAGCCTGGCCTCCGTTTAGGGCAGTGACGGAGAAATCATCGTGCAAGGAAAACTGCTCGGTGATCGTTTCGCGCAGTGCGTCATCATCATCGACAATAACAATTTTCTTCTTGTTGCTCATTTCAGCCTGTAACCTGGTTTGAAGTTCTGCCCGAGCAACTGTAGTTGCCCGGGCTTGCTTTGCAAAGTCCGAGCCTTGTCACAGCAAAACAATTTTCTTCAGCAAGTTTTGATCAGGCGTGTGGCGGCCCGGCGGCACCATGCCCAGGCCCAGGCTGGAACCATGACCATGAATTGCAGCCTCGGGGCAGCAGGCATACGCCTCAACAAGCACGAGGGCGACCTCGCAACGCCTGCGGGTGTGTGGACCATGCGGCGCGTCCTGTACCGCGCTGACCGGATCATGCGGCCGCGCACCAGCCTGCCGGTCCGAAGCATTTCACCATATGACGGCTGGTGCGATGACCCCATGTCGAGGTTCTACAATCGACAGGTCAGGCTTCCGTTTGCCCACGGCCACGAGCAGCTATGGCGCAAGGACCATCTCTACGATCTGATTGTCGTGCTGGATCACAACGACCACCCGCCCGTGCCAGGGGCAGGTAGTGCAGTCTTCATCCACGTTCAACGGCCTGATATGGGCCCTACACATGGTTGCGTGGCTTTCCGGTTGAGAGATCTGAAGGTGTTGCTGGAGGTTTCCAACCACAATACACAACTGGTCGTCCCGGCTTGACGCGGTATCACGTTATCCGCGGGAGCCGAAGATTGCGCTGCCGACCCGCACATGCGTTGCGCCCAGTTCGACGGCGGTCTCATAATCACCGCTCATGCCCATGCTCAAGGTGACCAGGTCGTTTCGCTTCGCCAGCTTGGCCAGCAGCGCAAAGTGCAGGGCAGGTTCTTCGTCAACGGGGGGAATACACATCAGCCCGGTGATATCGAGCTGGTATGTCTGCCTGCATGTCTTGAGGAACTTGTCGAGATCCTCCGGCAGGATACCGGCCTTCTGCGGCTCATGACCGGTATTCACCTGCACCAATAACCCGGGTGAGCGGCCAACTGCCTGGATTTCTTTCGCAAGGGCCTTTGCCAGTTTCTCACGGTCAAGCGTTTCGATGCACTCGAACAGCTCTACCGCTTCGCGAGTCTTGTTGCTCTGCAATGGTCCGATCAGATGCAACTCGGTATCGGGATAGGTTTCCTTCAGCGCGGGCCATTTGCCTTGCGACTCCTGCACCCGGTTCTCGCCGAACACCCGGTGTGGCAGTTGTAGAACTGGCTGTATGGCGTCAGCATCGAATGTCTTCGATACCACCACCAGAGTCACGTCGGACGGTTGCCGGCCGGCGCGCTCTGCTGCTTTCGCAATATTGCCGGTCACCTGGTTGAACCGGTCAGCTATATCATTGGTGAGCGTCATCAATCTGGTCCGTGTTGCTTGCCCGTGCGATTGCTTCCTGATACTGCATCGCATCGACAGAAATCCATACCAGGCAGGCTTATCACATCAATGTCGAGCGAGCGTTACAACCCCCGGGCAGCTGAACCGAAATGGCAAAAAGCCTGGAGCGAGGCTGGCAGTTTCCTTGCCAGCAACGAGTCGGACAAGCCCAAGTATTACGTACTGGAGATGTTCCCGTATCCGTCCGGGCGCATCCACATGGGTCACGTCCGCAATTACACAATGGGCGACGTCATTGCCCGGTATCGCAAGGCGTGCGGCTACAATGTGCTGCACCCCATGGGATGGGATGCATTTGGCATGCCCGCCGAGAACGCGGCAATGGAACGCAAGGTTCATCCCGGCACCTGGACCTACCAGAACATCGACACCATGCGTACGCAGCTCAAATCCATGGGCTTGGCCATCGACTGGACCCGCGAGTTTGCGACCTGCGATCCTTCGTATTATGGCCACGAGCAGCGCATGTTCATCGAGTTCTACCGTGCCGGTCTGGTCGAACGCAAAGTCTCCATCGTCAACTGGGACCCCGTAGACCAGACAGTACTCGCCAACGAGCAGGTCATTGACGGCCGTGGATGGCGCTCGGGTGCGGCAGTCGAGAAGCGTGAACTGGCCCAGTGGTTCCTCAAGATTTCCGATTATTCGGAAGAGCTTCTGGAGGGTCTTGATGCGCTCACCGACTGGCCCGAGAAGGTCCGGTTGATGCAGCGCAACTGGATCGGCAAATCGGAAGGCCTCCGGTTTTCCTTCGAGCTCGAAGACGAGGCCGGCAACATGCTGGAGGACCGCCTGACGGTTTATACTACGCGCCATGACACCATTTTTGGCGCGAGCTTTTGTGCAATCGCCGCCGATCATGCGCTCACCCGCAAGGCAGCGGAGAGTTCTGCGGCGGTCAAAGCCTTTCAGAAGGAATGTGCTTCTCTCGGTACCAGCGAAGAGGCCATTGAGCGCGCCGAGAAGAAAGGACTGCCACTCGGCATCTACGCGCGTCATCCATTTGATGCATCGCGGCGCTTGCCGGTTTATGCGGCCAACTTCGTGTTGATCAGCTATGGCGAAGGCGCTGTGTTTGGCTGTCCTGCCCACGACCAGCGTGACCTGGATTTCGCCCGCAAGTACCACCTTGATGTCATTCCGGTGGTTGCCAGCAAGGGGGAAGAGGACGTTGAGATTGGCAACACGGCGCTGATCGAGAAGGATCAGTCATCTGTCCACATGATCAACTCGCAGTTTCTGGACGGCATGTCTGTCGATGCGGCCAAGGCAGAAGTCGCATCGCGGCTCGAAGCCCTGGGTACCGGCGAGAGGACAACCAACTATCGGCTGCGCGACTGGGGCGTCTCCCGTCAGCGCTATTGGGGCTGTCCAATCCCGTTCATCCATTGCGATGACTGCGGTGTCGTTGAAGTGCCGCTAGATCAGTTGCCGGTGGTGTTGCCGCAGGACATCACTTTCGACAAGCCCGGCAATCCGCTGGACCGTCACATACAATGGAAGTCTGTTGCGTGTCCGAAATGTTCGAAGCCGGCGCGGCGCGAGACAGACACCTTCGATACGTTCATTGATTCCTCCTGGTACTACGCCCGGTTTTGCTCACCACATGCCGACGTGCCGGTGGACCCGGCGGCGGCGCAGTACTGGATGCAGGTGGACCAGTATATCGGTGGTATCGAGCATGCCATTCTGCACCTGCTTTATTCACGCTTCTTCGCCCGCGCCATGAAGCTGACCGGGCACCTCAACGTGAAGGAACCATTCAAGTCATTGTTCACCCAGGGCATGGTGATCCACGAAACGTTTCGCTCCTCGGCTGGCGAGTGGCTGATGCCGACGCAAGTTGAACGCCAAGGCGAGGATTGGGTGGAATCGTCTACTGGTAAGCCTGTCACGGTTGCCCCGGCCGAAAAGATGTCCAAGTCAAAAAGGAATGTCATCGACCCAGATGACATTATCGAGAAGTACGGGGCCGATACCGCACGCTGGTTCATGTTGTCTGATACCCCGCCGGAACGGGATATCGAGTGGACCGAGTCTGGTGTGCTCGGTGCATGGCGGTTTGTGCAGCGGGTCTGGCGGCTTGTCGGCGATGTTGTTGGCGTGCCGGTGACGACGGGTACAATTGTGCCAGCATCTTTTGACGACAGGACTGCTGTGGATTTGCAACGCGCCACCCACGCCGCCATTGCTGCAGTCGGTGATGACATAGCCGGTCTTCGCTTCAACCGGGCGATTGCGCGAATTTATGAGTTCGTCAATACGATCTCGGCGAGCATGTCCGATGGGGCACCGTCGAACGATCAGATCCGCGCAGCTCAGCGGCAGGCTGTGACGTCACTGGTACAGTTGTTTGCACCGATGATGCCGCATCTTGCCGAGGAGTGCTGGGGCAGGCTTGGCAAGGAAGGCTTCGTATGCGACAGCAGCTGGCCGTCACACGACAGGGCATTGCTATCATCGGATACAGTCACCATGGTGGTGCAGATCAACGGCAAGAAGCGGGCTGAATTGCAACTGGCCGTGGGCCTAAGCAGGACTGCTGTAGAAGAGGCATGCCTTAATCATGAGAATGTGGTACGTAGCCTCGGTGACATGTTGGTCCGAAAGGTCATTGTCGTGCCGAACAAGCTGGTGAATATTGTAGCGGGATGAACTTGTTGAACGCGAAACTCCTGGTGTCTGCTCTCGTGCTGTCCGCTGCAGTCCTGCTTCAGGGTTGCGGCTACCAGCCTTTGTACGCCACGCGGTCAGATGGTTCGTCAGTTAACCAGCAGTTGGCTGAGGTTGGGATAGAGCAACAATCCACTCGGGTTGGTCAGTTGGTGCGCAATGAGATCATCAAGTCGACACGGCCTGCTGGCACCCATGCGCCCGATCGCTATTTCCTGAAGTTCGAAACGAAGAGTAACGCCCAGACCCTCGTCGACACCGCTGATACGGTTCATCGCCGTCTGGCCTACAACCTGTCGGTAAAGTTCCAGTTGATTGACTCAGCCACAAGCCAGCCCGTGTTCAGCGGCAGTGCCTTCAGCCGTGTGCCTTACGATCGGTTGAATGCGTCGTTTGCCAATGTTCAGGCACGCACCAATGCTGAGGAACAGGCAGCCCGCCAGATTGGTGAAGAAATCAAGACACGGCTTGCCGCTTACCTTGCCGGCGTTTGAATGTCAGCCGTCAAGCCAGACGGGTTTGTGCGCCAGCTGAAGGCTGAGCCCCGGCGCTATCACGGGATACTGGTTTTTGGTCCAAACTGGGATCTCGTCCAGCGCATCAAGTCCGAGACCCTGTCAAGCCTCACTGCCGTCGATCCTTTGGTCGAAGTCGTACGCCTGGCAACCGCTGATATCGATGACAATCCAGGTAAGATACTGGAAGAACTGCAGGCGTTGTCCTTATTCGGATCGTCAAAGATCGTGACCGTGGAAGCTGCCTCCGCCTCCGTCTACAAGGAATGCGTCTCTGCGACTACTGTGGGCTGGAGCGGTGCCATGTTGTTGGTCACGGCCGGAGACCTGAAGAAGACGGTTGCAATGCGCAAGGAGTTCGAGGCTTCGCCCGAGCTTGCCGCCGTCTGTTGCTATGAACAGACATCTGACGAGCTTGCTGCGGTTGTCGTGGCCAAGCTGGCCGCAGAGGGATTGCAGTGCAGTCGGGACGTAGCTGGATTGATCGTCGAGGCGGTCGCAGGCAACGCTGCCTTGCTTGACAGCGAGCTCGACAAGATTGTCGCCTATTGCCGTGGGCAGGACAGCGTGACTTTGGGTGACACTGAGGCGGTTTGTGCGATCAACAGGTCGTCTCCGCTCGATGCAGTCATCGATGGCAGTTTTGCAGGGCAGACAGACCTGGCACTTGCCAGCTTGCGCAACCTCAGGAATGATGGCGTCGCCGCCTCATCGATCCTGGTTACGCTAACCAATCATTTCGTCATGTTGATGCAGATGCATGCAGCATGTGGTGGCCGGCGGGCAGACACGATCATCAAGGAATGGCGGCCCCCTGTGTTCTGGAAGCGGCAGCCTGCAATTGCTGACCAGGTTCAGCGATTGGCTAGAAACAACGTTACTGTTCTGGCTGAGGCAATACAGACTGCCAATGCTGCCAGCCGAATGAGCCATGAGGTTTCCTGGCCGTTGCTGGAACGGTTGGTTCTGGCGCTTTCCACAAGGTCGAAAGCCTGATAGTTGCCGTCAGAATTCGACGCCCAGCTTCCGGCAAATTTCTTCTAGTTGATCTAACGTCTTGTAATTGATTGTTAATTTGCCTTTTTCACCAGAGCCGGTTTGTACGGCTGCACGAAGTCCGGTGGCTTCGCTTATCGCCTTCTCGAGGGCTTTCAGGTTGCTGTCCGGAATGGTTTTTGATTCTGGTCGCGCATCATCGTTGGCTGGCGGATTGTTTCGGGCGAGCGTTTCTGCCTGACGGACAGACAGTCCAAGTGCAATAATCTTTTGCGCCAGCGATTGCGGATCGTCCGTGGCAATCAGGGCCCGTGCGTGTCCCGCTGTCAGCTTGCCATCCTGCAGTTGCTCCAGTACTCCCTTGGGCAGCGTCATCAGGCGCAAGGTGTTGGCGATGTGACTGCGACTCTTGCCAATTGATTCAGCCAGTTGTTGCTGAGTGTATTGAAAACTTTCGATCAGCTGCTGATAACCCATCGCTTCTTCAACGGGGTTCAGGTCAGACCGTTGCACGTTTTCGATAATCGCGATCTCGAGAACTTCCTGGTCGTTCAAATTACGGATCAATGCAGGCACGGTGTGCAATCCGGCGCGCTGTGCCGCGCGCCAGCGACGCTCTCCGGCCACGATCTGGTAGGTATCGTGATCCTGATTGGGTCGAACGACGACAGGCTGAAGAATGCCCTTGTCCTTGACCGATCTTGTCAGTTCTTCCAGCTCGAGTTCATTGAACGTCTTGCGCGGGTTCAGTTTGTTGCTTGTGATCTTCTCGATGGGCAGTTCGCGCAATCCAGCGATTGTCGTTGAGTCGTTGGTGCTGTCCTGCTCTGCTGACAGGTCGTCTCCGATCAATGCGGCCAGGCCGCGTCCAAGCCTCTTCTTTGGTAGTGCCGTCATATCATGTTCTTTCCAGGTGTAGTCAGGCTGCGCGCAGCAGGCGTTCGCGGCGGATAATTTCGGATGCGAGACGAATATAGGCTTGTGAGCCAGCACACATATTGTCGTACAGCAATACGGGCTTTCCGTAAGACGGCGCTTCGGAAACGCGAACGTTGCGCGGTATGACCGTGTCGTAAACCTTGGCACCCAGTACGCTTCTTACATCCTGTGCCACCTGCTCCGAAAGCGAGTTCCGCCGGTCAAACATGGTCAGCACAACACCCTGTATTTCCAGCGCCGGATTGAGGTTGGCCTTGACGCGATCAACGGTCTTCATCAGCTGGCTGAGGCCTTCAAGCGCAAAGAACTCACACTGCAAAGGCACCAGTATGGCATCCGCGGCAGACAGGGAGTTTATCGTCAGTAGGTTCAGCGACGGCGGGCAATCGACCAGGATATACGAGTAGCGCTCGCTGATCGGCATGTGTTCGCACATCTCATCAATGGCATCCTTGAGACGGTAGGTCTTGCGGTCATATCCGGCCAGTTCAAGCTCGGCGCCAAGCAGATCCATTGATGACGGCGCGCAATCCAGACCTGGTATCTCTGAGTGGCGTATGGCTGTTGTGAGTTTGTCCTCACCGAGGAGCACCTGGTAGGTCGAAGCCACTGAGGCATTGCGGTCAATTCCCAGTCCCGTTGATGCATTGCCTTGCGGATCGAGATCAATCACCAGCACCTTTTCACCGACTGCTGCCAGTGCGGTGCCCAGGTTGATCGCTGTTGTGGTTTTGCCCACGCCGCCTTTCTGGTTGGCAACAGCCAGAATTCGCGGTTTAGGCGTGTTGGTTTGGTAATGCAGTTGATTGGTCACGTTCTGCCTCTCTGATTTCAAGAATGCACCCGTCGACACACGTCTCACTATGGTGCTTGCTGAACGAAATATTCCAACATTTAGTAGCTGCGGTCAATTCAACATCAATATGTTGTCCCTTCAGGAACAACATTCGTTGTGGACGAACAGGCAAGCTAGCACTCATTTCGAGCAAGTCTGGCAGTGACGCCAACGCCCGGGCAGTGAGCACAGATACAGGTCGTTCCACATCCGAATCTGTCAGCGATTCTATGCGGGCATTGATGATTCGGGTATTGATTTTGCAAAGCCGTGCTGCTGCCGCCAGGAAGGCCGACTTCTTGCCATTGCTTTCAACCATCGTGATCTTGTGATTGGTGGGTCGGTCCGCCAACGCAATCGCCAACGGAATCGCCGGCAGACCGCCACCGGATCCAAGGTCTAGTATATGAGCGTCTGTAGACAGTATGTAGCGGGCTAGCTGAAGTCCGTCCGCGATGTGGCGAACCCAGATCTCATCAAGAGTCGATGAGGCCACGAGGTTGTGTGTACGTTGCCAGCGGCAAAGTTCAGAGACGAATTGCGTCAGCTTGGCTTGTGATTCACGTGAAACATTCCACCTGTCTGCAAACCCTTCTGGACAGGCTGGAGCCTGGTTTGTCGTGCTACGCCGCCCCATGTATCTCAGCCTGCCTTGCGCGAGCTTTGGTGTTTGCGGGCATAAGACACCAGCAGGGCAAGCGCGCTTGGCGTCATGCCCTCAATGCCGGCAGCTTCGCCAATGGTCAACGGCCGGACAGCAGCCAGCTTCTGGCGAACCTCGTTGGAAAGTCCTGGCACGATCTGATAATCAATATCCACAGGCAAGCACGTTGCCCGCTCTTCTCCGAGCGCGCGTATTTCTGCTTTCTGCCTGTCGGTGTAGGCCGCATAAAGTGCTTCTGCCTCAACGCTGGTTATACACTGAGGCTCAAAGTCTCCAAGCATCGGCCATAATTGCTGCAAAGCGCCCATATCGATGCCGGGATACGCAAGAAGCTCGTAAGCTGTTCTTGTCCGCCCATCCCTGCTAATGGATAGTCCATGCACGTCAGCAAGCTGCGGCGTAAGGCGTAAGGCCGACAACTGACTTCTCAAGGTGTTGAGAGAAGAGGTGTTTCTTTCATAATCTGCTTTGCGCGCATCAGTACACATGCCCAGTTCAATGGCCTTGGGAGTAAGGCGCTGGTCTGCGTTGTCTGCCCGGAGCATCAATCGATACTCAGCGCGCGATGTGAACATGCGATAGGGCTCAGAAACTCCACGTGAAATAAGATCATCAATCAGCACGCCAATGTAGCCTTCTGACCGATCAATCGTCAGCGATGGCAATTGAAGAGCGGCCGCCGCAGCGTTGGCACCAGCGACGAGCCCCAGGGCAGCGGCTTCTTCATAACCGGTGGTGCCATTGATCTGCCCTGCAAGGTACAGTCCGGGCAATGCCTTGACCTCAAGTGTTGCATCGAGTTCACGCGGATCAACGTAATCATATTCGATTGCATAACCGAACTGCAGGATGCAGACGCGCTCAAGGCCCTTGATAGAACGGACGTATTGCACCTGCACGTCTTCAGGCAGCGACGTGGATATGCCGTTTGGGTAAACGGTGTGATCGGCCAATCCTTCAGGCTCGAGAAAGATCTGATGAGAGTCGCGATCGTTGAATTTAACAATCTTGTCCTCGATTGACGGGCAATAACGCGGTCCTGTCCCTTCTATGAAACCGGCATACATGGCGGATTTAGACAGATTTCGCTGTATTATCTCGTGAGTGCGCGCATTGGTATGAGTCACGTGGCACGCGATCTGGGGAGCCAGTGTGCGCTTCGTCAGCGTGGAGAAGTAATAGGGCTCGTCATCAGCAGGCTGCGCCTCGAGACCCTCGTAGTTGATGGTACGGGCATCCAGGCGAGGTGGGGTGCCCGTCTTCAGCCTTGCGATGCGAAGACCCGTGCCCCGCAGCACCTGCGCCAGGCTATTGCTTGGTTGTTCGCCCACGCGACCGGCCGGGATCCGTTTGTCGCCAATATGGATAAGGCCCCCGAGGAATGTGCCCGTGGTCAGAACAATGGCGGCAGCCCGCACCCTGCTTCCGTCTTCAAGCTCAATGCCGGCAACTGAACCTCGTTCCAGCAGGAAACCGCCAGCAGCTGCTTCTATCACGCACAGGCCCGGAATACTCGCGATCTCTTGCTGCATCGCCGAGCGGTAGATTGCCCGGTCGATCTGTGAGCGCGGACCCCTGACCGCCGGCCCCTTGGAACGGTTCAGCAAGCGGTACTGGATGGCAGCCCTGTCGCTGATCCTGGCAATCAGGCCATCAAGTGCATCGACTTCGCGCATCAAATGGCCCTTGCCCAGTCCGCCCATAGCCGGATTGCAGGACATCTCTCCGATCGTGCTGCGCTTGTGCGTGATCAACACGGTACGCGCACCCCGGCGCGCAGCCGCCGCAGCCGCCTCGCAACCGGCGTGACCACCGCCAACAACGATCACATCGTATTCTGGATCATGGTGTGTGTTCATGGTGGGCTTCAATACACGAACTGTGGACAAACATCAAAAAGTGCTTTGTTTCACGTGAAACACTTTCGCACCCGAAATGATCACTTGCCAATGCAGAACCGCGAAAAGATTGCATCAAGCAGGTCTTCTACATCAATCCGCCCGATCAAACGTTCCAGGGCACGCGCTGAAAATCGCAACTCTTCCGCAACGAGCTCGAGCTCCAGACTGTCCGACATGGCCCGTTCAACGTGCAAAAGGCAAGTTTCAACCGCATGCATTTGCCGTTCGCGAACCAACAGCGCAGGCTCCTGCTGCTGAGCCTGCAGGCCAAGACGCCGGGCAACCTCATCAATCAACCCGGCCACACCCTCACCCGTTCGCGCAGAGACCACGTGATCTGCCACAGAGGCACCCGTCCCAATTCCAAGATCCGACTTAGACCAGATTCGTATCGTTTCCGAATCGAGCTCAATTTCCGGCCAATCCGCCCCCTCGGAAGCAATCAATAGCACCAAGTCCGCCTCACTGGCCCGCATACGCGATCGCTCGATGCCAATTCGTTCCGGTTCTGAATCGACCTGTTCCCTGATCCCCGCCGTATCCGCCAGCTCAACCGCATGACCGTTCAGATCAAGACTGACTTCCACGACATCACGGGTCGTTCCGGCCTCACGGCTGACGATCGCCACGTCACGCGCAGCAATAGCGTTCAACAAACTGGACTTGCCGGCGTTGGGGGCACCGATAAGCACCACCCGCGCACCCAGCCGGGTGCGTCGGCCACGTTCAAACGACTGCAGCGATTGCGTCAACGCTTCAGCGGTCTGTACAAGACTCTGCGCGATCTCGGCACGGGCTGCGGCATCAACGCCCTCTTCGTCTGCGAAATCAATACTGGCTTCGACAAACGCCAGCGCAGCCGAGATTGCTGACCGCCATTGGGCAAAGACCTGTGAGGCATCACCGTCCACGTGAAACAGGGCCTGTCGAACCTGCGCCGCTGTCTCCGCCTCGAGCATGTCGGAAAGACCTTCAACCTCGACAAGGTCGAGTTTCCCGTTCTCAAAGGCCCTGCGCGAAAACTCACCCGCCTCTGCTGGCCGCACGTCATCCAGCAACCGCAACTCGTCAAGAAACAGCCTTACCACACCCACACTGCCATGCAGATGGAACTCTGCAACATCCTCGCCGGTGAAACTGGCCGGAGCTGGAAACCACAACACCAGTCCGCGATCCAGCTTTTCAGCCGTAGACGGCCGCCGAATACTCATCACGCTGGCCACCCGAGCAGCAGGCAGCGCCCCGCACGCACGCACAATACATTCACCCGCCTTGCCGCCAGACACACGCACGACAGCAACGCCTGCCTTGCCGCTGCCTGATGACAATGCATAAATGGTATCTGACTGAGAGATAGCGAAAAACTCCAACTGATCAGGACACCACAGCGACATGGCCGGGCCGTCACGCAATAACAACCGACTAGTAAAAGAGACAAGCCCTTATCTGCTTCAGCATGCAGACAACCCGGTTGACTGGTACCCCTGGGGCGAGGCTGCATTCGAAGCAGCCAGAGCCGAAGGTAAACCAATCCTTCTCTCCGTAGGATATGCAGCCTGTCACTGGTGCCACGTCATGGCGCATGAAAGCTTTGAAGACCGGGCAACGGCCGAACTAATGAACCGCCTTTTCATCAACATCAAGGTGGACCGCGAAGAACGCCCTGACGTAGACCGCATCTACATGGACGCCCTGCACCTGATGGGCGAGCAAGGCGGCTGGCCACTCACCATGTTTCTGGACACCGGAAGGCGCCCATTCTGGGGTGGGACATACTTCCCGCCAACCCCCCAGTATGGCCGACCGAGTTTTACGCAGATCCTGGAACGTGTCGCCGAGATCTGGACCAACGAGCGCGACAAGATTGCCAGTAATTCACAAGCCATACTCGAGGCGCTGACCCGCCGCGACGACAGCCCGACCGGCGCGGGCGTTACACCCGGCCTGCTCGAACCGCTGGCGCGTCAACTCATGAAGGCAGTTGACTGGTCAAACGGCGGCCTCGGTAGTTCCCAGAAATTCCCGCAATCACCGCTGTTCGAGCTGATCTGGACGCTCGCCAACGAACTTGGCAACAATGAGTGCTATCGCGCGGTAGACCTGACCATGACCAAGATCAGTCAGGGTGGCATCTACGACCACCTCGCCGGCGGTATTGCCAGGTATACAGTCGATACCCGCTGGCTCGTACCGCATTTCGAAAAGATGCTCTATGACAACGCCCAGTATGTCCGCCTGCTGGCCCAGATCAACAGTCGTCGGCCATCCCGATTGTTCCAGACCCGAATCGATGAGACGTGCAACTGGTTGTCAAGTGACATGCTGACCAGCAACAACCTGTTCGCCAGTAGCTATGACGCAGATTCCGAAGGCGTCGAAGGCAAGTACTATTGCTGGCAGGAAGACGAGATAAACGCAATCTTGCCAGAATCGACTCGATACCTGTTCAAGACCACCTACGACGTCACCCCCGAAGGAAACTGGGAACATCAGAACATTCTTAACCGCCTGAACAACGAATCCTTGCTTGATGAAGCGTCCGAACAGTTGCTGGCTGAAGCACGAGTCACGCTGCTCGACCAACGAAGGACACGGGTTCCGCCCGGATGGGACGACAAGACCCTCACCGACTGGAACGCCCTGACGGCATCCGCTTACGTCCATGCCTACGTCAGCACCGGCAACCAAGATTATCTGATCCGTGCCAACCAGACATTGAACGAAATCGGTAATCACCTGAACGACGGCGACCAGCTCTACCATAGCAGCAGGCAAGGCACGCGCTCCAGCTACGCCACAGCTGACGACTACGCTCACCTGATAACCGCGTGTCTCGACATGTACCAGGCCACACTCGCAGTAAACTGGATCGACAGGGCAGCCACCTACACCGACCAGATGATTCAGCAACATATAGATGCCAACAGCCCTGGTTTTACCATGGCATCCCACCGCACCAAAGACCTCATCATCAGAGATACCTACTGGACCGATGACGTGACGCCCAATACCAACGCCACAATGATCACCAACCTGCGCAAACTGTCACTGCTGAGCGGAAACACCAGTTACCTGGTCATGGCTAAGAGAATCATGAGCGCCTTCGAACCGCGCATGACACAAAACGCCTTCGCCTGTCCGACCGCCTGGATTGCCTGGATTGGCATCTCATCTGATCCACAGATCATTCTGACTGGCGACCCTACCGGTGACAGTTTCAAGGCATTGCACGGCGCCACACTCAAATGTGCACCGTCCTATGCCGCGATCATGCACGTCTCGCCTAATACCGTTCTTGACCCCAGCCACCCTGCCCATGGAAAAGACCGCGGAGATGACCCCGCGGCCTTCATATGCCGGAACCAGACATGTTCGCTACCAGTGACAGACCCGGCAGCGCTACCCGAACTACTAGGCGTTCATTGAATCGAAAAAGTCATCATTCGACTTGGTCTGCCGGAGCTTGTCGAGCAGAAATTCAACTGCATCGACTGTGCCCATAGGATTGAGTATCCGTCGAAGCACGTAGGTCTTCTTTAACTTGACCGGCTCAACCAGCAACTCTTCCTTGCGGGTGCCGGAGCGCAGGATATCCATCGCCGGGAACACGCGCTTGTCAGCAACCTTGCGGTCGAGCACGATTTCCGAGTTGCCAGTGCCCTTGAACTCTTCAAAGATCACTTCATCCATACGGCTACCGGTATCAATCAGTGCGGTGGCAATAATCGTCAGCGATCCACCTTCCTCAATGTTACGTGCTGCACCGAAGAACCGCTTCGGGCGCTGCAACGCATTCGCGTCTACACCACCAGTCAACACCTTGCCAGACGACGGCACCACCGTGTTGTAGGCACGCCCGAGACGGGTAATCGAATCGAGCAAGATCACCACATCGCGTCCATGCTCAACCAGTCGCTTGGCCTTCTCGATTACCATCTCGGCCACCTGGACGTGACGGCTGGCGGGTTCGTCGAACGTCGAGCTTACCACCTCACCGCGCACGGAGCGGCGCATGTCGGTCACTTCCTCCGGACGCTCGTCAATCAACAATACAATGAGGTAACACTCGGGATGATTTGACGTGATCGACTGGGCGATATTCTGCAACAACACGGTCTTGCCTGTCCGCGGCGGCGCCACGATCAGACCACGCTGACCCTTGCCCAGCGGCGCAACCAGATCAATCACGCGGCTGGAGTAATCCTTCTTGGTCGGGTCCTGCACTTCCATCACCAGGCGCTCATCAGGATACAGCGGCGTCAGGTTATCGAAGTGAATCTTGTGCTTTACCTTCTCCGGCTCCTGGAAGTTGATCGAGTTGACCTTCAGCAGTGCAAAATACCGCTCGCCTTCCTTTGGGCTACGAATATCACCCTCAACGGTATCGCCGGTCTTAAGAGCAAATTTCCGGATCTGACTGGGGCTGACATAGATGTCATCAGGACCAGCAAGATAATTTGCATCCGGAGACCGCAAGAACCCGAACCCGTCCGGCATCACCTCAACGACACCCTCACCGATAATGTTCACATCACGTGCAGCGAGACTTTTGAGAATCGTGAACATCAGCTCCTGCTTGCGCAGTGCACTGGCATTTTCCACCTCGAGCTCTTCGGCAGCGCTCAGAAGCTCGGCAGGTGATTTCTGTTTCAGGTCGAAAAGCTTGATCTGTTCAAGTTCGTCGAGTTTGGTCATCAGTGGGGACCTATGCAGTGGAAAGTCTGGGCTGTTCGCGCTCTAGGCAACACAGCAACCAGCGATGGGGAGGGACGCCGGCAGAATTGAAAAAGCAACTCGACGCCTGCGCAGCATCCTATACCAGCAAATCAACCGCAGCGAAACAGGAAAGTCAGGACCCGCAGATCAGAGGAACGGCTTCACCAACACCATGATGACGACGACGATCATCAACACGGTTGGAAACTCATTCGCTACCCGGAAGGCAACATGTCCACGCTGGTTGGCATCAACGGCAAACCTCTTAACCTCAGCCGCAAGCCAGCCGTGAAACCCCGACATCACCAGAACCAAAACCAGCTTCACGATGAACCACCACGGCAAATCCAGAAGCAAGCCGGACGACCACGCCAGCCACAACCCGGCAATCCAGGAAACCAGCATCGCAGGTGTCATGATAGCCTTCAGCAACCTGCGCTCCATGACCTTGAGCGTCTCTGACAACTCGCCACCAGGGGTAGCCTTGGCATGGTAAACCATCAAACGCGGCAGATAGAGCAAGCCCACCATCCATGAAATGATGGCCAGCGTGTGAACCACCTTGATCCAGTCATACATCTAGCGCGGCCTACGACTTGTCGAATTCACGAATTGCACTGATCAGGTCAGACACATGCTCTGGCGGGGTTTCCTTGCGAATTCCGTGACCCAGGTTGAAGATATGCCGCTCCATCGGAAGATCCGACAGTATCCGCCGGGTCGCCGAGACCATTCCGTCACCTCCACCGATCAACGCCAGCGGATCCAGATTGCCCTGCACAACACACTTGGGCACCAGATTGTCGCGCGCCCACCGGGTATCCACCGGCCATTCGATACCCACTGCATCAACGCCTGACACGTCAACGAAATCCGGTTGCGATACCCCCACGCCGCGGGCGAACCCAATAACCGGTACGGATGGCCAACGTCGTTTCAACTCCGCACGAATACGGGCAATCGGTTCAAAACTGTACTTCTGCAACAAGGACCCGCTCAGATCTCCTGCCCATGTATCAAAAATCTGAACCACTTCAGCACCAGCTTCAATCTGGCAGCCAAGATACTCAATGGAGGACTCGACAAGCTTTTCAATGAGATCATCAAGCCATGGTTCTGCTGCATAGGCTGCAAGGCGGGTACTGGCGCGTTCAGAAGATGTACCGCCTTCCACCATATAGCTAGCGACAGTCCAGGGCGCTCCACAAAATCCGATCAAGGTCTTGTCAGCTTCAAGGCCCTTCCTGATCAATGACACGGCTTCATAGACAGGCGACAAGGTTTTGTTGAGAACGCCGATGTCCGACGACAGCGCTGCTACACAATCGGCACTGCGGATCCTGCCGAGTACCGGACCTTCATTCTCCCTGAAATCCAATGAACAACCCATTGCCTGGGGTATCAGCAAGATATCGGCAAACAAGATCGCAGCGTCCAGATCATACCGGCGCAGCGGTTGTAGTGTTACCTCACAGGCCAGCTCCGGTGTGTAACACAGGTTCAGGAAACCACCCGCCAGAGCACGCACTTCGCGATACTCCGGCAGATATCGCCCAGCTTGTCTCATAAGCCAAATTGGCCGCTTCGCTGGCGATTTGCCCTGCAGCACATCAAGTAATGGTTTGCTCACTATCCCGTCCCGAACTTCCAAATATGAATCTTTAGATGATGTTGTTGTTGTCCTGTGGGTGACCCCAATCCCGGACTGCCCACAATCTGAACGTCCCGGTTGCAGTTGTCTACATTATCCAGCAAAGAATGACCTCAAGCTGCAAAACAGCCAACGGCTTGTTTAGATAGCAGAAATGACACTCCATTGAAGAGATATCCAAACCTTGTCCATCCATCAGGAGGCAAATCCGCCGGATTGGCACCTCTCTCACAACCAACCCCACACTTTTCAACAGCGCTCTGAAAAATGAGGAAGGCTGGATGCATGTGAACAATCGATTGAAGCCATCCCGGTTAGTCGTGCTTTTCCACAAATCATAAACACGCTATGCAGGAAGTTATGCGCAGCACAGCGAAACAGTATTTTCACATGCACCTGGTATCGGATGCCACCGGTGAGACCCTCAACACCGTTGCCCGGGCCGCTACGGCTTACTATGCCGGCTACCAACCCATCGAGCATATCTATACGCTGGTCCGAACGTCGCGCCAACTCGACAGGGTCATCAGCGAGGTAGAGAAACAACCAGGAATCGTCCTCTACACGATTGCCGACAACACATTGAAACAGGAAATAGAGCGGCGATGCGAAAGCCTTGCAATTCCGTGCATCTCGATTCTTGATCCGGTTATTGCCAGCCTTGCCAC
This sequence comes from uncultured Anderseniella sp., assembly GCA_964390445.1. GTDB lineage: Bacteria > Pseudomonadota > Alphaproteobacteria > Rhizobiales > Aestuariivirgaceae > Anderseniella. The sequence goes on from CAYMJJ010000004.1 coordinate 56,378, forward strand.
TTACCTCAATGCAAATGCAAAACCCCATATTGGCGGTCAGCATGTTCTGAATGCAGAATACTTCCGTCGCATTGATGCGCTGAATTTCACGATGGCTCATGATGACGGGCAGCAGACCGCAGATCTAGACAATGCTGATGTGATCCTGCTTGGTATCAGCAGATCATCGAAGACTCCCACCAGCATTTATCTGGCCAACCGGGGCATCAAGACCGCGAACATTCCGCTTGTGCCAGGTGTAGCGCCACCTGCAGCCTTGATGACAGTCACCAATCCACTGGTCGTTGGCCTGGTCGCCAGTGCAGAGCGCATTGCCCAGATCAGGCGCCACAGGTTGCTGACTCTCAATGAGGCACGCGACACCAAGTATGCTGACCGCAAGGAGATCACCCAGGAGATCATCGACATGCGAAAACTGTGTGCCTCACGCAACTGGCCGGTAATCGACGTTACCCGCCGGTCGATCGAAGAAACAGCAGCTGCCGTGCTGAACCTGCTGAGCAAGCGTCAGCCTGAGATGATGTCCGCCCAATCATGAAACTGATTCTGGCATCGGCCAGCACTGCCCGCAGGCAGATGCTGCAGGCCGCCGGCTATAATTTCGACATCGTGCCGGCTGACATCGATGAAACACCGATCAAGCTGGCCGCTGATGCCCGATCACAGCCTTCCGATGAACTTGCATTGAAACTTGCAAACGCCAAAGCGGCTGATGTGAGTGCGAGGCACCCAGAAGCGCTCGTGGTTGGTTCAGACCAGACGTTGTCTTGTGAAAACAAGCGATATTCAAAAGTCACAACTCTTGATCAGGCCGCGCAACAGTTGATGGCCTTGCAAGGGCGTGATCACCAACTCCATTCAGCCGTTGTTTGCCATCAGCAAGGCAGGTGTGTTTTCGAGGCAGTCGATACTGCCACGCTGACCATGTGGCCAATGACGAGCCAGGATATCGATTCGTATCTGCAGTCTGCAGGAATTGACATTCTGGGATCAGTCGGATGTTACCAGATAGAAAACAAGGGTGTATGCCTGTTTCGATCAATTACCGGCAGCCATTTTACCATCATGGGACTACCGCTACTGAACCTGTTGGGATATCTGCGAACGCTAGCCAACCTTAACGACAAGGCATGACATGAAACACGCATGTGTCGTAGGTCAGGGAATTTCCCACTCCCGATCGCCTGTTATTCACGGTTTCTGGATCAGGAAGTATGGCCTGGACGCCAGCTATGCCATCTGCGACGTTTCACCTGACCGGTTGCCGCAAATCATTGAACAGGTACGAGTTGGCGAACTTGAGGGCTGTAACGTCACGGTACCGCACAAGCAGGCTGTTGCCGGACTGCTCGATGAAATCGACCAAGCAGCATTGGCGACCGGCAGCATCAATACGGTCTACCGCACTTGCAATGGCCAGGTCCGCGGTACCTCGACCGATGGACAAGGCTACCTGGCCCATCTTGCGCAGACCTGGCCCGATCATGAAGTGAAGGGCAGCAGCACCGTTGTTCTTGGTGCTGGCGGCGCGGCACGCAGTATCATTGCGGCCCTGCTGGAAGCGGGTGCCGCCGAAATCCATGTCGCCAACCGCACCTCGTCACGCACGCAACCGCTGGTGTTGCTGGATCGGGTTCGCGTGAAACCGGTAACGGATGAAGCGCTTGCAGATGTGGCCACAAATGCCGATCTCGTGGTCAATACGACATCACTGGGCACAGGTGGCAAGAGTGAGTATCCCTTCCCGATAGAAGCAACGCCTGCACGTTGCATCATCTCCGACATCGTCTACGTTCCACTTGAAACGCCGATGTTGAGTCGGGCTCGTCAACTCGATCGACGAACGCTTGATGGACTTGGCATGTTACTGCATCAGGCCGTGGAAGGCTTCGGGTTGTGGTTCGGCATCAAGCCAGAAGTGACACCTGAACTTCGCCGGATTGTCGAACAGGATATCTTGTCCAGTGGCTGATACGGAAGTCTTCAAGGTTGCCCTGACCGGATCGATAGCCATGGGCAAGTCAACCGTAGCGAACATGCTGCGCGACGAGGGTGTTCCGGTGTTCGATGCTGATGCCACGGTTCATCAGCTCTACAGTGAAGGTGGCGGCGCGGTGCCATTGATTGCCGAGGCATTTCCCGATGCAGTTTCGGGCAATGCAGTTGACCGGGCCAGGCTGTCTGCCCTGGTGCTGTCTGACGGTGCAGCCATAAAGCGTCTTGAGCAGCTCGTGCATCCGCTGGTTCACGGCGAACAGGCCAGGTTTCTGGAACAGGCACAGGCCGGTGGCGCAGCAATGGTGGTGTTCGATATTCCCTTGCTTTTTGAAGGCGGGCGCGAGGCAGAGTTCGATGCCGTACTGGTGGTGTCTGCACCCGCAGAAATACAGCGGCAGCGCGCGTTGGCGCGCAACGGCATGAACGTGGATAAGTTTGAAGCAATTCTTGCTCGCCAGGTGCCAGATGCGGTCAAACGAAGCAAGGCGGACATCATCATACCAACGGGCACGTCACTGGACGAAACCCGCCAGGCCGTGAAGTCTGCGATAGACAGGTTGAACACTATTCGGAGCGCTGCTCGCCGTGATTCGTGAAATCGTACTCGACACTGAAACGACGGGCCTGGATCCGTTTACCGGTGACCGGATTGTCGAGATCGGCGCGGTGGAAATGATCAACCAGGTGCCGACCGGCAACCACTACCACCAGTACATCAATCCTGAACGGGACATGCCTCAGGAAGCCTTCAATGTGCATGGGTTGTCGGCAGAGTTTCTGTCCGGCCATCCGGTTTTTGCTGACATCGCTGACGCCTTTCTCGAGTTTGTCGGCGACGCGGTCTTGATCATTCATAATGCCCAGTTCGACATGAAGTTCATCAATGCGGAGCTTGCCCTGCTCAATCGGCCGGCCTTGCCGATGGAGCGGGTCATCGACAGCCTGGTGATTGCCCGCAAGCGCCATCCAATGGGCCCCAACAGCCTGGATGCCCTGTGCCGGCGCTATGGGATCGACAACTCGCGCCGTGAAAAGCACGGCGCGTTGCTCGATTCGGAATTGCTGGCAGACGTCTACATTGAGTTGATGGGTGGCCGGCAGGCAGCGCTCGGCCTGACCGAGGTGCGTGAGGTTACGACGGTCAGGTCAACGACAGTTGTTGTGAGCACCCGTGAACGCACAGCGCAACTGACCGCTCGGTTGACCCAGATTGAGCGCGAAAGCCATGCTGAAATGGTCAAGCGGCTGGGCGACAAGGCACTTTGGCTGAACGTCAGTTGATTGACTGGACGACCAGACCATAAGCCGTCCGGCAGACAGTTGCTGATCAGGCGCTTTGTTGCTCGGCAACGGCACGCTGCTGGTACATGGCGGCAAAGTCGATCGGATCAAGCATCAGAGGTGGAAAGCCGCCATTGCGCGAAACGTCTGCAATGATCTGACGCGCGAACGGGAACAACATCCGCGGGCACTCTACCAGCACGATCGGGTGAAGTGCTTCCTGGGGAATATTCTCCAGACGAAAGATTCCTGCATACAACAGTTCGGTAACGAATACGGTCGATGACTTGCCGCTGGCCTTGGCGTTCAGGTGCAGCTCGACTTCGAAATCGGTCTCCGACATCGGCTTGGCATTCACATTGACCGAAATGTTGATTTCAGGCTGGCCATCCTGACCGGTCAGGGACTGCGGTGCGTTCGGGTTTTCGAATGACAGGTCCTTGATATACTGGCCAAGGATTTTCATCGACGGCGCTGCGCCAGGGGCACCGGCGCCATTTCCAGTCTTTCCGTTCGATTCGGTAGACGGCGCAGGGGCTGCCTTCTTCGCTGCTTTGGCCATGGCTTGACGTTCCTTTATGTGTGGCAGGTATTCGTTTGATCAGGTCGGGTGGCTAGCATGGCAGATGCCGCTGCGCAAGAAATCTTGCCTAGCGGCGGTTCTGGCCAGGCCGTGACGAATGGTCTGTTTCGCTGTCAATCTCCACGGCCTGTCCCTCGATGATGGTGCCGTTATGGCCGCCTGCGCGATCCGGCCGGCCTTGATGTGGCCCGGAATGAGTTTGGGTGGTCGCGACGATGATGTGCGGCTGGATGAACTTCCAGATATGGCCGGTGATCAGCGACCGTATTGGCGGGATCAGCAAGGCAAAGCCAAGCGCATCGGTCGCGAACCCCGGCGTGAGCAGCAATACACCTGCCACCAGCACGCAGGCACCCTGAATCAGGGCTTCAACCGGCGCTTCGCCGCGGCTGGCCGATGCACGCACCTTGTTGATGGCATCAAGGCCTTGGCTACGGACCAGCATGGTTCCGGCGAGCGCTGTCAGCAGCACCAGGCCTATGGTCGCCGGGATGCCGATCAATGAGCCAACTTTCAAAAACAGTGCAATCTCGAGGATGGGCACCACAACGAAAGCCATGAACAGAAATATTCGCATCACATCTCCCAAAAAACGGCATGCGGCACCGTTGTCGTGGCCGTGCCATTGCCCCCCTGCACCATCAATGCCTATATATATTCCAGTACCCCCAATCGCAGCGGGGCAATCCAAGCGCGCGCTGCCCGAACCGAACAAGAGTTGTACCTTTCCATGACCCAGGTCTTTGATCCGTTCAACCTGATTATCCTGGCGGTAGCTGTCATCATCTTCTTCCGGCTACGCAGTGTTCTTGGTTCTCGAACCGGCAATGAAAAGCCGTTTGATCCGCCGATCGATCGCGATACTGCCGACACCTCGCGGCAGGCACCTGCAGGCAAGGACAATGTGGTGCCTTTGCCTGGCCGCAACAAGCCGGCGGGAATGCCAGCTGATTTGTCTAGTGACGATGATGATGAGCGCAAGCCGATCTGGGACGGGTTTGCGCCCGAAGGTTCTGATGTCGCTAACGGGCTGGATCAGATGAACAGGCAGGATCCTTCGTTTACGCCGCGCGAATTTCTCAAGGGTGCGCGCATGGCCTACGAGATGATCGTCACGGCATTTGCCGACGGTGACAAGCAACAGCTCAAGCCGCTTCTGTCGCGCGAAGTCTTTGATGGGTTCTCGCAAGCCATCGATCAGCGCAGGGATGATGGCCACGTACTTGAATCGAAATTTGTCGGTATCAACAAGGCTGACATCATCAAGGTCGACTTAGGCGGAGGCAAGGCGCAGGTCAGCGTCAAGTTTGTTAGCGATCTAATAACCGCGACGCTCGACCAAGAAGGCAGGGTAATCGACGGTGATCCGAACGAGATTCAGGAAATTACCGACGTGTGGACTTTCGAACGTCCGGTAAAGTCACGCGATCCGAACTGGAAACTCGTGGCCACCGAGGCCGACTGAAAAGGCCGATGTTCTTGTACCGGATGCTCACTGCAAAGGCCGCCTGCATCGCATTTGCAGTTGGCCTTACCGGGTTGGTAACATCGGCAGGAGCAGGCACAGCAATGAAGTTGACCCGGCTCAGTCCCGACCAGTTGCCTGGTTGGCAGCATGACAGCCTGGTTGACGCACTCAAGGTGCTGGACAGGGCCTGTGCCGAACTGGTTTCGTCTGGAACCGGATTTCGCCGGGCAGCGCAGCTATCAGGAAAGCCAGCCGACTGGCACGACGCTTGCCGTGCTGTACGTGATGCAGTGGCCAGGGGTCTTGATGAAGACACTGCCCGCCGGCTCGTCGCATCTAATTTTTCAGCGCTGAAGATTAGCGGTTCGTCAGGACAGTTCACTGGGTATTTCGAACCGGAATTTGAAGGTGCCCTGGAGTGGTCCGAGGTCTATTCGGTGCCAGTGCTTGCACGTCCGGACGATCTTGTGAAGCTGCCCGCTCCGGACGCAGAACGGCTGGGCGTGGCATACGGCCGGGTGGTCAATGGCAAGGCCCGTCCTTATCATACCCGTCAAGAGATCGAGCAGGGTCAGCTGGCCGGGAAGGGGCTGGAAATTGCCTGGCTGAAGTCTTGGGCCGACCTTTTCTTCATGCAGGTACAAGGCTCTGGCAGGCTCCGGCTGCCAGATGGCAGATCCGTGCGACTGGCCTACAGTCTCAAGACAGGCTTGCCCTATACCTCCATTGGCAAGGTGTTGATCGACCGGGGCGAGATGACCCGCGAGGGCATGTCCATGCAGGCCCTTCGCGCATGGCTTGCGGCCAATCCGGGAAAGGCCCGCGAAGTGATGTGGCAGAACCAGTCGTACGTGTTCTTTCGCAGGCTTGAAGGAGCGGGCGACGGAGCAGGCCCGGTGGGCGCGCAAGGACTACCATTGACGCCGTTCAGGTCGCTGGCGGTTGACCGGTCCTTTTGGTCCCTCGGTGTTCCGGTATGGGTGTCGACACAGGTGCATTACAACGGCGAGGTCTTGCCGTTTGACCGGATGATGGTGGCCCAGGATACCGGTTCTGCAATTCGTGGGCCCCAGCGCGGCGACATCTATTTCGGCTCAGGCGGTGACGCCGGGCGTGACGCAGGGTTGATGGACGAAAAGGGCATGCTCTATGCGCTGGTCCCGCATGGTCTTGCTGATCGGCTGGTGAGAAAATTCAGGCCATGACCAAGCCCGTTCAGCCGAAACGTCGCAAGGACCCGCGAACGCTTCGAAGTGACGAAGCTGAAATCTGGAATCTCGTCAAGGACACGGTCCGGCCGTTGCGTCCGAACCGCTTGCCCATTGCCACCGAACAGGCCGAGGAGGCAATGACCAAGGCGGTTAAGACCGTTGCGGGCACCTCGTCAGCAAAGCCGGCCCGTCACGTCCCCGCAACAATGCCCACCTTGCCCAGACCCAAGCCACCTGTCGTGGCCGGCCTCAATCGACGCGATACCCAGAAGCTGGGGCGAGGAAATGTCGAGATAGATGCACGCATCGACCTGCACGGCATGAGCGTGGAGCGCGGCCGGATTGCGCTGCTGAACTTCATTGAGGGTGCCAGGGCACAGGACTTCCGGAATGTGCTGGTGATTACCGGCAAGGGGGCCTCGCAATTTACCCGCCACACGTTGCATTCGAAGGATATCTATCACGCACCTGAACGGCAAGGTCGGCTGCGGGCAGCGTTTCCGGGCTGGATGAATGAGCGGATCTTTGCCGACCATGTCGTCGGCTTTCAACCAGCCCATCCCAGGCACGGCGGCGGCGGGGCGTTCTATGTCCGGCTGCGCCGCAAGGCTGGCAGACCATGACACCGTTTGGGGCAAAGCTGCGCGACCTGCGCAGGCAGCGTGGCATTACAATGAAAAAGATGGCGGAAGCGATCGGAGTGACCCCCGCGTATCTGTCCGCGCTGGAGCACGGCCATCGCGGCTTGCCCAGCTGGTATCTGGTCCAGCGCATCATCGCCTATTTCAATATCATCTGGGACGAAGCCGAAGAAATTGCCCGCCTTGCCCGGCTGTCACATCCTCGTATCGTAGTCGACACATCGGGCTTGTCACCGAAGGCCACTGAACTGGCCAACCGGCTCGCGTCGTGCATCCGAGACATGGAAGACGCCCAGATCGAACGTCACCTGGACCTGCTGGACCCCGGCGAGGTAAAGGCGGAAACACCTACAAGATGAACTTCGACAGGTCTGTGTTGCGCGCGAGGTCGCCAAGGTGGTCTTCGACAAACTTCGCGTCCAGCACCACGGTCTCTCCAGCCCGGTCGGTGGCCGTATAGCTGACCTCTTCAAGCACACGTTCCATAATGGTGTGAAGCCGGCGCGCACCGATGTTTTCCACTGAAGCGTTCACTTCGGCTGCAATGTCGGCCAATGCGTCGATGCCGTCCTCAGTCACGTCAAGCGTCAGGTTCTCGGTCCCGAGCAAGGCAACGTACTGCTTGACCAGGCTGGCCTCCGGCTCGATGAGGATGCGCTTGAAGTCGTCACGCGTGAGGGCGTTCAGCTCAACCCGGATGGGCAAACGCCCTTGCAGCTCAGGCAGCAGGTCTGACGGCTTGGCAACGTGAAACGCGCCTGAAGCGATAAACAGGACGTGGTCGGTCTTCACGGGACCGTATTTGGTGGATACCGTCGTGCCTTCGATCAGTGGCAGCAGATCACGCTGTACGCCTTCGCGGCTGACATCTGCGCCCTGGCGCTCGGCGCGGGCTGTTACCTTGTCAATTTCGTCGAGGAATACGATGCCGTTGTTTTCAACGCTGTCGATGGCCTCGGCAACGATCTGTTCCTGATCAATCAGCTTGTCGGACTCTTCCGGAACCAGCACCGTATGGCTTTCCATGACCGTCATGCGGCGGGTCTTGGTGCGTTGCCCAAAGGCCTTGCCGAACATGTCCGACAGGTTGACCATGCCGACCGACGATCCGGGCATGCCGGGAATGTCCATGGTCGGCATGCCCCCACCGGTATCCAACACCTCCAGCTCGATCTCCTTGTCGTCAAGCTCGCCCTTTCGCAGCTTCGTCCTGAACGCATCACGGGTGGTCGCGGATGCTCCGGCACCAACCAGCGCATCAAGCACGCGATTCTCCGCATTGGCCTGGGCTTGCGCCTTTACCTTGTCGCGCCTCGCCTCGCGTGCCAGCGTCATGCCGATCTCGACCAGGTCGCGGATGATCTGCTCGACGTCTCGGCCAACGTAGCCCACCTCGGTGAACTTGGTGGCCTCGACCTTGATGAAAGGTGCATTGGCAAGCTTTGCCAGCCGCCGTGCGATCTCGGTTTTACCGACGCCTGTGGGTCCGATCATGAGGATGTTCTTGGGCATCACCTCGTCGCGCAATGCCGGGTCGAGCTGCTTGCGTCGCCAGCGGTTGCGCAGGGCAATTGCCACCATGCGCTTGGCATCGCGCTGTCCGACGATATGGCGATCCAGCTCGGAAACAATCTCGCGGGGGGAAAAATCGGTCATGGAGATCTCGTGACAGGATGGGACGAATGGGTGCGGAGCGCTATTCAGCGTCCAACCTTTCAAGCGTGATGTTGGCGTTCGTGTAAACGCAGATGTCGGCAGCAATGAGCATGGCCTTGCGGGCGATCGCCTCCGCGTCAAGTTCGGTATGGTCGACCAGTGCCCGGGCGGCCGCCAGCGCATAGTTACCTCCTGACCCGATGGCAATGACGCCGTTCTCAGGTTCCAGAACGTCGCCATTGCCGGTCAGGACCAGGCTGGTGGTCTTGTCCGCCACAATCATCATGGCTTCCAGCCGCCGCAGGTAGCGGTCGGTGCGCCAGTCTTTTGCCAGCTCGACGCAGGCGCGGGTCAGTTGGCCGGGGTATTGCTCAAGCTTTGCTTCGAGCCGCTCGAACAGTGTCATTGCGTCTGCGGTCGCTCCGGCAAATCCGGCAATGACGTCGCCCTTGCCGAGCGGACGGACCTTGCGGGCATTGCCCTTGATCACCGTGTCGGACAGGCTGACCTGACCGTCTCCGGCCACCACCACCAAATTGCCCTTGCGCACGGTGACGATTGTTGTGCCGTGCCAGACGGGTGGATTGCGATCATCAGGCATGCCGGTCATTCTCCCCGTCGCTGTTGTAATGGTCTATCAGGTAAGGTCGTTGCAAAGCGAATAAAAGACCCGGCCGGGTTAATCAACCGGCACCTGAACCCTTGCGCCGGCGTGTTGTCCTGCTAAAAGGCACCCGCATGGGCGTGAGTGGATGGGATTCGAAAGATGAGAACGGCAAGCGTCGCACGCAAGACCAACGAAACCGATGTATCCGTTGAAGTAAACCTCGACGGTACCGGCAAGCGCGAGATCGCGACCGGCATCGGCTTTTTCGATCACATGCTGGACCAGCTTTCGCGCCATTCACTGATCGACATGACGATCAGGACGTCCGGTGATCTGCACATCGACATGCATCACACCACCGAAGACACCGGTATCGCGCTCGGTCAGGCCATTTCAAAGGCACTGGGAGACCGAAAGGGGATCAGGCGGTATGCGCAGTGCTACCTGCCAATGGATGAAGCGTTGACCCGGGTAGCCATCGATGTGTCGGGCCGGCCATATCTTGTCTGGCGGACCGAGTTCAACGCACCCAAGATCGGTGACATGGATACCGAGTTGTTCCGGGAATTCTTCCAGGCCTTTTCCATGAATGCCGGCATGACCCTGCACGTCGAAACTCTGTATGGCTTCAACAACCACCACATCGCGGAAAGCTGTTTCAAGTCGGTGGCGCGGGCGTTGCGTGAGTGTATCGAAATTGATCCGCGCATGCCCGACGCCGTTCCCTCGACCAAGGGAACGCTTGGCGGCGGGGAGTAGAACCCGTGCGCATCTATACGGCTCACCGCAAGACCGAGTACCTGCGCGAGGAAGATGCCGACAGGGCTGTTCTATTCGTACGCGACGGTTTCAACTGGGCAGCGTTCCTTGTGCCGTTCTTCTGGTTGATCTGGCATCGCCTCTGGCTGGCGCTGGCAATATACCTAGTGGCTGCAATTGGTTTGGGTGTGTTGGCAGGTTTTGCCGGCCTGCCTGCAACGCTGACCACTACGCTGGGGCTGTTGATCAACGCCTGGTTCGGCCTGGAAGGCAATGACCTGCGTCGGCGGGGGCTTGACAGGCGGGGCTTTCAGGAAGTGGCCGACATTGCCGCATCTGATCGAGAAGAGGCTGCCTGGCGGTTCTTTGCCGATCGCACCAAGGCCCAAGGTGCCGCCCCTGCATGATGCGGGTGGCAATTATCGATTACGGCTCGGGCAATCTGCGTTCTGCCCAGAAATCGTTCGAGCGAGCCGCCCGAACCAGCGGCATCGAGGCATCGATAGACCTGGTGAAGACCCCGGAAGACGTATTGGCAGCCGACCGTATAGTGCTTCCCGGCGTCGGTGCCTATCGTGATTGCCGTGATGGCATCAGGGCAATAGACGGACTGTGGCAGGCCATCGAGGAGATCTGCCATGTGCAGGCCCGGCCGTTCCTCGGCATATGTGTGGGCATGCAGTTGATGGCGACGCGTGGGCTTGAACACGGCGAAACCAGCGGCTTTGGCTGGATTGCCGGAGATGTCAGCCGAATAGATGTTGGCACGACTGGATTGAAGATTCCGCACATGGGATGGAACACCCTCGACAGCCAGCGCGACCATCCGTTGCTGCAAGACATCGCGACTGGCCCCGAAGGTAGCCATGCCTACTTTGTTCATTCGTATTATTTGAAGGCTGCCAACCCGGGTGACGTGGTGGCTACCACCAGCTACGGTGAAACCATCACTGCTCTGGTGGCGCGGGACAATATTGCTGGCACCCAGTTTCACCCGGAAAAGAGCCAGGTGCTTGGGCTGAAGCTGATTGCCAACTTTCTGACCTGGGCTCCGTGAAAGGTTGACGTGCGTTGATCCTGTTTCCTGCAATTGATCTGAAAGATGGCCAGTGCGTCCGACTCAAGTTGGGCGACATGGAGCAGGCTACGGTGTTCTCCGATGATCCGGCAGCACAAGCGTATGCGTTCGAGCAGCAAGGCTTCAGCTATCTGCACCTGGTGGACCTGAATGGCGCGTTCTCCGGTCAACCGGTAAACACGGCTGCCGTGGAAGCGATTCTCGAAGCAGTTTCGCTGCCCGTGCAGCTGGGTGGCGGCATCCGCGATCTGGCAGGTATCGAGCGTTGGCTGGACCGGGGCATCGCGCGGGTCATTCTCGGGACGCTGGCCGTGCGCAATCCGGCGCTGGTGCGTGAAGCGTGCAAGGTTTTCCCGGGGCGTGTTGCTGTGGGTATCGACGCGAAAGCAGGCAAAGTTGCCGTTGAAGGCTGGGCGGAAAGCTCCAGTCTTGGCATCAAGGAGCTTGCCG